>NZ_CP042808.1:707500-1061250 GCF_004014775.2 Acetobacter oryzoeni
CCTGACAACATGGTTGGCCCCCGTGCTGGTGTTTACGGCGGAAGAAGCATGGACATCCCGCTTTGGGCCAGACCAGAGCGTGCATGAACAGGCCTTCCCGGAACTGCCCGCAGAATGGAATGATCCGGCATTGGATGAACGCTGGGCGCGTATTCGTTCCGTGCGGCGTATCATCACCACGGAAATTGAAGGCGCACGGCGTGAAGGCACCATCGGTTCCTCCCTTCAGGCGCAGGTTGAACTGACGTTCTCTGAAGAAGAAGCCGCATTGTTTGCCGGTGTAAACTGGAGCGAACTGGCCATTGTCTCCCACGTGGATGTGGTGGTGGACCCCACGTCTTCCTCCAT
Source organism: Acetobacter oryzoeni (assembly GCF_004014775.2). Lineage (NCBI taxonomy): Bacteria > Pseudomonadati > Pseudomonadota > Alphaproteobacteria > Acetobacterales > Acetobacteraceae > Acetobacter > Acetobacter oryzoeni. Next base: position 707,849 of record NZ_CP042808.1, read on the forward strand.
TTACGTGGAAGGGGATGAAGGTGGCACGCTGCATGGTGCGCCGGTTGTGCAGGTTGCAGACGGTGAAAAATGCGTGCGCTGCTGGAAGGTTTTGCCAGAAACCGGCACGCGGGATGATTACGCTGGCCTGTGCCTGCGCTGCGCCGATGTGGTGGAACAACAGGGTGGCCCGCACACAGGGCAGGAGGGCGCGTGAGTTCTCGCCCCTTTATGCTGCGTCCGGCAGGCCTTGGCCTGCTGGTGCTGATGCTTACGCTTTCAGCAGATCAGCTGAGTAAATACTGGATTCTGTACGGGCTGGATCTGCCCGCACGGGGTTCTGTTAAAGTGCTGCCGTTCCTTAACTTCACTATGGTATGGAACCACGCCGTTACTTTTGGCATGTTTGGCGGGCTTGGCGGGGCGGGGCGCATTGTGTTTTCTGCCATTGCGCTGGCCGTGGCCTGCTGCCTTCTGGTATGGATTTTTCGCACCCACAGCAAACTTACTGCTGCGTGTGTTGGGGCCATTACAGGTGGGGCCATTGGCAACGTTATGGACCGTGTGCGCTATGGGGCCGTGGTGGATTTTCTGCATGCCCACGCTTTTGGGTGGTCATGGTATGTATTCAACGTGGCAGATTCCGCTATAGTATGCGCCGTATGCATGCTGCTGGTGCAGAATTTTCTGGCAGGCGGGCAGCAACAAGACAACGTAAAAACCGGGTAACCCCCAAAGGGCTTGGTGTTTTTTCAGGATGAGTGGAAGGCAGACGATGGCGCGCCGTGTTTCGACACTGATTTCTCCGCTGCTGCTTCTTGGCGGCTGCTTTTTGCTAAGTGGCTGCTCAGGGAACGAAGCCGCCCGTGCTTTCGGGCTGGAACGCAGCCTGCCGGATGAATACACGGTTACAACCCGTGCCCCCCTTTCCATGCCGCCATCAGATGAGCTGGTAAAGCCCTCAAAGGGTGATGACCGGAGGCAGGATGAAAGTGAACGCCTGCAGGCGCTGGAAACACTTTCCCCCGATGTGGCGCTGCGCGGCACAAACGGTGATACCAGTGAAGGCCAGACCATTCTGGTGAACGAGGCCACAGAGGCATCTGATGCGCCAGACCGGGGTGAGCTGGGTGAAGCCGGTTCGGGCTTTGTGCAGGAACTGATGTTCTGGAAAGGTGGTAAGGCCGGGGCTGTGGTGGATGCAGATGCAGAAAACCGCCGCCTGAAAACCAATGCGGCCCTTGGTAATTCGCCCACCAAAGGGGTTACACCCACACAGCACGCCAAAGGTTCCGGTCTGTTCTGATCGGAAAGGTCTAACCCATGTCCGGCCTGTTTGCTGAACCCGGTATGGATACAAACCAGCCTGAAACGCCGCCCCATGTGCGGCGGCTGCCAGAGGTTATTGTCAACCGCATTGCTGCGGGTGAGGTGATAGAACGCCCCGCCGCAGCAGTGAAGGAACTGGTTGAAAACGCCATAGATGCAGGTGCCCGCAGGCTGGAGGTTTCTCTGGCTGGCGGGGGTGTGGACCGCATTATCGTCACCGATGATGGTGTGGGCATGTCCGCCGATGATCTGGCTTTGGCGGTAGATCGGCACTGCACGTCCAAACTGCGCGATGAAACATTGGTGCATATCAGCACGCTCGGCTTTCGGGGGGAGGCTCTGCCTTCCATCGGGGCGGCAGCGCGGCTGTGCATTACCTCTCGCCCAAGGGGGGAAAGTGGTGCGTGGCGTATTCGGGTAGAAGGGGGCAAGGTTTCCCCCGTTGAACCCGCAGCCGGTGCGCCGGGCACCAGTGTGGTGGTGGAAGACCTGTTTTTTGCCACCCCCGCCCGTCGTAAGTTTCTGAAAAGTGCGCGCGTGGAAGGCCGACACGCTGAAAACGTGGTGCGCCGTCTGGCCTTGGCTGTGCCGCAAACGGCTTTCCGGTTTGTGCTGGATGAGCGCGTGCTGTTTGATCTGCCCGCGCAGGATATGGCCGCCCGGTCTGCCGCGCTGCTGGACGCCAGCGAGGCGGATGGTTTTTTAGAAATTTCTGGTGAGCGCGATGGCATGACCCTTAGCGGGTTTATCTGCCCGCCATCAGTTCATCGGTCCACGGCCAATGGGCAGTTCATGCTGGTGAATGGCCGCCCTGTGGTGGACCCGGTGCTTAAAACCGCCGTGCGCGTGGCCTATAGGCGCGTGATTGAGCCCGGCAGGCACCCTGTGGTGGCGCTTATGCTTACGGTGCCGCCGGATAGGGTGGATGTAAACGTGCACCCGGCTAAAACGGAACTGCGCTTTGCGGATGAAGCCAGCGTGCGCTCGCTAGTTATTGGCACCATTCAGCGCGCGTTAGAGCATGGGGCTGGCAGTGTGGGTGTGCGGCCTGTTCTTTCCTCCGCACCACGGCAGGCACGTATTTGGTATCCGCCAGAAAAAGGGGCCGCACCGCCTATTCCGGCTCCTGCGTTTCATGCTCCCGCGCCAGAGGGTGTGCGGTTTGCAGAAGGCCGCTTGCAGTTTGGTGATGCCCCGGCAGCCAGAACCTTGCCGCCTGTTGCCATGCCTTCACCCGGTGCTGGGTGGGATGCTCCGGTGGTAAGCGCACCACCGGCAACCGGGCAGGCTGAGCCTGCTTATGGGGCCTCCTTACAGCCAGCGGCGGCAGATCACCCGTTGGGGGCGGCTATCGCACAGGTGCTGGACACCTATATTCTGGCCGTAGCCGCAGATGGCAGCTTGGTGCTGGTGGATCAGCACGCGGCGCATGAGCGGCTGACGCATGAGCGTTTGCGCGCACAGTTTTTAAGCGGGCATGTGCAGGCGCAGCGTTTACTAGTGCCCGATGTAGTGGATCTGCCGCGCGTGCAGGTTGAACTACTGCTGGCCCGCCAACCCACGCTGGAAAAACTGGGTGTGGAAATTGAAGCCTTTGGCGGCGACTCCGTTTTGGTGCGCGCCTTGCCCGCCATGCTACGTAGCAGTGATGCCGTAAGCCTGCTGCGTGATCTGGCCGATGAGCTGGAAGCGGATGAAAACGGTGCGCCGGATGAAATGGCAGCACTTGATGGGCGGCTTGATGCGGTTATTGCCCGCATGGCCTGCCACGGCAGTATTCGGGCCGGGCGCCGGCTGAGCGTGGAAGAAATGAACGCCCTGCTACGCCAGATGGAAGAAACACCCCGTGCAGGCACGTGCTCACACGGGCGGCCCACGTGGCTGAAGCTCAGCAAGGCCGATCTCGAAAAGTTGTTTGGCCGCCGTTAGGGATATGGCTGTTCTGCGTAGTGTGATCGGCTGAACGTGAACGGCCACCTGCTGGCATCAGCCCGCAAAAAAGAGCAGGTTTGCAGCATCTTCATATAACCTGAATGGTGGTGATGCCGTGCAGCCCATCCTGCTTTCGCTCATAACCTATCTTCCTCTTGTTGCGGCGCTGGTGGCATTTTTTGCTCCTGGCAGGCCAGAACAGCAGGATAGTACAGCCCGGTGGGTTGGGCTGTGGAGCAGCCTGATCACCCTTGGCCTTAGCGTGCTGATGTGGCTGGAGTTTGATCCCGCCCAGCCCGGTCTGCAATTTGAAACACGCCTGCGCTGGATGGGGGATTACGGTATTTCCTACCATACGGGGGTAGATGGCATTAGCCTGGTGTTCATTCTGCTTACAGCGTTTTTAACCCCGTTGGCGCTGGGGGCAGGCTGGCGCAGTGTGTGCACACAGGGGCGGCAGTTTGTAGCCGCCATGCTGGCGCTGGAAACAGCCTTGTTTGGCCTGTTTTCTGCACAGGATATGCTGCTGTTTTACGTGTTTTACGAAGCAACGCTTATTCCCGGTAGCCTGATGATAGGCGTTTGGGGTGGGCCAAAGCGCGTTTGGGCTTCGCTTCAGTTCTTTCTGTTTACGTTTGGTGGCTCGCTGTTCATGTTGGTGGGGCTTATCACCATGTGGCTGCAAACGGGCACTACGGATATTCCGGCCTTAATGCACGCGGGCTTCTCCCAGCCCTTGCAGGGGTGGTTGCTGCTGGCCTTTCTGTTGGCCTTTGGTGTTAAACTGCCGCTGTTTCCGCTGCACGCATGGTTGCCCGATGCGTATTCCGAGGCCCCAACACCGGCATCGGCCATGCTGTCTGGCGTGCTTTCCAAAACCGGGGCTTACGGGCTGTTGCGCTTTGGGGTGCTGATGTTTCCCGATGCTGTGCGGCTGTTTGCGCCCTATGTGCTGGCGCTTGGGGTTGTGGCCATTATTTATGCAGCCTTTGTGGCCTTTGCCCAAACAGACATGAAACGCGTGATTGCGTATTCCTCCTTTTCCCACATGGGCATGATTGCCGTGGGCCTGTTTACGCTGACAGCGGAAGGCATTGATGGCGCAATCTTTCAGATGCTCTCGCATGGGGTGGTAATTGCCGCGCTGTTCTTCTGTGTGGCAGCGGTGGCGTGGCGGTCTGAAACCCAGCAGATTGATGCGCTGGGTGGCGTTGCGCGCCAGATGCCAGTGTTGGCTTTGTTGGCTATGCTGTTCACAATGGCCAATGTGGGGCTGCCGGGCACAGGCTCCTTTGTTGGGGAGTTGCTGGTGCTTATGGGCGCTGTGCATGTATCCTTCTGGGTGGCATTGCTGGCAGGCAGCACCATGATTATGGGGGCGGTTTACATGCTCTCATTGTATCGGCGGGTGCTGTTTGGGGGCGTAAAAGGCACGGTCAGCCTGCTGCGAGACCTGACAGCCGCAGAAATTGCCGTGCTGGCCCCGCTGGCCATTGTTACATTGTGGATGGGTGTGCACCCGGGCAGCTTTACCCGGTTGTTTGACCCCGTGATTATGCAGGCTATTCACGGCAGCGCGGCCAATGTGGCTTCGGCTGCTGGCCACAGCGTTTTGCATGTGGCGGCCCGTTAACAGGGGTTAAAAGCGTAGGTTCTTCTAGTTAGGCAGTTCTGGCACATCTCGTGCTGGAGCTGCCTTTTGTTTTGATGTGCCGGGGCTGAGAATAATACCGGCCGATGCCGCCACTACGCATAAAATACCGCAGAGCTGAAGGGGAGATGGCGTTTCGTGCAGGATAACCGCGCCAGCCACCGTGGCGCATACGGGTTCCAGACTGCTGAGAATGCCGATATCGCGGGCGTTCAGATTCTGCATGGCCAGCATTTCCAAAGAATAGGGCAGGGCGGAAGAACAGAACGCCACCAATACCCCCAGCCCCAACATGGCGGGGGCTGAAAAGCCGATAATCAGGGCTGGCACAAAGCAGGGCAAAAACACCACGCACGCACCGCACGCCATGCCCAGTGCGCAGGCATGTGCCCCCGGTACTTTGCCAGCCACACGCTGCCCAAACAGAATATATAGTGCCCAGCAGAGCGCGGCCAACAGGGCAAACCCCACACCTGCAAAATCGGTTTTGGTGGAGGCTGAAGGGTTAAGCACCAGTGCCAGCCCCAATATGGTAAGCAGAATCCAGCCAATATCAGAAAGTTTGCGAGAGCCCACAAAAGCTACAACAAGCGGGCCAATGAACTCCAATGTAACCGTAGTACCCAGCGGTATATGCTGGAGCGCCAGATAAAAAAAGGCGTTCATGCCTGTCATGGCCAAGCCATAAGGCAGCACCAGCCGCAAAACAGGGCCTGACAGAAACCTCCAGCTTCTAAAAAGCGGCACCAGCATAAATGCCGCCAGACAAACGCGCAGGCCAACCACCCCAGATGTGCCAAATACCGGAAAGATGGATTTGGCAATGGAAGAGCCAAACTGAATGCACACCATGCTGACCAGAAGTTGAGACAGCGCTAGCAGGCGTGCGCGAAGGGGCAGGGCAGCAGCGGCAGAAGAGGGGGCTGCTGTCATGCACACCCATATAGTGGCAGATGCACAAGCCCTATGATGGGTTGCCCATCTGCCGCGTTGGAGAGCGGGTTAGACATCCAGCAGGTCATCCACTGTGCGTGCATGTTCCTGAATGAAGGCAAAGCGCAGCTCTGGCTTGCGGCCCATCAGGCTTTCTACCCGCTGGCGTGTTGAAAGCCTGTCTTCCTGCGGGGTGACCACGCGCAGCAGGGTGCGGCGCTTGGGGTCCATTGTTGTTTCTTTCAGATCCCCCGGCGGCATTTCCCCCAGCCCTTTAAAGCGGGAGACATCAATTTTGCCGCGCGCCTTGAACTCGGTTTTCATTTTGCGGTCACGGTCTGCATCATCCATGGCGTAAACCGATTTTGCGCCTTGTGTCAGGCGGTACAGCGGGGGCTGGGCCAGATACAGGTGGCCGTTACGGATAAGCTCCGGCAACTCACGATAAAAGAATGTCATGAGTAGCGAGGCAATGTGCGCGCCGTCTACGTCTGCGTCAGTCATGATAATCACGCGGCCGTAGCGCAGCTTGGAAAGATCGAATCTATCGCCAGATCCGCAGCCCAGCGCTTCAATCAGATCACGCAGTTCCTGATTGTTACGTAATTTTTCTGCGGTGGCGCTGGCAACGTTAAGAATCTTCCCGCGCAGGGGCAAAACGGCCTGTGTTTCTCGGTTACGGGCCTGTTTGGCCGAACCACCTGCCGAGTCGCCCTCCACCAGAAAGATTTCTGTATCCGGGGCAAACTCCTTGGTGCAATCCGTTAGCTTGCCGGGCAGGCGCAGGCGGCGTGTCGCACTTTTGCGCGGTGTTTCCTTCTGCTCCTTACGGCGCAGGCGTTCTTCCGCACGTTCTATGGCAAAGCCCAGCAGTGTATCTGCCTGTGGCGGGTTTTGTGCCAGCCAGTGGTCAAACCTGTCACGCAGAGCCGTTTCCACCAGCTTGCTGGCACCAGATGAGGTGAGTTTTTCCTTGGTCTGGCCCTGAAACTGCGGATCACGAATAAATACGGACAGCCGCCCGGCACTCATGCCCAGCACATCTTCCGCCGTAATGGCGGAGGCTTTTTTGATGGAGCGTTGGTCTCCCCAAGCGCGCAGGCCTTTTACCAGCGCGTTGCGGAATCCGGTTTCATGCGTGCCGCCCTGCGGGGTGGGGATGGTGTTACAGTAAGATACCAGAGAGGCCGGGCCGTTTTCTAAAAACGCTACGGCCCATTCCACCTTGCCGTTATCTGTGCCGTCTGCTGCGGGCGGCAGAGGGGCTTCTCCGGCCCACAGAGGGGTGAGCAGCGGAGCCTTAGGGCCAAGCTCGTCCGTCAGGCTGTCTGCCAACCCACCGGGGAAGTGCAGGGTGGCTTCTGCCGGGGTTTCATCCCCCGCTTTAATCAGCGCCGGATCGCAGGACCAACGGATGGTGACGCCACGGAACAGAAACGCCTTGGAACGGCAAAGCCGATAAAGGCGGGAAGGCACAAACACATGCGTGCCAAAAATTTCCGGGTCTGGCTGAAAGCTGATCTGCGTGCCGCGCCGGTTGGGGGCTGCGCCCACTTTTTCCAGCTTGGTTACGGGTTTGCCGCGTTCATACACCTGTTTCCACACGGTGCGATCACGCGCAATTTCCACTTCCATACGGGTGGAAAGCGCATTCACCACAGAAGAGCCAACCCCGTGCAAGCCGCCGGATGTGGCATATGCCTTGCCAGAAAACTTACCGCCCGCATGCAGGGTGGTCAGAATAACTTCCAGCGCAGAACGATCGGGAAAGCGCGGGTGCGGGTCCACCGGAATACCGCGCCCGTTATCACGGATTGTCAGGCGGTTTTCCGTATCCAGCCGCACATCAATGGTGTTGGCATGGCCTGCCACGGCTTCATCCATGGCGTTATCAAGAATTTCCGCCGCCAGATGGTGCAGGGCACTTTCATCTGTGCCGCCAATATACATGCCGGGGCGGCGGCGTACGGGTTCCAGACCCTCCAGAACCTCAATGGCGCTGGCATCATAGGCCTGTGCAGCGCCTGCCGGCGTGCCCGGCTTGGCATCGTGGGTTTTGCCGGTGGAGGATTTGCGGGCTGGTGGGGTATTGGAAAACAGATCGCTCATGCGGGAAATCTGTCCCGCGTTGGCGCTGATTCGTCAAGCGTAGTGGTGAGGGGGCGGCAAGCTTTTAACAGCTTCCTTGCCAAAGCCCCCTTACCAGAAGGCTTTTTAGGCGCGGCGTGTGGTACGGCGGCGCGTAGTGGTATGTGTTGTGGAGCGGGAAGCAGAAGGCGCTGCGCAGGTTTCAAAAGAAGCAGGCTGCGTGACGTCCTTTGCATCGGAATAGCTGGAAAGATCTTCCCCGCTTTCCAGTGCGTTCACTTCATCAAACATGGCAAGGCGCTGCTGGCAGAAAATGGTGCCGGACTGCAGGCCACGTTCAGACTGCACATTGGCCAGCTGCGTGATGTAATCATCATGCTCCTGCTGGGCACGGCGGCCATAGGTGGTGCGGAAGTAGCCGTTCAGGCGTTCTTCTTCCCGCAGAAGGGTGGTGCGGAACTTGGCCACGAATGAGTTGTACCGATCCTGCGCATTGCAAGACAGCGCAGTTACCATCAATTCGCTTTTAAGGCCCTGCACGTTAAAGGCTTCGTGCGCAGGGGAGTGGCCACATTCGCTGGCGGCAAAGGAAGCCGAGCTGTGCAGAACGCCCGCGGCAAGAACCCCCGCGGCAAGGAAACGGGAAAAGGACATAGTACCTCCGACAGATGCTGGGAAGGGAATACCGCATTCACGCAAGAAAGAAACCGGTATTTTTTCATACCGTCTGCCTGCTTTGGCAGTTGCGGGTAAGCCAGCATGTTATTTTGGCGTAAAAGTTGGGAAAATAGGCGGCTCTGTTTAACAGAATATTTGCGGTTAAAAGATGTTTTCGCGCATTTGTGTGAAAGTTGATATGCGACAAGCTGCCCAGCTGTGCTGTATGCCTCTTCCTTCCTGCTGCGGGATGTTTTAAAGGCAAATGCGAATCACGCTTTGTGGGTAGGGGGCAGATGCCCGATTTGGGCCTCTTTCCATTCACCTCTGAAGCGTGCACAAGAGATTGCAAGTTTTAATTGATACAACAGAAGCGGAGCTGTCGAGTGCGCTTACGAGGAATTGCCGGTTTGGCGCTAACTGGTGGGATGCTTGCCGGCTGTGCAACAACGGGCGGCCCTATTCATATCGGGTCCCCCAATCCCTTTGGGTATCTTAAAAAGTCTGCCGTGTGCAGCACAACGCCTATCAAGAAAGAGGCTGACGGCTCCCTTTCCACCACCATGACCGTGCGGTCTGATGATGGTCTGTGCGAAGTGCTGGTAGATCAGCCCGGTGGCAAGCCGTATGCATCCTTTGGGGTTTCTCCTGCGCCAGAACACGGCAAGGCGTTCCTGTACACGCTGGATAGCGATACGCACGTAACCTACACCCCCACACTGGGTTATGCTGGGCAGGATACGTTTACGGTTATCCTTATTCCCGGCCCCGGCCAGCAGCGCACACGCCTGACAGTAACCGCTCAGGTAGATGCAACTGGCGTGGTTATTCCGCACCCGGCTGTAGAAGCACCTGCTGTGGAAGCTCCTAAAAAGAAAGCAGTGGTGCGCAAGGCTGTTACGCGTAAGCGCTAATCTGCCCTGCGACCCAACTTTTGGGTGATGACATAAAAAACGGTGCCCCAGAAATGGAGCACCGTTTTTTTTATGCCGTGACGCTCCGGGCAAAACCCGGTAGCGCGTTGGGCCGAATAGAACTTAAATGGAAAACGTAATGGGCTCGGCCAGCGGGCGTTTCAGGCCAGCGGATTCTGCCTGTTTTACCAGATCATCCAGCGTGGTCTTGTTCATCTGCGTAATCAGTTTCTGATCAAACTTATCCCAACACGGGGCCAGAACTTTCTGGAACAACGCACCCTGTGGGCCATCATTGGCATCAGCATCTGTGTTCAACACAGCTTCAATAATATCCACCAAGGAAATATCGCGCCGGGGGCGGCCAAGCCGATAACCCCCACGGGGGCCACGAATGCTTTCCAGCAAACCAGAACGGGAAAGAGCCTGAAGCAGTGGTTCTATGCCACGCCGCGCCAGTTCGGAGCGTTCTGCAATATCAGCAGCACTTACCGTGCCGGAACGCCCGGCGTAAAACGCAACATCCAGCATAATAAGAACGGCGGTCATGGCTCTATCACGACGGAGGATCATGCAAAACAGTCCCTGTCCTGGTTGGGGTATGGTTGATCATGTTTTATTTCCAGATCTTATGTTCAGTATAGCAGCACAGATATGGTTTATCTACGCTATAAATTCGTATTATATGGTGCTTAGAATTGTAAAACAGACATGGGAGAGTTTCTAATGCCAGCATCAACGCAGGAAAAAGCGGATTACGGCTTTGCCGCACCCAGAGGGCGGGTTTACGAGTCTGTCCTTAATCTGGTGGGGGGCACGCCGCTTGTTGCGTTGCCACGGCTGACACAGGAAGATGAGCTGAAAGCCCGCGTGCTGCTGAAGCTGGAATTTTTTAACCCGCTTGGGTCTGTCAAAGACCGGATCGGCACCGCCATGGTGCTGGATGCTGAACGCAAGGGCCTGATTACACCGGGCCGCACCCTGTTGGTAGAACCTACATCGGGCAATACGGGTATCTCTCTGGCATTTGTAGCGGCTGCACGGGGCTATCGGTTGATTGTGACCATGCCAGAAGGGGCCTCTATTGAACGGCGCCGTATGCTGCGCCTGATGGACGCGCAGGTGGAACTCACCCCCGCACGTTTGGGCATGGCCGGTGCCATTGCCCGTGCGAATGAGATTCTGAACGAAACCCCGGATGCATGGATGCCAGATCAGTTTGATAATCCGGCAAACCCCGCAGTGCATGCCGCCACCACGGCAGAAGAAATCTGGGTAGATACGGATGGCAAGGTGGATGTGGTTGTGGCCGGTGTTGGCACAGGCGGCACGGCCACGGGCATTGCAGAGGCCCTAAAGCCCCGCCGCAATACTCTACAGGTTTTTGGTGTGGAACCGGCGGAAAGTGCGATTCTGAATGGTGATGAACCCGGCCCCCACGGTATTCAGGGTATTGGCCCCGGTTTTTGCCCTGCCACGCTGAATACAAAGCTGCTGGATGGTGTCATCACCGTTTCTGAGCGTGAGGCCATTGCCGCAGCGCGCCGTTGCGCCCGTCTGGATGGTATTCCGGTAGGTATTTCTTCCGGCGCATCCTTGCATGCCGCATTACAACTGGCCGGGCAGGATGAATACAAGGGCAAGACCATTGTAGCCATTGCGCCTTCCTTTGCTGAACGTTACCTGTCCACCCCTCTGTTTACCGGTCTGTAAGGCCGGTTTTCAGCCATCAGGTTTGCCCGTTGGCCACAAAAAAGCCCGTTCGGCCATGTGGCCAACGGGCTTTTTTGAAGCTGTAAAGCTGAAGCCGATTTTTAGCGGAAAATAATTTCCACGCGCCGGTTCTGGGCTTCCTTGGTGTTGGGGCCCGTTGTGACCAGCGGATGTGTTTCACCATATCCGTGAATATCAATGGTGGTGCCCGGTACGCCATCACGCATCAGTTCGGCTTTCACCACTTCTGCACGGCGGAGGGAAAGCCGCATATTGTATTCTTCACCCGCTTTCTGGCCGGGGTGGGCGGAGGAGTTATCCGTATAGCCAGAAACCGTAATGCGGGTTAGCGCCACATGGGCGGCTGCCTGTGCGGCTACGCCAACAATGGAACGCGCCCGATCTGTAAGGTCGGATTTATCCCAATCAAAGAACACCAGATAACTGCGGGCAGCTGCCGGGGCGGGTGCTGCCACAATAGGTGCTGGTGGCGGTGGCGGCGGGGCTGGATTGAATTCATACCGCAGCCCCAGCATGAGGGTGTGGTTGAAATCGGTTTTGGTATCGTGGTGCCCGCTGGAGAACTGATACGGGTGTGTCTGGTTGATGCTGTTGATGGTACCGCCAATGGTGCCCCATGACGTAGCGCCATGAGACTGCGGGCCAAGCATGGTCCAGAACCGATATTCCGCTGTGGCAGAAAGCCCTACAACCCACGGAATGGGGAAGGCGAGGCCAAAAATGCCCTGATAGGCAAAGTTGCCAAACGTGCCGCCCATTTTTTCTGCAAGCTGGTTGCCCGGTGCGGTTACGGATGTGCGCATGGCTGTCCAGCCATAGCCAATACCGGCCCCAAAATACGGGAACAGCCAAGGCTTGCCGATATCCAGATCAAACAGGGCGTTGGCCATAACGCCATAGGTCTGGCGGCGGCCATCTGCACGGCTGTTGAAGGTGTTGGTGACAAACCGCTGGTAACCCATGCTGCGGTAATCGCCTTCAACTTCCACACGGAAGCCGTTGCCCAAACCCCAACCGATGGAGCCAATACCCGCAGCGCCCGTGCGCCAGCGGTCTCGCCCATCAGGAAACTGGGCGGACGTACGTACGCGCTGATCCTGGTTAAAGGTAGCACCACCTTCACCCGCAATATAAAGCCCCTGCACAGGCTGGGCTTTTGCGGTTACGGCAGCACACAACAGAAGCCCCGCGGCCAGCGGCGCAGAAAGCAGCGTTTGCGCAAGCAATTTCTGGCGCGGCTTCATGGTCTTCTCCCTGCTATGGCAGTAGTCGCGCGATACGTCCGGCATCGCATCTAATAGTACGAAGGCACACATGCTTGCCTTCTTTGCTGTAAAGTTGCCCGCTGTGCAACAGGTAGAACGGCCAGTTGACACAAACAGACGGGATTTATGTGTAATAAATGCCGCAGGCGTGTGCGATAAGCCACAATTAAGGAAATTGTATCAGAGCAGTATTGCTTCAAACGAAGGGCTGAAGCTGTCCGATTCAATTTCCAGAACCCATAAATCGGGGTCAAACTTAACCTGACGTTCTATAAACTTCTGAATCTGTTCCGCATCAACGGGCGTATTACCTGTGGCCCGCAGCCATGCGGGGGCTCCTTCTGGGGTGCGTGTCTGGCTTAAAACCACGCCAGAACCGTTGCGCGCCGCCAACACGACCAGAATTCCCCCTGCGTCCGGGTCTCCCTTGCGCAACAGCATGGCGGAGCTGCCATCCTGCCCGCTTTGGCGGAGTATGGCGCGGGCCATGATATCGGTTTTAAGGCGGGGTGGGGGTGTCATGTATCCTGCCTTATGGGGCTGCGGAAATCTGGGGAGATGTGACGGCATCATCCGGGATGGCGTTGATGGCGGTTTTGTACCATTCCGGATTCTCCAGCACGTTACGCGCCACGTTCACATCCCGGTCAGTGCCCAGAGCGGCGGGGCAGGTTTTGCGGATGGCCATGATCTGTGAAACGGGAATCGGAAAGCGCGCGTTGCGAGATGCCGTAATGGCAGCCTGATTGGCCACTTGCCCCTCTGCCAGATCGTGCAGGTTTTTTTCTACATCTGCGGCACCAAGGCTGGTGCAAACCTGTGGCATCACGCCAAGGCCCTGCAACGGCCAGCGCAATGGGGCTATCACGCGGCTCCATGTTACAAACAGCTCACCTTCATCGGGCAACTGGGCTACGGTTTGCACCAAGCCTTTGCCCAATGTGGCGCTGCCAATTACCACAGCGCGGCGATGGTCCGCCAAGGCTGCGGCCAGAATTTCTGCGGCACTTGCCGTACGTCCATCCACCAGAATGGCAATGGGCAGGCCGTTTGTCATATCTCCACCCTGTACAGCCCAGATATGGTTGGCCTGCGCATCTCGCCCGCTGGTTACGGCAGCCACACCTCTATCAAGCAGCAGGGCGGCGGCGGTTACGGCCTGTTGCAGCACACCGCCACGGTTGCCGCGCAAATCTATAATCAGGCCTTTTAGGTGCGTATCCTGCACGGCCTGATCCAGATACTGGCTCATTTCCTCAGCAGTGTCGGAGGAAAAGGCCGTCACGCGCAGCACCACAATGGAGCCACTGGCAAAGGCAAATACAGTTTCTGGCGGTGTTTTGGCACGGCGCAGGGTTACGGTGCGGGCGCGGCGCTGGCCGGGTGTGAGCAGGCGCAGCACAACGGGGGTGTCTTCTTCCCCCCGCAACCATTCCATAACCATTTCGGGCGTTTTGCCTGCCGTTAAACGGTTATTGACGGAAAGCAGCCGATCCCCCGTATCTACGGCGGCTGTCCACGCCGGGCCGTTGGCATTTATGGCGGAGATAACAAGGTAGCGGCCACTTTGCCCAAGGCTGACACCAATATCTGCTTCTCCCCCTACGCGTGCGGCCCGGTCTGATGTGGCGGAACTGGGGCCAATGTAGCGGGAATAGGGGTCCAGATGGTTAAACAGCTCATCAAAAAAGGCCTGCACCAGCTCTTCGCGGCTGGTTGTGCGCACAATAAGAGAATGCGCACGGGCGGTATCCAGAAAATCAACGGCAATCTGTGCCCAATCATCCGCCGAGCCATCTGTGGGGGCCGGGCGGGAGAGCAGGCTGGTCTGGCCTGAAAGCAGCTGGATATTGGCCCCGCGGGAATCGAAAGACAGGGAAGGATCAAGCGCTGAAAGGCTGGCCAGCCCCCAAAGCGTGAAATCCCGATAACTATGCGCTTCTAGCGTGCGCGGCTGTAAAAACTGCAGCGCGGTGCTGATAACGGATTTAACCATCAGCATATCTGGCACTGGTGGCTTGTCTGGCACCGCAGCAGCAGAGGCAGGTTGCTGTTCAGCCACAGATGATGCTGATGCAGCCGCCTGCGTTGTGGAGGCAGACCCCGGAGCACTTTCTGGTGGTGGTGTATCGGATTTGCTTTGGGCGTGTAGTGGCGCAGGCTGGCAAAAAAGCAACACAGCCAGCACCATGCCCGGCAAGGCACGCGGCAGACCACGCACAAACCAGATGGCGTTTTCAGTGCTCATATACGGCATCAGTCAGCATCAGCGTACCCCGTGCCGGGCAGGTGCCCGCCAAGGTAACTGAAAGCACAGCCCCACTTTGCACGTGGGGGTGATGTGCCGAGGCATGGGTGTGCTGCGAGTCGTCATTCATCCCTGTGCGATCCGGAAAAGCTGACCATGCAAGGAAAGACGGAGTTCCGGTTTTCGTCAATCTCACCCGCAAGCCATGCCGTGTTGCTGTCATGACATGGACGGACATTCTCTGGCCAACAAACGGGGCAAGAAAGAGGGCGGCCAGCCGATTCAGACTATCCTGCATGATGGTAGCTGCCCGGCGTTCTGTAAAGTTCAGGTGTGATGCCAAAGCCACATCGGGCGCGCAGCCATATGTGTTGGACTGCGCAGAGGAGACGTTTGCAGCGGTTAAGGCACGGTGTGCCAGCAGATCGGCATAGCGGCGGATGGGGCTGGTAAAATGTGTGTAGTGCTCCAGCCGTAGGCCATAATGGCGTGCAGCAAGGGTGCTATAGCGTGCCATGGGGCGTGGGCTATCTGGGCTGGGCTGCGCATGGGTGCGGAATAGTGCTGGCAATGCCTGCGCTTGCAATTTTTCCGCCGCGATCTGATTAGCCAGAATCATGCACGCCGCCACCATATAATGTGCTTCCTGAGTGTTACGCGGCACAAAGGCACAGGGTTGCCCGGTGGTATCAAACTGTACGTTCCAACCCGTTTCTTCCCGCTCCATCACACCGCGCTGCGTGGCGGCTTGCCGAATTATAGCCCCTACCTTGCGCAGCGTAGGAAGCAGGGCAGGCGGCAACTGGGCGGCAGGATGTTCGGGCGGCAAGGTGGGCGGATGTGCTGGTGCATCAAATACGTGCTGCACGGCCTCATATGTCAGGCGGGCCGCGCTTTGCATGATCCCGCGGCTGATTTGGGCAGAAACCACATGCCCTTGCGGGGTGATGTGCATATCTACAAACACACAAAGCCGATCTTGCCCCGGTAGAAGGGAACACGCCTGCGCAGAAAGTGCCAGTGGCAGCATGGGCACCACTTTGTCAGGCAGATAGATGGAATTGCCCCGTTCTCGCGCTTCCTCATCCAGCGCGGAGCCGGGCTTTACCCAATGTGCTACATCGGCAATGGCTACGATAAGATGAAAGCCATCGGCCGTTTGTTCGGCCCAGAGTGCATCATCAAAATCATGCGCTGAGGCATCATCAATGGTGATAAGCGGCAGGTGCCGTAAATCTGTGCGGCCAGAAGGTGCTGGTGTGCCCTGTAAAGCGGCATTGTGCTGTGCAATCTGCCGGGCTTCGGCCTCGGCCTGTTCTGAAAATGCAGTGGGTGGATGATGGATCAGCAAGCTCAGGCGTGAGGGCATGCCTGCATCATCAGCGTTTCCCAAAACGTTATGCACACGTCCAGCATAGGTGCCATCGGGCAGGGCATGAGGCGTTGCAAGCCCAATTTGCTCTGGCGTGAGCGGAAGAGAGCTTGCGTTTTCTTTTGGCGTAAGCGGCAGGTTTAACCGGGCATCACATGGCAGCAGCAGATGTTCTGGTGCGCTGGTGGGGGTAACAGGCAGGTTGTTATCAAGCCGGGTGAGCAGCCGCAGGCCGCGGGCCTCGCGCTTTTGGGTGCCCGTTGCCGGGCGCAGGCGCACAAGCACGATATCGCCGGGAAAGAGATACGGCATATCCGGTGGCTTTATCAGCAATATAACGGGGCGAGAGAGTGCATCATCGGCCAAAAAGCCAGCCGCGTTGCCATCATCCCGAATATAGGAAACCCGCATACGGGCCACATCCGGCAAGCCGATGGAAGCCTTGAGAGTGCCGGGTGCAAGATCAAGCAAATCCCCCGCAACAGCCATATCGTGCAGCAGGGTGCGTATGGCGGCCTTTTGCCGCATGGGAAGCTGGAAGTTGCGCAGAATATCCGTGAGCCCGGTGGCAGCTCCGGCGCGGCTTTCAAGAAAAGCCCGTAGCTCCTGCACAGATGGCAGGGCAGAAGCGTACGGGCTTGCCGACATGATGAATTACTCGGTCTCGGCTTTTTTCTTGCGTGTTGTGGTGGTGGCCTTCTTTTTAGCGGGCGCCTTTTTCTTGGGTGCCGCTTTTTCCGCACCTTCTGCATCAGCCTTGGCTGTGCTTTTGGTTGCGGTTTTCTTTTTGGCCGCCGTTTTGGTGGTGGTGGCTTTCTTTTTGGCGCCAGCCTTGGCTTTTAGGGGCTTGCCCTTATCTGCCAACAAGGCCACGGCCTCATCCAGCGTTACGGCATCCATATCCGTGCCGCGCGGCAGGGTGGCCACTATCTGACCATGCTGCACATACGGGCCAAAACGGCCCTTGCGCACCATAACCGGTTCGCCATCCTTGGGGTGCACGCCCAGATTGCGGATGGAAGCCAGCTTTTTAGCCAGCGCATCCACAGCGCGGTTCAGGCCGATGGTCAGAACATCATCGTCCTTGTCCAGCGAACCATACACCGCACCCATTTTTACAAACGGACCAAAGCGCCCAAGCCCGGCCTGAATGGGCTCACCCGTTTCGGGGTGAATACCAACAAGGCGCGGCAGGGAGAGCAGGCCAAGGGCCTGATCCAGCGTAATGCTTTCCCCATTGATGTTTTTGGGTAGGGAGGCACGTTTGGGCTTGGCTTTTTTGTCTTCCGGGTTGGGTTCACCTTGCTGCACATACAGGCCCCACGGGCCTTGGCGCACGGTAATATCCTCACCTGTTTCCGGGTTCTGGCCCAAAAGGCGCATGCCATCCTTAAGGGCGGCATCATCACCTTCTTCTGCGCTATCAGCCGTTAAGCGGCGGGTGTATTGGCATTCCGGATAATTGGAGCAGCCAATAAACGCGCCATAACGGCCCAGCTTCAGCCCAAGACGGCCTGTGCCGCAGGAGGGGCAAACCCGTGGGTCTGATCCATCCGCCCGTTCGGGGAAGAAGAATGGCCCCAAGTCTTTATCGAGCGCATTGAGCACATCGGTAATGGTGAGTTCCTTGGTGCCGGAAACGGCTTTGGAAAAATCATTCCAGAACGCGGCCAGAACCTGCTTCCACTGCGCGCGGCCACCGGAAATATCATCCAGCAGTTCTTCAAGGCTGGCGGTAAAGCCCGTATCCACATACCGCTCAAAGAACGAGACAAGGAAGGCCGTAACCAGCCGCCCGCGTGCTTCGGGAATAAAGCGGCGGTTTTCTAGGCGCACATAGCTGCGGTCCTGCAACACGGTCAGAATGGAAGCGTAGGTGGACGGGCGACCAATGCCCAGCTCTTCCATTTTTTTCACCAGCGATGCTTCGGAATAACGCGGTGGTGGCTGGGTGAAGTGCTGCTCGGCATCCACCTTTTCGCGCTTGAGCGGGTCTTTTTCCTGCATGCTGGGCAGCATGCGGGCATCATCATCCGCTGCTTTTTCCGTATCATCGCGCCCTTCACGGTAGAGCTTGAGAAAGCCCTCAAACGTGATGATGGAGCCATTGGCACGCAGCACGGTCTGGCCGGAGGGGCCTGCAATATCTACCGCTACCTGATCCAGCGATGCGGATTCCATCTGGCTGGCAACAGCACGCTTCCACACCAGTTCGTACAACCGGCGCTGGTCATTGTTCAGGAACCGGGCAACGGATTCGGGCGTGCGGGATACATCGGTCGGGCGCACGGCTTCATGCGCTTCCTGCGCGTTCTTGACCTTGGAGGTATAGATACGCGGCTTGGCAGGCACGTATTCGGTGCCAATTTTCTGGCCGATATGCTGGCGGATAGCGTTAATGGCTTCCTGCGCCATCGTTACGCCATCGGTTCGCATATAGGTGATCAAACCTACGGTTTCACCGCCCAGATCCATCCCTTCATAAAGCTGCTGGGCGGTGCGCATGGTGGTTTGCGCGCTCATGCCCAACTTGCGGGAGGCTTCCTGCTGCAAGGTGGAGGTCGTGAACGGCGGTTGCGGGTTACGGCGAACCTTGCGGCGTTCGATAGATTTTACAGCAAGGTTTTCTGCTTCCACCGCTTTTTTGGCGGCCTCGGCCAGTTCCGCATTGTGCAGATCAAACTGATCCAGCTTTTTGCCGTTCAGATGTGTCAGCCGTGCGGTAAAGGCGGCACCTGCGGGGGTGAGCAGCGATGCAATAACGCTCCAGTATTCCCGCGGTTTAAAAACCTCAATCTCGGCTTCGCGCTCACAGATCAGGCGCAGTGCCACAGATTGCACACGTCCCGCACTGCGAGACCCCGGCAGCTTGCGCCACAATACGGGGGAAAGCGTAAAGCCCACCAGATAATCCAGCGCCCGGCGGGCCAGATAGGCCTCAATCAGCGGGAAATCCAGATCCCGCGGGTGCTCCATGGCGTAGCGGATGGCGGATTTGGTAATTTCGTTAAACGTAACGCGCTGAACATCCACCCCTTTCAGGGCTTTGCGTTCTTCCAGCATGGCGCGCACATGCCATGAAATGGCTTCACCCTCACGGTCCGGGTCAGTGGCCAGATACAGTCGGTGGGCCCCTTTAAGTGCTTTGGCAATGGCGGCAACCTGCTTCATGCCCCGCTCATCAGACTGCCACTTCATGGCAAAGTCTTCATCTGGCAGCACGGAGCCATCCTTGGGTGGCAGATCGCGCACATGCCCGAAGGAGGCCAGCACCATGTAGCCATCACCCAGATATTTGTTGATCGTTTTTGCCTTTGCGGGCGATTCGACCACAACAACGTCAGTCATACTCTCTCCGACCTGCCTGCAAGCAGCACTTACCCTGCCGTTTCTGCCTGATTATCCGCCAGACCGACCATGCCCCCAGAATAAGTGGAGACGCAGCCCGAAAGCTCAAGTTCCGTGAGCGCGACAAGCACGGCAGAAGCCGAGAACTGGCAGCGCCTAATCAGATCGTCAACCGCTATGGGCGTAAAGGAGAGGAGCGAAAGCAGGTTTTCACGCACATCTTGCGCGGTGGAAGCCGCTGAAAAATGCGGTTTTAGGGGAATTGGCTCTTTTTCATCCACATTTTGGGGAGAAGCAAAAAATGTAGGCTCAGGAGGGTCTGAAACAAAAGGAAGACCGGTTTGAGCCGGGGATGCAGGTTTTTTCTGGCGTGGTGCAGAAACGCTGGAGGTGGAAACTATAAAGTCAGCCGCTTGAGGGATGACTGGTGGCAGATGCGGCAAAATATCTGCCACACTTTCTGTAAGAATAGCGCCGTTACGCAAAAGATTGTTACTGCCCCGGCAGCGCGGGTCTAGAGGTGATCCGGGAACGGCAAATAATTCCCGCCCGTAATCCACCACCATGCGCGCAGTAATAAGTGTGCCAGAATGGGGTGCAGCTTCCACCACCACACAGCCAAGGCCCAAGCCTGCAATAAGCCGGTTGCGACGTGGAAAATGGCGGGCCAAAGGGACCGTGCCCAATGGGGCTTCTGTTACCACTGCACCTTTTTGGGCAATTTCTGCCTGAAGGTTGGCATTTTCTGGCGGGTAGGGGCAATCCAGGCCGCCTGCAATGGCGGCAATGGTGCAGCCTTGCCGATGCAGCGCACCTTTGTGGGCAGCTTTATCAATACCGCGCGCCAAGCCGGAAATAACGCTTAGCCCAGATTCAACCAGTTCTGTAGCAAGGCTTTCTGCCAGCCGCATACCTTGTGCCGATGCATTGCGTGCGCCCACAATGCTAACCCCCGCACGGCTGAGGCATGAAACATCGCCCAGAACACTCAGCACAGGTGGCGCATCTGGAATCTGGCGTAAAAAAGCAGGGTAATCTGCATCAAAAAGTGTGAGGAAACAGCCACCCATCTGCAAGGTGGCGTCTATTTCGCGCATCACCACATCCATGGGCGGTATAACCGGTTGGTTACGCCCGCGCACAGGCAGATAAGGCAGGGCTTCCAGCGCTTCTGCGGCAGAGCCGTATTTATCTACCAGTTTCCGCCATGTGCGGGGGCCAACCTGTTCGGTACGTGCCAGACGAAGGCAGGCGGGCAGGGATGTCATGCTTGGGTAATCAGGCAGCCAAATTGCAGATCACGGCTTTTTTTCGCCAATCCGCGGCTCTTTTCCGCTGAAAATGCGGACAATGTTTTCATGATGCCGCGCAATCACCAACACGCTGATAAGCACCGCAGCCAAAGGCTTGGGGGAAGCCTGAAAGGAAAAGCCATAAAGCGCCAGCAACACCACCGGCATGATGATGAAGGCCGCCAAAGCCCCGGCAGAGGAAATGCGCGTGAGCTTGGCCACACCCAGCCACGTGGCGCAGCCAGCCAGCCCGGTAAGTGGAGAAAGAGCCAGCATGGCGCCCAGCCCGGTTGCAACACCTTTACCGCCCTTAAACCCCAGAAATATTGGGTAGCAATGCCCCACCACAGCGGCCAGAGCGGCCACGGTTACGGTGCGGTCTGAAAAATCAGGCGGCGTCATAATCCAGGCAATGGCAACCGCCAGAAAGCCCTTGGCTGCATCCAGCAGCAGCGTTGCGGCGGCCAGATCCTTACGGCCTGTGCGCAGCACATTGGTGGCCCCGATATTGCCCGAACCAATTTTGCGCAAATCTCCCGCACCAGCCAGATTGGTGAGGAGCAGGCCAAAAGGCACGCTGCCCAGCGTGTACCCCATGAACGCCATGGCCGCGACAAGCTTTAAGGCATAGGGAGGCAGGGATTCCATTATGCCTGCCCTGCCTCATACACCCGGCGGCCTGCTTTCCATGTGCCCAGCACACGGCCTTCCAACGGGCGGCCATCAAAAGGTGTGTTTTGTGCACGGCCCGGCAGTTTGCCGGCTTCCACCAGCCAGCTCTGTTCGGGGTCGAACAGGCACAGATCAGCCGCAGCACCTACAGCCAGCGTGCCGCATTCTGCACCAAGCAACTGCGCAGGGCGATGGGTGAGTAGGGAAAGTGCCTGAGGCAGCGTGAGCGTGCCATCATGCACACGTGCCAGCGTAACACCCAGAAGCGTTACCAAGCCTGTGCCACCGGTTGCGGCCTGCGCAAAGGGCAGGCGCTTGTCATCCGCATCACGCGGGAGGTGGTCCGAGCCAATGGCGTCTATGGTGCCATCAGCCAGCGCGGCGCAAATGGCCAGCCGATCATCCTCGCTCCGCAATGGGGGAGAGAACTTGGCGTAGGTGCGGAAATCACCAATCGTGTTTTCGTTCAGATCAAAATACGGCGGCGCGGTATCGCAGGTTACGTTCAGCCCGCATTCCTTGGCTTGGCGGATAAGGGCCACGCCTTCACCGGTGGAAACATGGGCAAAATGCAGGCGCCCGCCCGTAAGTTCAGCTAGACGAATATCCCGCGCAATCATGATGGCTTCTGCTGCGGACGGAATGCCGGGCAGGCCTAGGCGTGTGGCCAAAGCCCCAGCCGTGGCGCAGCCTGAGCCTGCCAGCGAGGGTTCTTCAGGGTGCTGCACAATCATGGCCCCAAAGCCGCTGGCGTAGGAAAGGGCCAGCCGCATCAGGCGTGCGGGGTCTAGCGCACGTGCGCCATCTGTAAAGGCTACGGCACCGGCTTCGTGCAGCAGGCCAATTTCTGCCAGTTCCTTGCCTTCGCACCCTTTGGTAAGGGCACCATAGGGCAGAATGGTAATGGCCCCGGTTTCTTCCCCACGGGTGCGGAGCATGCGCACAAGGGCCGGGTTATCTATGGCCGGTTTGCAGGTGGGCAGCACAGCAAGGGTGGTAATGCCCCCGGCAGAAGCAGCCCGCGCGGCGGAGGAAACGGTTTCACGGTATTCGTATCCCGGTTCACCAATTTCTACGCGCATGTCCACAAGGCCGGGGCACAGCACGGCATTTTTGCCATCAATAACGGTGGCTTCTTCCGGTGTACCTTCGGCACCGGCTTTATCCGTGCCGGCAATCACACCATCGCGCACCAGCAGGCGGCCGGGTTGGTCCAGCCCGGATGCGGGATCTATCAGGCGGACGTTTTCAAATAAAAGGGTATTCATGCGGCGGGCCTGCTGCGGGTAAGGCGGTCCAGAACGGCCATGCGTACGGCAACGCCCATTTCAACCTGTTCCTGAATGACGCTCTGGCTGGAATCAGCGACAAGACTGTCTATTTCCACCCCACGGTTCATGGGGCCGGGGTGCATGACCAGCGCATTTTTGCGGGCCAACTGCAACCGGCGCTGATCCAGCCCGAAAAAGCGGAAATATTCACGCGCGCTGGGGATAAGGCCGGAGGACATGCGCTCACGCTGCAAACGCAGCATCATCACCACATCCACGTCCCGTAAGCCTTCTTCCATATTGTGGAAGATTTCCACCCCGCGCTGCTTCATGGCGCCGGGCACCAGCGTTGGCGGGCCAACAAGCCGCACCGTGCTGCCCATGCCTGTCAGCAGGAAGATGTTGGAGCGCGCCACGCGGGAATGTGAAACATCCCCGCAAATGGCCACTTTCAGCCCACCCAATGTGCCTAAGTGGCGGCGAATGGTCAGCGCATCCAGCAGGGCCTGTGTGGGGTGCTCATGCATGCCATCACCAGCGTTGACCACGCTGGCTTCCACCTTTTGCGCCAGTAGGGCCGGTGCGCCGGATTGAGAATGACGCACCACCAGCAGGTCTGTCCGCATGGCGTTGAGCGTTGCGGCTGTGTCCAGCAGGGTTTCACCCTTGTTCACTGAAGACTGGGCAACGGACATATTGATAACGTCCGCCCCCAAACGCTTGCCCGCCAGCTCAAAAGAGGTGCGGGTGCGCGTGCTGTCCTCAAAGAACAGGTTGATAAGGGTGCGCCCCCGCAGCACATCACGCGGCACCTTGCGGGAGCGGTTGAGCAGGGCATAGCTTTCGGCCAGATCCAGCAAAGGCTCGATCTGGTCGGGCGTCATGCCTTCCAGCCCGAGCAGATGCCGGGTGTGGCGGCCGGGAAAGCTAGCCATGCAGAACGGCTCCCAAACGGGCGAGGGTTTCATCCTTGCCCAGTGCTTGCAGGGTGGCATCAATGCCGGGGGAGGTGTTGGAGCCTGTTACGGCAGCGCGCACAGGCTGGGCCACCTTGCCCAGCTTCAACTCATGCTTTTCAGCAAAGTTGCGCAGGGTGGTATCAATGGCTTCTGGCGTAAAGTCCGGCACAGCGGCCAGATCACGCGCCAGTTCACCCAGCATGGTGCGGGCTTCTGGCGTCAGCAGCTTTTGTGCTTTGTCATTAAACGTCAGCGGCACCTGACGGCCAAGGAAAGCCGCACTTTCTGCCAGTTCCACCAGCGTGCGTGCGCGTTCCTTCAGCCCCGGCATCAGGGCGGCCACGCGGGCGCGGGTGGTTTCATCCACGCTTACGCCGTCCATCTTTTTAAAGCGTTCCATTACATCATTGGTCAGGCGTTCATCATCCGCCTGCCGCAGCCATACGGCGTTGATGTGCAGCAGCTTGGCGTAATCCATGCGGGAAGGAGAGCGGCCAACGCCATCAATATCAAACAGCTTGATCTGCTCTTCACGCGAGAGGATTTCCGCATCCCCGTGGCCCCAGCCCAGACGCAGCAGGTAGTTGCACAGGGCTTCGGGCAGGTAGCCCATTTCACGGAATTCCACCACAGATTGCGCGCCGTGGCGTTTGGAAAGCTTTGCGCCATCGGGGCCATGAATAAGCGGCAGATGCCCAAAGCGTGGCAGATCCCACCCCATGGCGCGGTAGATCATGGCTTGGCGGAAGGTGTTGGTCAGATGGTCATCGCCACGGATCACGTGGGTAATGGCCATATCGTGGTCATCCACCACAACGGCGTGCTGATAGGTGGGGGTGCCATCGGACCGCAGGATGATCATGTCATCCAGTTCGGCATTGGCAACGCGCACTTCACCCTGCACGAGGTCATTAATTGTGGCTTCCCCTTCACGCGGGGCTTTAATACGCACGGCAAAAGGTGCGCCAGCCGGGGCTTCGGATGGGTCACGGTCCCGCCACATGCCGTTATAGCGCGGGGGCAGGCCTTTGGCCTTGGCGTCCTCACGCATTTGGTGCAGCTCTTCAGGCGTGCAGTAGCATTTATAGGCCAGGCCCTTTTCCAGCAGCTCAAGGGCCACTTCCCGGTGCCGATCCTCGCGAGAGGACTGGAAAACGGGTTCTTCATCCGGTTCAATCCCCATCCAGGCCAGACCGTCAAAAATAACGTCTACAGCCTGTTGGGTGGAACGCTCACGGTCGGTATCCTCAATACGCAGGAGGAACTCGCCGCCGTGATGACGGGCAAAGAGGAAATTGAACAGGGCTGCGCGGGCGTTGCCAATATGCAGCAGGCCTGTAGGACTCGGAGCGAAGCGTGTACGGATGGTGGTCATGGGGTGGTTCCATACCATGCGCAAGCGCAAGGAGCCATATGCCACGCCTGATGTTACATCTGCATTCTTTACTTGTTCAGGAACAAAGGCGGCTGGTGCTGTGGGCACCGGTGGGCTTGGCGCTGGGTGCGGTGCTGTATTTTGGCCTGTTGCGTACAGAACCCAGCCTGCTGGAGGGTTTTGTGCTGCCGTACGGTGTGGCTGTGCTGGCCAGCATTGCGGCGTGGCGTATGCGTTATTCGCTTTGGGGGCGTCTGCTCTGGGGCGGGTGCATAACTGTGGCCCTTGGGTTTGCCGCAGCTTGGGGTGGCACGCACAGGCATACGCCCATGCCCGATTTGCCCCGCTTTGCTACAGAAATATCCGGCACAGTGCAGGCTATAGCCCTGTTGTCACCAGCAGATGGTACGGATGCACCGTTTGAGCGCAGAGTAGATCTGGCTCAGGCCGTTTTTTACAATGCGTTAAATGATGGCATGCCGCCCTTACGGCGCGTGCTTTCTGTATATCTCCAACCCACGGATTCTGTTGCGTTACATGTGGGCGATCATCTGCGCGTAAAGGCTCTTTTGCAGCCACCACCATTTCCAGCACTTCCCGGTGCGCGAGACAGGCAGTTTGAGGCATGGTTTGCCAATCAGGCGGGAAGTGGCCGGGCCTTGGGGCATGTGCAGCTTGTTGCAACGGTGCAAACGGGGCAGAGCCATAAGCTGCAGCTGTGGTTTGAAAGCCTGCGCGAACGCATGAATGCGCGCATCCACGCCGTTTTACCCGGCCCGGAGGGTGGCGTGGTGGCCACCGTGCTGGTTGGGGCTTCCGAAACTGTAGAAAAACAGGTGCGGGAAGATTTTGCAGCCTCTGGCTTGGCGCATCTTCTGGCTGTTGCGGGGCTGCATCTGGGTATTGTGATGGGCCTTGTTATGGCAGCAGGTCGCCTGCTTTTGGCTACAACAGAATACACAGCCTTGCGCTGGCCTTGTAAGGCCTTGGCCGCTTTATGCGCTTGGGGTGTAGGGCTGGTTTATGTGCTGCTTACGGGGGCACATCTGCCCGCCCAACGCAGCCTGTTAATGGCCGCAGTGGCCGTGTTGGGCATTGCGGCAGGGCGGCGTGTTGTTTCCATGCGCGGTTTGGCGGTGGCGGCCTGTGTGCTGGTGCTGTGTATGCCGCAGGTGGTGATGGGTGTGGCGTTTCAGATGTCCATGGCGGCGGTTATGGCGCTGGTGGCCGGGTATGAGGTGTTGCAGCCAAAACTTACGCGCTGGCGCGCCAGCACAACGGGGTTTGGGCACTGGCTGGCATGGCATGGTGCTGTTTTGGCATTAACAAGTGTGCTGGCAGGCTGTGCCACCTTGCCGGTGGCCATGGCGCATTTTGGCGTTATTCAGCCGTTTTTTGTGGTAGCCAACATGGTGGCCGTGCCGCTGATGGCTGTGTGGATTATGCCGTTTGGCCTGCTAGCCGTGGGCTTGATGCCCCTGCATATGGATACCCCGTTTTTGTGGCTGATGGGCGCAGGTATCCGCCCCGTTGTATGGCTGGCGCATATGGTGGCGCACTGGCCTGCAGCGCGCGTGGCTGTGCCGCACATGTCGGGGTGGGGGCTGCTGGCCGTTATGCTGGGCTTGTGCTGGATATGTTTATGGCGGCAGCGCTGGCGCTGGGGTGGCTGCGCCGGGTTGGTGTTGGGCATGGCAAGCCCATGGCTTGTGGTGCAGCCAGATGTGGTTATCAGCCCAGATGGTGGGCTGGTGGGGGTGCGGGATTCAGGCAAGGTTTATGTTATTGGCCAATCTCGTGCGGTGCGGCCCATTATGCAGGCATGGGGGCAATATTTTGCCCAACCCGTAGAGATGTTTCCGCCGGAGGGAGAAACACCTGATGGCGCGCTAACATGCGGGGCAGAAGATACGCCAGATACCTGCGTGGCTCTGCTGCGCGGGCAGGATGTGGTGGTGCGCCGGCAGGATGCCTCGGACGGGCGAGAGCCATTGCCTGCCGGTATCTGCACGGGGGCGGATGTGGTTATCAGCACTGCCCCCTTACGCGCTTCCTGCCTGAATGTGCCGATAAGGCTGGATCGGTTTTCAGCGTGGGAAAACGGGGCAGAAGCGGTATTTCTGCATAAAAGTGGCAATGTGGTCAGAACAGATCGTGCATGGCGCGGGCAACGCCCGTGGGTGTTAAAGCCCGGTGGCCACGGTATGCCTGTTCTGCCACTGGCCCCTGCTGAATAAGTAAGAGGGCTTATTCTGGCGTATCTTCAAACGCTTCCATCACGCGGCTGGAATAAACAAGTGCTGCCCCGGCATTTAGCGCCACGGCCACGCCAAGGGCTTCGGCAATTTCTTCCTTACTGGCACCGGCTTTTTTGGCGGCGGCAGAATGCACGGCAATGCACCCATCGCACCGAGTGGTAACGGCTACGGCCAGCGCAATCAGTTCACGCGTTTTGTCATCCAGATGCTTTTTTTCTGGCAGGGGTGTTTCCAGCGTTTGCAGCCCTTTAAGAGTATTGGGTGTTAGGGACGCCAGCGTTTTGACATTCTGTGCCATGTTTGCACGGTAAGCAGTCCAGTCTGTCATGATCGCCTCTCTGAATTATGTGGTCTAAACCGATCACAACTGCATCAGATGTGGCGCTTTTTGTCACGACACGGTTAGGAGAGGCTTGTACGCTTGCGGAATGTGCGGTGGAGCCGTTATCGGGCAGGATTATGACACAGACAGACATGAACGGGGCATCAGCCGCAACACGGCTGGGGCCATTGGCAGTTTACCAGCAGCGCATTGCAGCGGGGGAACTCAAGAGTGATCCAGACCAGCTGCGTGTAATAACGCGGCTGAACACCTTGTGGCAGGAACTGGCAACCATGCCAGCTTTGGCTGCACCAAAACCCGCACAGGGGGTGGAAAGCAAGGCCAAAGGCTTGCTGGCCGGGTTGGCCCGCAGGTTGCGCCCGCAGGCAGATACATCTGCCACGCGCCCGGCGCGCCCGCGTGGGCTGTATATTGTGGGCCGTGTGGGGCGCGGCAAAACCATGGTGATGGATCTGTTCTACGCCTGCGCGCCCGTGCAGAAAAAGGAGCGCATCCATTTTTTGCGCTTCATGCAGGATGTGCACCGTGATCTGCATGATCTTAAAGCCGCCAACCCCAATATGGCAGACCCCATTCCGCCGCTGGCCAAAACCATTGCCAGCAAGGCGCAGCTTCTGTGCTTTGATGAGTTTCAGGTGAACGACATTGCCGATGCCATGATTTTGGGCCGGCTGTTTGAGGCCCTGTTTGCCAATGGGGTGGTGATTGTGGCCACCTCCAACACAGAACCTTCGCAGTTGTTCCAGAACCGCCCCGGCGCAGATGCGTTTAAACCGTTTATTGCCGTTATCCAGCGTGAACTGGATACGATTGAGCTGGATTCGCCGCGTGATTACCGCCGAGGGCGGGAGCAGGACCGTGAAACATGGCTTGTACCTGCGGATTCTCAGGCCAAAAGCAGGCTGGACAGAATTTTTGCCCGCTATGCAGGGGATGAAAAGGCAGGCCCGGTGGACCTGAAGTTCAGCGGTCGGGTGTTTGAGGTGGATCAGGCAGCGGGCCCGGTGTGCCGGTTTGATTTCAACTCTTTGTGTGGCAAGCCGCGTGGGCCGAACGATTATCTGGCGCTGGCCAAGCGCTTTCCGGTGGTGATTGTCGATAACATTCCAAGCATGGGGCAGGATGATGCCAACCTGGCCCGGCGCTTCATCACGCTTATAGATGCCTTGTACGACAACGGAAATCTGCTGTTTGCCTCGGCTGATGCCCAGCCCGACCAACTGTTTACAGATGGAGATGGCGCAGACGCATTTGCACGCACGGCATCACGTCTCGCTGAGATGGGAAGTGAAAGCTGGCTGGAGCATGGGGCGCAGGCTGCGCAACAGGCCCACAGCCTCGCTAGAGCGTGACATCCCACGCCCTTGTTCCCGCCACATACGCGGTCTAGCTCTTTGATACAGAACAAGCCGGAAGCGGGATGGCTTTCCGGCAAAAAGGACACAGGGGACGCTCCGCGCTATGGGGCGGAGTGAAGAAAAAATGGTCCGGTTTACGGTGGAGAACGACGCAATATCTGGCCAACGGCGCGTATGTGCCCCGTGGCAAGGAGGAATGTGAGATGGCGGTTTCGGACGTACTGGCAACCGCTCTTAACGGTGCCAATATCGCTTACCTTGCGGATCTGTATGCCCAGTGGGCCAAAGATCCCAAAAGTGTGGATCCGTCCTTCGATATTCTGTTCAGCTCACTGGGCGATGATGAAGCCGCAGTGCTGAAGGATGCCGTTGGAGCCTCTTGGGCGCCACGCCCTTCCATTATCACGGGGGATGAACCCGCACCTGCTCCAAAAGGAAAAGGTGGCCCGGCTGGTGGGTTGGCCGCGCAGGATAGTCTGGCCATTGCCCGGCTGATCCGTGCGTATCGTGAATACGGCCATCTGGAAGCCTCGCTTGATCCGCTAGGCCTGAAGGAACCTCATAAAACCGAGGAACTGGACCCCGCCACATACGGTTTTGGTGAAAAAGACCTGAACCGCGAAGTGTTCATTGGGTCTCTGCTTGATCCGTTGCTCAAGGGCAAGAACACGGCCAAGGTTTCCGAGGTTATTGCGGCACTCCGTTCTGTGTATTGCGAAAGCATTGGCGCGGAATACATGTATGCCCGTAACCACGAGCAGCGCGAATGGCTGCGCAAGCGGTTGGAAGGTGATAACTGGCGCGCCCACGTAACGGTGGAAGAGCAGAAGGTTATCTTGGCCAACCTGACAGAAGCCGAAGGTTTTGAGGCGTTCTGCCAAAAGCGCTACGTGGGTGCCAAGCGTTTTGGTCTGGAAGGGGGCGAAATCTCCATTCCTTCCCTGCATGCCATTATTGATTCATGTGCCAGTCAGGGGGTGACATCCGTTGCCATCGGCATGGCGCATCGTGGCCGTTTGAACACGCTGGTTAACGTGGTGCGCAAGCCTTACGTGGCCATCTTTAACGAATTTGCCGGTGGCTCCTTCAAGCCTGACAACGTTGAAGGTTCTGGCGACGTTAAATACCACCTTGGCTCCTCCACAGATGTGGATGTGGCAGGCAAGGCGGTGCATATCTCGCTCCAACCCAACCCTTCTCATCTGGAAGCGGTGGATCCGGTTGTGTGCGGCAAGGTACGCGCCATTCAGGATGATGCAGGCGATACGGAAAAACGTCTGTCCAGCCTTGGCATTATCATCCACGGTGATGCTGCATTTGCCGGGCAGGGCATTGTTTACGAAACCTTTGCCATGTCCCAACTGCCGGGCTACCGCACAGGTGGCACCATCCATATGGTGGTGAACAACCAGATTGGCTTTACCACCAATCCGGAATGTGGGCATTCGGGCGTTTACGGCACCGATGTTGCAAAATCCATTGAAGCCCCCGTACTGCATGTGAACGGTGATGATGCCGAGGCGGTAATTTACGTTTCTCGCCTTGCAGCAGATTACCGTCAGGCTTTTGCAAGTGACATTGTGCTGGATATCGTCTGCTATCGTCGCCACGGGCATAACGAAACGGATGAGCCAGTCTTCACTCAGCCGGTCATGTACAAAGCCATTGCCGCGCATGATACGCCGCACACGCTTTATGCAAAACGCCTTGTAAAAGCAGGCGTTGTGACGGATGACGAAGTGAAGGCCCAGTGGGATGCCTTCCACGCCAAGCTGGATGAAGATTACAAAGCAGCCCAGTCTTACAAGGTGAACAAGGCAGACTGGCTGGAAGGTGGCTGGAAAGGCCTGGTCGCTGCCGGGCATGATCCGGAACGTGCCTTCCCCGAAACGGGTGTTGCACTGGATGCGCTGCGCAAGATTGGCGAAGCCATTACAAAAGTGCCAGAAGGCTTCAACCTGAATTCCAAAATTGCCCGCCAGCTCAAGGCCAAGGCAAACATGTTCAGCACGGGTGAAGGGTTTGACTGGGCAACCGGTGAGGCTATGGGCTTTGGCTCCCTGCTGCTGGATGGCCACCGCGTGCGTCTTTCTGGTGAAGATTGCCAGCGCGGCACGTTCAGCCAGCGTCATGCCGTATGGACGGATCAGGTTAACCAGACACCGTTTACGCCGCTGAACCATATTCAGGACAAGCAGGCAAAAATCGAAATCTGGAACTCGCTTCTTTCAGAATACGGCGTGCTTGGGTTTGAATACGGATATTCCGTGCGCAACCCGCAAACGCTGGTGTTGTGGGAAGCTCAGTTTGGTGATTTTGCCAACTGTGCGCAGGTGATTATCGATCAGTTCATTGCCTCGGGTGAAACCAAGTGGCTGCGTATGTCCGGTTTGGTCATGCTGCTGCCGCATGGTTACGAAGGGCAGGGGCCGGAGCATTCTTCTGCCCGTCTGGAACGTTATCTTCAGCTTTGTGCTGAAAATAACATGTTTGTTTGCAACATCACCACGCCAGCAAACTACTTCCATGCCCTGCGCCGCCAGCTCAAGCTGGATTACCGCAAGCCGATGATCCTGATGGAGCCCAAGTCTCTGCTGCGGCACAAACTTGCGGTTTCCGCTCTGGCAGATTTTGGTCCGGGCACACGCTTCAAACCCGTGATTGGCGAAATTGATGATCTGGGCGCCGATAACAAGGTGCGCCGCGTGGTGATCTGCTCTGGCAAGGTCTATTACGATCTGCTGGCCGAGCGCCGGGAAAAAGGCATTAAGGATGTTGCCATCCTGCGTCTGGAACAACTCTACCCCTTCCCGGAAGCAGCCCTTGCCGCCGAACTTAAGCGCTATCCTGAAGCAGACATTGTCTGGTGTCAGGAAGAAACGGAAAACGGCGGTGCATGGCATTTTGCAGACAGGCGGATTGAAGCAGCCCTTGTTGCCGCGGGCCATAAGGCCGGCCGCCCGCAATATGTGGGCCGCGCCGCAGCCGCCAGCCCGGCCACCGGCCTTGCCCGTATTCATGCGGCAGAGCAGGCGGATCTGGTTGAACGCGCATTGGGGCTGAAAAAGTCTGGCTGAACCGGATTAGGCTGAATTGAAGAAAATAGCCCGCAAATACGGGCGCACCCCCGGTGCCATTGCCAAAAGTTAAAGTGGCACCGGGGATTTAAAAGAAGATGGGGAACAGGATGTCTGTCGAGATCAAGGTGCCGACACTGGGTGAAAGCGTAACCACAGCAACCGTGGCCAAATGGCTGAAGCAGCCGGGCGAAGCGGTGCAGGCAGATGAACCGATTGTTGAGCTGGAAACAGATAAGGTGAGCGTAGAAGTTTCTGCGCCGCAGGCTGGTATTCTGGGCCCACAGGCTGCCAAGGAAGACCAGGAAGTGGAAGTGGGCGCACTGCTGACCACGCTGGAACCCGCCAAGGCCGGCGCTGCACCAGCCGCCAAAGCCGCTGCTCCGGAAAAGAAGGCTGAACCCGTGGCCGCTGCCGCTCCGGCAAAAGCAGCCGCACCAGCACCTAAGGCCGCAGCACCTGCTCCGGCAGTAGATGCCGGCGCAGCCCTGCCCGCAGCCCGCAAGATGATGGCTGAAAACGGCCTGAGCGCACAGCAGCTTGGTGCAGGCACGGGCCTTGGTGGCCGTATTACCAAGGGTGATGTGCTGGGCTTTTTGGCCAACCCGCAGGCTGCAACACCAGCCGCCGCCCCCAAGCCGCCGCGTAATGATGACCCGCGTGAAGAACGCGTGAAGATGACGCGCCTGCGCCGCACCATTGCCCGCCGCCTGAAGGAAGCACAGAACACGGCGGCCATGCTGACAACGTTTAATGAAATCGACATGTCCGGCGCCATGGCGCTGCGTGCCGAGTATCAGGACTCGTTTGTTAAAAAGCACGGTGTCAAGCTGGGCTATATGTCCATCTTCTCTCGCGCTGTTGTGGCTGCTTTGAAAGAGTTCCCGGCCATTAACGCAGAAATTGACGGTGATGATGTCATCTACCGTGATTTCGTAAACCTCGGCATTGCCGTGGGTGGGCCAAACGGGCTGGTGGTGCCGGTTATCCGTGATGCCGACAAGATGAGCTATGCCGAAATTGAAAAAACCATTGCAGGTTTTGGCAAGGCTGCGCGTGAAGGCACGTTAAAGCTGGATCAGCTTTCTGGCGGCACCTTCTCCATCACCAATGGCGGTATTTACGGCTCTCTGCTGTCCACCCCCATCCTGAACGCACCGCAGTCCGGTATTCTGGGCATGCACTCCATTCAGGAACGCCCGGTGGCCGTGAACGGGCAGGTGGTGATCCGCCCGATGATGTATATTGCCCTTTCTTATGATCACCGCATTGTAGATGGCAAGGAAGCCGTCAGCTTCCTTGTGCGGGTGAAGCAGAACGTGGAAGACCCACGCCGCCTTCTGATTGAAGTCTGATAGCGCGGTTGCCGAAGGGGTGAATACGTGCCCCTTCGGCCAATTTTTCTGCATATCCCTACGTGAGCGAGACGAGACCCATGCCGATTGAAATTAAAGTTCCCACACTTGGAGAAAGCGTTACGACCGCCACGGTGGGGAAGTGGCTGAAGCAGCCGGGTGAAGCTGTAAAAGTAGATGAACCAGTTGTTGAGCTGGAAACAGATAAAGTAAGCGTGGAAGTGCCTGCTCCTGCATCTGGTCGGCTTGAAAATCATGCCGTCAAAGAAGGTGATGAAGTAGAAGTGGGCGCTGTGCTGGCTACGCTGGAAGCCGGTGCCGCTGGTTCTGCTCCCGCTGCAAAAGCGGCACCTGCTGCCAAGGCAGAGGAAGCCAAACCAGCCACAGCCGCCGCACCGGCAGCGCAGGCCCCGGCAGAAACAGATTATGATGTGGTGGTTATTGGTGCTGGCCCCGGTGGGTATGTGTGCGCCATTCGCGCTGCACAGCTTGGTTTTAAAGTGGCGTGTGTGGAACAGCGCGCAACACTTGGTGGCACCTGCCTGAATGTGGGTTGTATTCCGTCCAAGGCGCTGCTTCAGTCTTCTGAAAACTATCATGCAGCCGGGCACGATTTTGCCGCGCATGGTGTGGTGATTGATAGCGTAAAGCTGGATCTGGCCCGTATGCAGGCCCGTAAGGCAGATATTGTGGGCGCCAACGTGAAGGGCGTTGAATATCTGTTCAAGAAGAACGGCATCACCTGGCTGAAAGGCCACGGTAAGGTGGAAGGCACAGGCCGCCTGAGCGTGGATGGCAAGCCGGTAACTGCCAAGCACATTGTTATTGCCAGTGGCAGCAACAGCGCCAACCTGCCGGGCATTGAGATAGATGAGAAAGTGATTGTCACCTCCACCGGTGCGCTGGAACTTTCCGAAGTGCCCAAGCGCCTTGTGGTGATTGGTGGCGGCGTGATCGGTCTGGAACTTGGCAGCGTATGGGGCCGCTTGGGTGCCGATGTAACCGTTGTTGAATTCCTTGATCGTCTGGTGCCGGGCACGGATAACGAAGTGGCCTCCCAGTTCCAGAAGCTGCTGGTGAAGCAGGGCTTCAAGATGAAGCTGGGCCATAAGGTGACCAAGGCCGAAAAAACCAAAAAAGGCGTGGTGCTGACGGTTGAACCTTCAGCCGGTGGCGCTGCCGAAACGCTTGAGGCCGATGTGGTTCTGGTTGCTGTTGGCCGCACGGCTGCCAGCAAGAACATGGGGCTGGAAGAAGCCGGTATTGCGCTGGATAAGCGTGGCCGTGTTGAGGTGGATGCCCATTACGCTACCAACGTGCCGGGCATTTACGCTATTGGCGATGTAATTGCAGGCCCCATGCTGGCCCACAAGGCAGAAGAAGAAGGCGTAGCCTTGGCAGAACTGCTGGCTGGTCAGGCTGGGCATGTTAATTACGATGCCATTCCGGGTGTGATTTACACATGGCCGGAAGTTGCTTCCGTTGGCTTTACGGAAGAGCAGCTTAAAGAAAAGGGCGTGGCTTATAAAATCGGCAAGTTCCCCTTCATGGCCAATGGCCGTGCCCGCGCTTTGGGCATGACGGATGGCTTTGTAAAGGTGCTGGCAGATAAGCAGACAGACCGCGTTCTGGGTGTGCACATTATTGGCCCCTGTGCTGGCGAACTGATTGCCGAAGCCACAATGGCCATTGAATTTGGGGCCTCTGCCGAAGATATCGGCCGCGTGTGCCACGCACATCCAACCCTGAGTGAAGCCGTGAAGGAAGCCGCGTTGGGCGCTGACAACCGCGCGATCAACATCTGAAAGTTTCCTTCTAGCTGAAAGTGGTGCCATACTCTCTCCTATTCAGAAGATGGGAGAGAGGTGGCATGTTCGTGCCAAGGCATCCAACTGTATGGGCAATGGCTGGCAGCCTGCTTTTGGCGCCAGGTGGGTTTGCTGCGGCCCAAACGCCTATGCCTGATGCAGCCTCTCAAACCGAAGAATCCCGGCCAGAAAAATCATCCATACAAGGTGATGGGGCGCAAACTCCGGCTCCCACGCAGGAAGCGCCGGATGGCCATGTGCCGTACACACCACCGCCAGAGGAAGCCGCGCAACTTCCCCCCATGCCTGTGGTGGATAATGAGGAAGCCCGTAAGGAAGCCGATAGCCTTACGCGGGATTTCCGGCATGAAGTGCCCGTAGCCCTTAAAGTTTCAACCGCACGTAAAACCGCATGGATTGCATTGGCCCGCCAGCAGTTGGAGCAGGCCGGTTACGTTATTGATCGGCCACAGGTGCTGGTGGTGGTGGATCGTAATCCTTCGGTGCAGCGCCTGTGCCTGATTCTGGCCCTGCCGAATGATCCGGACTGGCAGGTTATTGGCAGCACCAAGGTTTCTACGGGCACTACGGGGCGCAAGTATTATTATATTACGCCCACCGGGGTGTTTACCAACACGGCAGATCGGCTTGGCTATCGCGCGCTTGGCACCAAAAATGAAAACGGCATTCGCGGTAACGGTATCAAGGGCATGCGGGTGTGGGATTTTGGCTGGCAGTGGGCTGAAAAAGGTTGGCTACCCAGCCGGGAAAAAGGCCAGATCCGGCTGGAAATGCACGCAACAGATCCCGTTTATCTGGAGCAAAGGCTTGGCCATACGGCATCTGAAGGCTGCATTCGTATTCCGGCATCGTTAAACGTGTTTATTGATAAGCACGGCCTGATAGATGCGGAATATGAGCAATGGGCTGCCGTGGATATGCGCTTTAAAGCCTTGTTGCGGCCAGACAGAAAACCCACCGCAATTTCAGGCGTCGCCGTAGTGGTGGTGGATTCGGCTGATTATCACCCGGATTCAGATAAAACCGCAGCCCTTAAGGAAAATGCAGGCCCATCCAAATTAGCTGCGCGTGGGTAATTTTACAGCGGGCAGGGCGTAATGTTTGGTGGCTGAAACTAAATGCCGCCTGTGCCTGCCTTGCACCGCAACAAAAAGGCGTGCCGCCCGAAAGCAGCACGCCTTTTGTTTTAACCGGTAAAACTGGTTTTCTTACCAGATATTACAGGCCAGCAGGCACTTTGCCGCCGTTTTCGGCCAGTTTCTGGCGTACTTCTTTAATCAGCCATACGTTCATGGTGGCGCTATCGTTCGTGTCACCCGTATAACCCAGTTCGCCAGCCAGTTTCTTGCGGGCATCCAGGGAGCTGTCGAGGCCCAGAAGCTTCAGCAGATCCACAATGGATTCCTGCCAGTTCAGGTTCTGGCCATTTTTTGCAGCCATATCGGCCAGCACGGCATCAACATTTACCGGTGTGCCAGCTGGCGGAATGGAGCCCGGAGCCGCAGCGGCAGCAGCAGAAGGCTGTGCACCAGCGTTGGCAGGGGATGTGGTGTCTGGCGTGGCAGCCTTGGCATGATGGAAAATGGCGGAGAGAATGGAGCCAAAAATGCTCATGTTCAGAAATCCTTTCGCAAGAGCCAGCATGACTTTTACAATACAAGAAGCAGAATGCTTAAAGGCAAGCCATGCAATACCCTTAAGCATACAGCAGCATTGCTTGTTGCATAGAGCGCTTAATGCTTTCTGAATATTAAGTTTTTTTACAAGACATGGCCGGAAAAAGGCAGCCTATACCGCACAGGCAAAGCAGGTGGTACATAAAAAAGGGGTATGGGCCAACTGGTGGCCCATACCCCTTTTGTGCACCGATTTAAAAAATCAGTAGCGGTAGTCGTGGTGCTTGAACGGGCCGTTAACGTGCACGCCAATATATTCGGCCTGCTCTTTGTTCAGCTTGCTCAGATGTGCGCCAACCTTGGCCAGATGCAGGGCAGCAACCTTTTCATCCAGCTTTTTGGGCAGGGTGTACACCTTGGCTTCGTATTTACCTTCCGGTGCTGTCCACAGTTCAATCTGGGCCAGTGTCTGGTTGGTGAAGGAAGCAGACATCACAAAGGAGGGGTGGCCCGTGGCGTTGCCAAGGTTCACCAGACGGCCTTCGGACAGAACAATCAGGCGCTTGCCATCGGGGAATACAACTTCATCCACCTGCGGCTTGATGTTGTCCCACGTGAAGTTACGCAGCGCGTTGATCTGGATTTCAGAATCAAAGTGCCCGATGTTGCACACAATGGCGCGGTTTTTCATGGCGCGCATGTGGTCAAGCGTAATCACGTCCACGTTGCCGGTGGCGGTTACAAAGATGTCACCACGGGGAGCACCTTCTTCCATCGTCACCACTTCGTAGCCTTCCATGGCGGCCTGAAGAGCGCAGATGGGGTCTACTTCCGTAACGAGAACGCGGCAGCCTGCATTGCGCAGGGAAGCAGCAGAACCTTTACCCACATCACCATAACCGGCAACAACGGCAACCTTGCCAGCCATCATCACGTCTGTGCCACGGCGGATGGCGTCCACCAGGCTTTCACGGCAGCCATACAGGTTATCGAACTTGGATTTGGTAACGCTGTCGTTCACGTTAATGGCCGGAACCTTCAACGTGCCTTTTTTCTGCATTTCCCACAGGCGGTGCACACCTGTTGTGGTTTCTTCAGAAAGGCCTTTCACGTTGGCCAGCAGTTCGGGGTATTTGTCGTGCATCAGCACGGTCAGATCACCGCCGTCATCCAGAATCATGTTCGGGGTCCAGCTATCGGGGCCCTTCACTGTCTGTTCAATGCACCACCAGAATTCTTCTTCCGACAGGCCTTTCCATGCAAATACGGGAATGCCCGCAGCAGCAATGGCAGCCGCAGCGTGGTCCTGCGTAGAGAAGATGTTGCAAGATGACCAACGCACCGTGGCGCCAAGGGCCACCAGTGTTTCAATCAGCACGGCGGTCTGGATGGTCATGTGCAGGCAGCCGGCAATGCGTGCGCCTTTCAGCGGCTTGCTCTGGCCGTATTCCTCGCGCAGGGCCATCAGGCCGGGCATTTCGCCTTCGGCAATGGAAATTTCCTTGCGGCCCCACTCAGCGAGAGAGAGATCCTTAACCTTGTAATCGCTCATATTATCCTGTCTTCCTGTGCAGATCGGGCTTTTCTATACAGCGTGGGGCAGGTGGATGCCAGCCGAAACCGGCATGGCAGATGCAGCCCCTGCATGCTTGCCGCTTGCATATGGGCTTTTTTTCTGGTGTCCAGATGCAACATGTCCTGAATGATCTTTAAGACTACGCCGGGTTTTTTGAATGTCTGTGCTCCGTTCCGTTCTGTTTAACGTTCTGGCTTTTCTGCTTACGCTGCTTATGGGCGTTGGGGCTTTTCCCATTCGCTGGTTTGCGCATGGGTTGGCGCTGCCTTATGCAAAATTGTGGTCTCGGCTTGTTTTGGCGCTGTTTCGCAGTATTTGCGGCGTAAAGGTGGAAATTACTGGGCTGGAGCATCTGCCTGCCAAGGGTCCGGCACTTATTGCATCTCAACATCAATCCGCTTTTGATACGCTGGTGTGGATGCTGCTGCTGCCCCGGCCATGTTATGTGATGAAGGGTGAACTGCGGCGTATTCCCCTGCTTGGCCCCATGCTGGTTTTAACCGGCATGATGCCTATTGAGCGTGCAGCAGGGGCCAAGGCCATGCGCATGCTGTTGCAGGAAACAGACAAAGCCCTGAAGGCAGACAGGCAGATCATTATTTTCCCTGAAGGCACACGCACGGCACCGGGTGAGCACGTAGCACTTAAACCGGGCATTGCCGCCATGGCCAACCACGCCAAACTGCCGGTTATTCCGGTTGCTACCAATTCTGGCCTGTTCTGGGGGCGCAATGCGTTTTTCAAACGCTCTGGCGTTTTGCACATAGCCATTGGCCCAGCCGTAGGCCCAGCCAAGCGCGCGGCCTTGCTGGCAGATATTGAGGCGGGATGGCGTGAACAGGAAAAAACATTTCAGCCCATAGCCTGAGAGCAGGGGATAAAAACTGCACAAGAGCATGTGGATAACTTTGTGGAATTTCTTTTGCCCATATGGGTGGGTGCATCAGTAATCGGGCGTCTTTTTCTGTAAATATCTGTAAAATGCAAATTGAATACTTTGTAAATTTTTTGTGAATGACAAAACTGTCGCGTTTTTGTCTTTCATATCAAGGGCTTTTTTTAGAAGGTGCCTTCCCCTGCAAAAAACAGCATCAGGTTTTCCCTCCAACTTGGTGCGAATATGACAGAATAAGGGCGCAGTCCCCTTACCTGTGGATAAAAGGCGGGACTCTGTGGGAAACCGCCATGAATGTTCAGGAAAAGGGTGTGAATGAAAAAAGCGTTTCTTAATG
The DNA here is from genome assembly GCF_004014775.2 of Acetobacter oryzoeni. Taxonomy (NCBI): domain Bacteria; kingdom Pseudomonadati; phylum Pseudomonadota; class Alphaproteobacteria; order Acetobacterales; family Acetobacteraceae; genus Acetobacter; species Acetobacter oryzoeni. The sequence goes on from NZ_CP042808.1 coordinate 747,512, forward strand.
TTGCGGCAGGTGCTGGTGGCTGCTTTCTGGTTTTAAGTGGCTATTGGTGGGCAAGTGCGCAGTATCTGCAAAAACAGGCAGATAATATGCCATCTGGGTGTCAGGCTCATTACACATCTCGCGCTGTAAATGGGTGGCCATGGCGTGCGCGGCTAGATACACAAAACATGCGTATGGTATGCACGCCATTATTGGCTGCGCGTTCTTCTGCTTTTCAGATCATTTACGCTGCGGCGCGCGTTACGGCAGATACCGCGTTCTGGCGGCCCTTTTTCATACATGTGCGGCTGATTAGCCCGATGGTGATGGAAACACTCCATAATGGGCAGGAAGAGGATGACGCTCCTGTTATTTTGCATATGGAGGGAGACCCCATAGAGCTTGACCTTCCGTTAAGCAGAAAGGCGGCGGGCCATGCGGCTTTTCAGGCGCCGTTCCTGCATGTGCTGTTTCCTGCAGGTGCCAGCCATATGGGCGATATGGTGCTGCAAAATGTGCGGGGCAAAGCCTTTTGGAACATGCAGGCAACGCAGGAGCAAAGCACGGCCTCGCTTTTTGTAAAGGCCCAGCGTTGGGGAATAACGGGTTGGCAGACAGTGCTGGAGCATGTGCAGGCTGCCATTGCCATATCGGGGCCAACAACAAGTGTGCGCGAAAGCATTTTTCCATCTAATGGTGCAGCCGCATGGCCAGATGTTCTGGTGCAACGCTTTACAGCCCACTGGCGTGGTTTGAACCTGAACATGACAGGGCAGGTGCGTGGCGGAGAACTTTTGCGCCCCACGGGTGATTTCTGGCTGAGCGTGGCAAACTGGCAGCCCTTTTTAGAGAGCTTGCGGCGTGAAGGCACACTTTCCGCGCAGGAGGCCACAGGCATGGCCGCCATGTTGGCGCGTGTTACGCGGGAACAGCCGGGCAACCTGCAAATGCCGCTGATGTTGCGTAATGGCACCATGCAGTTGGGAACTCTCCCTGTTTCTGCCTTGCAACCTGTTTTTCAGGCAGCGCGCCATGCCGCGCAGGAAGCCGGAGCACAAGCCGGGCACGCCCCCTGAACGGAAGTGTTTAGAACGTATCTTTTTCGCGGCGCAGTTGTGCAAAGGTTTGCACGTCCTGCGCGCGTAAAAAGGGGTTGGTGGCGCGTTCCATCCCCAATGTGGAGGGCACGGTGGGTTTGTTTTCTGCCCGCAGGCGGCGCACTTCGGCCACACGTTCCTTCAGGGCCGCATTATGTGGCTCTGCGTGCAGGGCAAAGGCGCTGTTCCCTAGCGTATATTCGTGCCCACAATAAACGCGCGTTGCATCTGGCAACGCATCCAGCTTGTGCAGGCTTTCAAACATCTGTTCGGCAGTGCCCTCAAACAGTCGGCCACATCCAAGGCTGAACAGCGTATCCCCACAAAAGAGAGAGGGCGGGTTGGGGAAGTCATAGCAAATATGCCCCAGCGTATGGCCCGGAACAGCAATAACAGTGCCGATGCACGCACCCACGGCAATGTTTTCTTGATCATGCAGTGCAATATCCAGTGGCGGCATACGCTGTTGTTCGGCGGCCGGCCCAGCCACACGGGCATGATAGCGTTGGCGCAGGGCTTCTGTGCCGCCGGTGTGGTCATGATGATGGTGTGTGAGCAAAATCAGATCCAGCCGCCCGCCTTCTTTTTCAATAAAGTTGGCAACGGGGGCAGCTTCTCCTGGGTCTATCACTGCGGTGGTGCCTGTTTCCGTATCACGCAGAAACCACGCGTAATTATCGGATAGAACGGGAATGGCCTGAACATCCAAAGGCATGAGGAAAGCTCCTGCTGTGAAAGTTTGGGAATAGGGAAGGCAAATCATGACGGGGTCACAAACCGTATGATAGACATGCAGGATGCTTGATGTCATGCCGCCGGAAAGCAGTTTTTACACAACAGCAAGAGGCCAGTGTTTTCTGGCTCTGGTTGGTGAACGCCTGCGCTGGTTCTGGCCAGATCTGGGGCAGCAGCATGCTGTGCTGGGTTTGGGGCATGCCGCGGCTTATCTGGAAAAGCTGGAGAGTGGCAGAAACACGCCAGCCTGTTTGGTTGCGGCCAATGCGCCGCAATGGGATGCAGCATCCATTCCAGGCCGAAGCTGTGTGGTGGATCTGCACGGCTTGCCGTTTCAGCCCGAACAGTTTGACCGCGTGCTGATGGTGCATGCGCTGGATGATCGCAAACAATCCGTGTCTGTTCTGCGGGCCGCCGGGCAGGTGATGAAGCCTGATGGCAGGCTGCTGTTAATTGTGCCCAGCCGTTTTGGTGGCCGGGCGCGGTTGCGGGGCACGCCATTCAGGCACGATGCAGCTTTTTCGCGCCGATGTCTCAAGCAAATGCTGGCTGCGGCCATGCTCAAGCCGGAACAGTGGGATGAAGCCCTTTTTCTGCCCACGGGGGCCATGCACTGGATGCGCCATAACGGGCGAAAAATGGATATTGCGGGCAAGGTGCTATGCCCCGGCGCAGGTAGCCTGATATTGGTGGAAGCGGTGCGGGATGAGTATTCAGCGCTTTCCCTGCCGGTAAAGCTGCGGCAGCGTTGGCTCTCCCGTTCCCTCTTGCCGGTAAGGGGCACAGCAAAGGCTATACAGGACAGAAAATACGTTTCGCGCATTTCGCGGCGCTGAATAGATTGTCATTAACCGGCTGTCATGGTGTTATCCGCCGGATTTCATAGCAGGTTGGGGCCGGGTTCCATTTTCACCTCCTTTGTTCTTTGCAGTTTGCTGGCAATATTTGCTGCGCTGGGCGTTTTTGCAGTGCTGCCAGACAGGCTTCTGCGCGGCGCTGCGGTTTGGCGGGCAGAAATTATGGGTGGTCTGTGGGCGCTTTCTGGCGTGCTGGCCATTGTGGGGGCTGCGTGCAAGCTGGAGGGCGAACTCAGCTGGTTTCCGGTTTTCGGGCTGGATGGCCCGGCTTTGCCCATGCTTGTTTTGCTGGCGTTTGCCGGTGGTGTAGCCGGTAGCGGCGCTGCGGCGCTGGCCTGCGTGTTTGTGGGGGTGGGCTTTCTGGCTCTTTCGCCTCTTGTTTTCGGGCTGCTTACCGGCACGGCATTGGTGCTTCTGGCCGCTGGCGGGTGGCGCAGTGTGTGCCTGCCATTTGCCGTGCTGCCTGCCTGTATTCCCGCTGATAGCCCGTTTTGCGTGCCGCTTTTGTGCCTGACAGTGCTGTTGATGGGCTGGGCGGTTTCTGTGCAAAAAGGGTCTACGGCTGTGCTGCCCGGCATGGTTGGGCTGTTTTTGCTGGGCCGTTTGTTGGCAGAAGTGGGTGAACTTTCTGTGCTGCCGCAGGTCATGCTGGTGGCAAGCGGATGTTTGGTGGCAGCAACAGGCACGTTGCAGGCCATGCGGGATAAGGGGCTGGCACGTATTGCATCCGGCCTATGTGCAGCATGGTATGGCATATTGGTGGTGGCTGTTGCGCTGGCTCTTGTTTCCAGCTTTGGCGGTATGGAAACATTCCGTATGGCCATTATTCTGGGTATGGGCGCACCCATGCTGGCCCTTATTGGTTTGCTATGGCTGGCCCAATGGCAGCAGGCAGAACCCAAGCGCCGCATTGCCTCTCTTTCTGGGCATGTGCTGGTTGCGGGCCTGTTGATGCTGTTTTCCATTATGCCGCCATTTGGCGGGTTTGCCGTTTTATGGAGCCTGCTTGTTGGCGCGTATGATGCCATTGCCGTGGCGCAACCCGTTGGCGCGTTAACTATTATGCTGCTGCTTACGCTGCTGGGCAGCATTATGGTGCTTATGGGCGCAGGGTTGTTGCGGGCAGGTGCTGCGCTGCTGTTTCCTTCCACCATTTTTCAGCCGCATCAGGCCCCTGTGGCGGCAGAGTTTGTATGGCCAAGCTGGATATGTGCCGGAGCGGCCCTTTTGCTTGTGCTGTTGCCGGGGGTATGGCTTTCGCTGGCAGACCATCTGGTGGTGGGGCCTGTTGTGCCGCCTCTCAAGTGGAACCGCATTGCCACAATCTGGCTGGAAGGCGGAGGGGCCAGCTTTACGCCTGTTTTTACATTGCTGGCGTTGGGCGCGGCTTTGGCCGCTGCCGCCCTGTTGGTGCGGTTGTTGGGCTTTTTGCCTTTTGGGCGCGTTATCAAGCCAGTGCCAGTGTGGCGCCAAGGTGCCCCTATCATTCAATCTGCTGAAGGCCATACGGTTTCTTACGAAGGTGCAGCCCCTTTATGGCCAGCCTGCATGGCGCTTTTTGGGCTTGCGGCAGAAACCCGAAAGGACAGAAGGCTGGCCCGCCGTGGCCGTGTTGCTTTGCGCTATGGCAGGCGCTGGTTGTTCCGAGGGGCCGAATGGTGTGAAACACAGGGCCTTGTGCTGATTCTGCTGCTTTTGGGTGGTGGCCTGCTGGTGGGGCTGTTTGTAGGAAAATGAAGCAGGATTTAACATGGGGCTGGGCGTTTGGCTGCGTTGCTGCTTTAGCTATTCAAACCGCCCTTATGGTGCTGGTGGCGCCTTGGTTTGCGGGGTGGGTGCATCGTCTTGCCGGCCGATTGGTAGGTGAGCCCCGTTTTCCCGCAGGGGGAAGATGGCAGGAAATCTGGCACCAGTTTCGCAGGCCTTCCTTATATGGGCGGCAAGATGGGCTGAATGGCGTTTTTTGTGCCTTGGCGCTGGTGCTGGCGGTGTTGGCCTGTGGGCTGGTGCCTGTATTTACGCTTACCATGCCGGGCTTTCCTGCGCCGGGTATGCTGCTTGTGTGCACCATTCTGGTGGCCGTAGGCGTTTTGCTGGATCTGCCTCAGGCTGTGCAGGAAGCCTCTGCCGCACAACAAGGGTGCGCGGCCATTGTGGCCGATGCGTTGCTCTTGCCCGTATTAACCCCCGTGCTGTTGCTAACCGGAGCGCATGACCTGGTAGCCTTTCTGGGCAGGCTGCATGCGCTTTCTCCTATTACAGAAGGTGCGCCTTACGTTCTGGCGGGTGTGGCGCTGTTTTTGGCAACAGCCTTGGCAAGGCGGGATGAGCAAACAGCCTCTGCCACACTTTCCGGCCCGGATAGAGCCATGTGGCTTTTGGCCGCAGATTGCATGCAGATGTGCTGGGTTACGCTGGCGGCAGATATGGCATGGGCAGGCAGCTTGGCCATGCCAGGGGAAAGTGGGGCCGAAAACTGGTTGACCCAATGTGTGGAAGGCCTGGGCCTGTGGATGTTCAAGCTGCTTGTGGCATCCTTTATGCTGGCGGTGCTGCGTATGGCTTTGCTGCCTGCGGGCCGCCGTGCGCGGGTGCGGCTGGGTGCTATTTTTCTGCTGGGCGTTCTGGCATGGCAGGTGACGTCCTCTCACGTTGCTGCTCCACCTGCGGAGCCGGAAAACCACAACGTTGAGGATGAAAATACCCAAGGCTATTCCACAGAGCCAGCGCCAGAAGGAGAACCTTCATGACACTGGCTGCCATTCTCATGCCCTTGCTGGCGCTGTGCGTTGTGGCGCGCGGTATCGGGTTTTTGCCCTTGTTGGGCTTGGTTGCAGCCGCCGCCATGTTGGTGGATGGTCATACGCCTTTGCAACAGGCCGGGGCAGCTATGGCCGTAGTGTTTGCCATAGGGCCGGTGTTGTTTTTGCTGCGCTATCAGCATGATGCCGCGCGGGAACGTACGGGAAGCGCCATACCCTTTTTTGCACTGGGGTTAATGGTGTTGCTGCTTTTGGCCTGCACGCGCGCAGGTGTTGCGGTGTTTCCTGCCAGTTTATGTGTGGTTGTGGCTGGTCTGGTTTCTGTTATCTGCCGGCAAAGCATGGTGTGGCAGTGGGCCGGGTTGCTTACATGCGTTGAGGGTGTGCTGCTGTGCGGCGTGCAGGCATCTCAGCCTTCTGTGGTGGGTGTAGCTGGTTTGGCTGGTGCTGTTGTGGCTGTGTTGGGGGGCATGTGCATCCACCGCATCATGCCGCGTGTGGTGCCATTGCGCCCACCTTCTGCTCGTAAAAAACCCTCTCCCGACTCTCCAGAAAAGAACGGAGATGCAGCATGACAGGCACAGCAGGGGCAGGCATGTTTCTGGCAGCACTGGCATTTGTGTGGCCCTTTTTGGGGGCGGCAGCCGTATGTGCGGTGTCTGTGGCGCGTAGCCGTGAGCTGGCAATATGGATGTCCGCCATAGGCTGTGTGCTGGCGCTTGCAGTTTTTGTATTTCCCGCATCGGGTGCAGTGGCCGCCGGGTGGGATGATGACCCCGTGCAGCGTGCCGGGCGTGTGATGCTGGCTTTTGGCCTGCTGCTGATGGTGCTTGAAAACGGCATTCTGCATGACAGGCTGGTGCGTAGCCTGCCGCATGTTTCCACCGCCTTGGCGGGGCTTGCCTGTATTGCGCCAGACCCCGCTGTGGGCTTGGGTATTCTGGAAGCTGCTCTGGCATGGGGTGTGTTTGTTTTCACCCGCCCGGCCGGGCAGGCCAGAATGGGCTGGGGGCTTATCCGTAATGGCTCGGTTGGCACATTTTTGGTGCTTTCCGGCCTGTTGCTGCCCGCCAATACCGTTGTTTCCGGCTTGCTGATGGCCTGTGGTTTGGTGGTGCTCACCGGCCTTTCTCCGTTTGGGCAGTTCTGGCAGGATGAAAACGATACCTTCCTGTTTCTGCCTTTTGCCGGGGCGGCTTTGCTGCTGGCCATGCGCCTGCGCACACATGGGGGGGAGGCGTTTGAAACGGCTCTTGTGCTGTGTGGCCTGCTTTCAGTGTGGCTTACCGCCTGTGCCGGGCGCTTTGCAGACAGGCAAAGGCTGTTCCGCACCTTTCCATCCGCACTGGCGCTGATAGCGGTTGGTATTCAGGCCGATGTGGCGGCTTTGCTGTTTTTGTGCGGCTGGTGCCTTGCTGGCGGTGGGCGTGCGGGCCGTGGTTGGGCCGTTAACACCTTGGCGTGTTTTCCACCCGGCGCACCGTTTGTGGGGTGCCTGCTTCTGCTTTCCATGATGAGCGATTGGTCATGGCCGTTGGCGCTGCTTACGGTTGCGGGCATTTTGGCGGCGGTTACGCGGGCTGTGCCTGCGCGGGATATTACGCATCATTTCTGGCCGCAGGATGCTGCCGGGCGTGTGGCCTGTTCCGTGCTGACAGCCACGGGCCTGCTGGTGCCACTGGCCATGATGCTGGGAGCTTTCTGATATGAACGCAGCTTCTCATATCTGGGCGGGTGAGGAAACAGAAACCCCGTGGCGCTTTAGGCTGCAGGAAATGGCATGGCGAGATCTGGTAGATGCGCTCAAGCATGATGATCTGCCATTTGTAGGGTTGTGGTGCGATGGCACAGATGTGCACGCACTGTTTCTGCCAGATGGTCAGCCATTGGCAGCCACGTTGGCGCTGGAAGATGGCCGATACCCAGCACTTTCCCCCGCAAGAGATATTTCCTGCCTGTATGAACGCCGCATTTATGATCTGTATGGCGCAGAGGGCATGTGGGCGACCGATGTGAGGCCCTTGCTGGACCATGATGTGTGGTCATCCTCCACGCCTTTGGCGGAGCATCCGGGTGCTGGGGGTGGGCAAAAAGGGCTTATCCATTTCCAGCCCGCTGAGCATATGCACCAAGAGGGTGATATGGCAGATGGCTGGGGCCCAGCCACAGGCGGTATGGAACCGCCCGTGCATGTGGCGCTGGCCATGCGGGAAGGGCGTATTCGCGCAGCAGAAACCGTAACCGGTTATGCGCATAGGGGTATGGAACTACGCTGGCGTAATAGCCGTGTGGAAGATGCCTGCAAACTCAGCGCACGTGTGGCGGCGGGGCAATCTGTAGCGCATCAGGTGGCGTTTTGCTTGGCTGTAGAAGATGCGTGCAAGGAACAGGTAGGCCCGGAAATCCGTCTGCTACGTGTTGCGTTGCTGGAACTGGAACGTATTTGCCACCATCTTTTTCTGCTGGCGGATATGGCGCGTCTGGCCGGGGCGCGGTTGGTTGCTTCTGGCTGCATGGGGTTACGTGAAAAGCTGATACAGGAAGCCGCGCCCATTATTAATTCACGCCTGTTGATGGATGTATGCGTGCCCGGCGGCCTCTCCCTGCGTCATGCCACTCAAATGGGCGATATGTGTGGCCGCCTGTGTGAAGTGGCAGAGCGTGACTATCCGGCCTTGCTGGCACTGTGGCAGGAATATCCGGGCCTTTCCATGCAGTTGGCAGGCATAGGTAAGGTGACGGCAGATTTGCTGGAGCGTGTGGGGCTGGATGGGCCAACAGCACGCGCTGCCGGGTGGGATTGTGATGGCCGCCGCATGATGCCGGGTTATGAAGGCATATGGCGTTTTACCTCTGGCAGGCAGGACGGCACGGCGGAAGATCGCGCCATGCTTTTGCTGGAGGAAGTGGGCGAAAGCCTGCGCATGTTGGATGAAGTGGCATCCCGCATCGGGCTGACAGCAGGCGGCAGCGTACAGCTTTCCATGCAGGATAGTGAAGGCACAGGCATGGTGGAAGGGCCGTGGGGCGGTATTCTGTACTGGGTGCGCCTAAAAGAGGGACGGGTGGAACAGGTGTTTGCCCGCAACCCATCTTCTGCCGCTTTGTTAACGTTTGAGGCCATATTGCCGGGCCATCAGCCAGATGATGTTGCCTTGCTTGCACGATCATTGGATATCAACGCAGCAGCGCTGGATCAGTAAGCAGTGCAGGCGGGCGGAATGAAAGGCAAAAACACATGGGGCTGATACGCGCGGTATTTGATGCAGCCTTCAGGCAGGATATGCGGCGCATGAAGCCCGTAGGCCCACGCTGGCCGCTGCTTCTGTTCCATGTTGATACAGGTGGCTGTGGTGGCTGCGGAATGGAACTTCAGGCCCTGCGATATGCGCCATATGATATGGAAGGCGCAGGCTTTGGCTTTGTCACATCGCCCCGCAATGCCGATGTATTGCTGATAACGGGCGCGCTTACCCGTGCCATGGCTCCGGTGCTGGAAGCAGCATGGCAGGCCATGCCAACCCCCAAAGGGCTGATTGCCGTAGGAAGCTGCGCCTTGGATGGCGGCATGTTTCCTGAAAATTATACGGTATTGGGTGGGTTGGAGCGCCGGGTTTCCATAGATCTGAAAATACCCGGCTGCCCGCCTGCGCCTCAGGATGTTTTAAACGGCCTGTGTTCCCTGTTTGGCAAACAGGCCGTTCCCCCAAAGGAGGCTGAAACCTCAGCTGTGTGAGGGTGCTGGGGTTTCTTCTATGTCGTCTTCATCGGTTTGCAGGTCTTCTGCCGCTTTTTTAAGCCGCAGAAAGCTCAGGCGGCTAAGGGGCAGAAGAAAAACGTAAATCACGCCCGCAGCGGCCAACGCGGCCCACGGGTCTGCCACCAGCACCACAGCATACAGCCCCGTGCCCAGCATAAGGGGCAGAACATACTGGGCAGGCACCTTGAAGTTTTTGAATGACCATACCGGCAAGGTAGAAACCAGCAGCAGCCCCGTGCTTGCCAAGGTAAGCGTGGGAATCCACGGCAGGCGTGTTAGCCGGTAAAGCCAGTCTATGCCCAGCTTTTGCGCTTCCAGCCCCAAAAAGAGCGGGAAAAGCGCCAGTCCGGCACCAGCGGGGGCCGGCACGCCGGTAAAGAAGTTGCTGGCATATTTAGGCTGATGATGCTCCCCATCCAGATTGGCGTTAAAGCGCGCCAGCCGGAGCGCCATGCACACGGTAAACATAATGCACGGCAAAAAGGCATACCGTCCGCCATCCTTCAACGCCCAGAAATACAGCAGGAAGGAAGGTGCCACCCCAAAGCACAAAAAGTCGGACAGGCTATCAAACTCGGCCCCAAAGCGGGTGGAACCGCGCAGTAGCCGGGCAATACGGCCATCTAGCCCATCAATAAAAGCGGAAATCAGCAAGGCCACGGCAGCGGCCTGAAAACGCCCGTCCACTGCAAAGCGCATGCCCATAAGGCCACCGCACAGCCCCAACATGGTGAGAATGTTGGGAATGAGCCGGTTAAAGGAGGGCCCTCGTATTTTGCTGCGGACCCGCCGCCGCAAACGGCGACGACGGCGCGGTGTTTCGGAAGTCTGCTGTGCAGGAGCAGAAGGAGATGAGGAAGGTTGTGTCACGATTGCTCTGTTTTACAACCGCGCCATGACGGTTTCACCGCCTACCATTGTCTGCCCGACAGAAACCAGAGGTTCCACACCCGGCGGCAGATACAGATCTGTGCGGGAGCCAAAGCGGATAATGCCAAAGCGTTCACCAGCTTCCACTTTGTCGCCTTCTTTTACGGAGCAGACAATGCGGCGTGCCACCAGCCCGGCAATCTGCACCACAGCCATCATACGGCCATCGGGCAGGGTAAGGCTGAGGGCGTTGCGTTCATTCTGTTCAGAAGCCTTGTCCAGGCTAGCGTTCAGGAACAGGCCGGGGTGATAGGCCACCCGTGTAACTGTGCCAGCGGCAGGCATGCGGTTAACATGCACATCCAGCACGGAAAGGAAGGTGGCAACGCGCCATACCGGTGCTGTGCCCATATCCAGTTCTGCTGGTGGGGCAACTTTTTCGATAGAAACAATGTGCCCATCAGCGGGGGCTACGGCAACATCATTACGGGCAGGGGTAACCCGTTCCGGATCACGGAAGAAATACAGGCAGAAGCCAAAAAAGCCTGCGCTAGCATGGCCCACGCCGCGCAATACCGGGCAGCGCAGTTTACGGCCGGCCCAGTAGGCCAGAGCAGCCGTGGCACCAGATGCCAGAAGGAAAGGGCGCGCTTCCCGGTGCGGGCGCGCAACAACAAGTTTTAGCGAAGCAAGTAGCGACATGGAGTAATCCTTACGCGAAAGCCAACATGAAGGGAAGAAAACGGGAAGGCACCAAGGAGTTCCTTCCCGCTTGGCCGATGTTTCAGGCCATGGTCTTCAGGGCTTCACGCACGGCGGCAAACGCTGCATCTGCCGCCTGTGCATCCGGGCCGCCAGCCTGCGCCATATCGCGCCGCCCGCCACCGCCTTTGCCGCCCATGGCAGCACTGGCAGCACGCACAAGGGCTACGGCATCTACTTTTTCCACCATTTCCGGGCCAACGGCGGCCACAACGCTGCCTTTGCCATCGGCGGTGGAAATCAGCACCACCACATCGGCATTGCCCTGCTTGAGAATGGTTTCGGCCAGCCCTTTGAGTTCACGCGGGGGCGTTTCACCCACATTACGGGTGGCCAGACGTGCTGCGCCAATTTTGTCCACACCCGCAGCGGCCACGTTGCCTGTGGCCAGTTGGCGCTGCAGATGGGCAATCTGTTTTTCCATCTGGCGGCGTTCTTCAAGCACAGCGGCCAGACGTTCTGGGGCATCCGCCACAGAAACCTTCATCATGGCGGCCATCTGGGTCAGGCGCTGTTCGTTAGAAACAGTCAGATCCTGCGCAGCTTTACCAGCCACGGCTTCAATACGCCGCACACCGGCAGAAACGCCACTTTCTGAAACAATGCGGAACTGCCCGATATCCCCCGTGCGGTTTACATGCGTGCCGCCACAAAGCTCCATGGACCATGGGGTTTTATTGTCAGCCCCAGCGCCCATGGAAACCACGCGCACTTCATCACCGTATTTTTCACCAAACAGGGCGGTAGCCCCTTCGGCAATGGCTTCATCCGGTGTCATGGAGCGTGTGACAACCTGCGAGTTATCGCGGATACGGTTGTTCACTTCGGCTTCAATAGCTGCCAGTTCCTCATCCGTAATTGGGCGGGGTTGGCTTACGTCAAAGCGCAGGCGTTCGGCTGTGTTCAGGCTGCCTTTCTGGGCCACATGCGCACCTAGGTGGCGGCGCAGGGCTTCGTGCAGCAGATGGGTGGCGGAGTGATGGGCGCGAATGGCGCTGCGGCGGTCATGGTCCACTGTGGCGGTTACAGCCATGCCGGGGCGCAGTGTGCCTTCCGTAACCGTGCCGTAATGCACGATCAGATCCCCAGCTTTTTTCTGCGTATCCGTAATGGCAATTTTAACGCCAGAGGCTGTAAGGAAGCCGGTATCACCAGCCTGACCACCACTTTCACCATAGAACGGTGTCTGGTTCAGCAGCACGGCCACTTCAGAGCCAATAGGGGCTTCTTTCAGAAATTCATTGCCAGCAATAACGGCCTGAACTTCACCATCAGCTTGTTCCGTGCTGTAGCCCAAAAATTCGGAAGCCCCGAACTTGTCGCGCGCTTCAAACCAGATGGTTTCTACGGCGGTATCGCCAGAGCCTGTCCATGCTGCACGGGCACGCTGGCGCTGCACGGCCATGGCTTCTTCAAAGCCCTTAACGTCCACATCGTGGCCGGAGCCGCGCAGAGCATCCTGCGTCAGATCAAGCGGGAAGCCGAACGTATCATACAGGCGGAAGGCCACATCACCCGGCAGGGATGCGCCACTGGCCAGATGAGATTTTTCTTCTTCCAGCAGGTGCAGGCCACGGTCCAGCATGGCTTTAAAGCGTTCTTCTTCACCGCGCATAGTTTCACGGATCAGGGCTTCACCATGCACCAGTTCAGGATACGCACCGCCCATCTGCTGAATAAGAGCCGGCAGGAGCTTGTAGAACGTGGGTTCAGTGGTGCCCATCATGTGCAGGTGGCGCATGGCGCGGCGCATGATGCGGCGCAGCACATAACCACGACCATCCTTGGAAGGCAGCACGCCATCAGCAATCAGGAAGGCAGTAGAGCGCAGATGGTCGGCCACAACGCGGTGGCTGGCCTTGAATGGGCCATCGGCTGCTTGATGCGTTAGATCTGCCGAAGCCTGAATAAGGGCGACAAACGTATCTGTATCGTAGTTATCGCGCTTGTCCTGCATGATGGCGGCAAAGCGTTCCAGCCCCAGCCCTGTATCAATGGAGGGACGTGGCAGCGGAGAGCGCGTGCCCGGTGGGTCTTCGAAATACTGCATGAACACGAGGTTCCAGATTTCAACAAACCGATCCCCATCTTCATCGGGGGAGCCGGGCGGGCCACCGGGAACATCCGGGCCGTGATCAAAAAAGATTTCGGAGCAAGGGCCGCAGGGGCCGGTATCCCCCATACGCCAGAAGTTATCTGATGTAGGAATGCGGATAATGCGGCTGTCATCCAGCCCGGCAATGGAGCGCCACAGGCCTGCGGCATCTTCATCTTCTGCAAATACAGTCACCAAAAGCTTGTCTTTGGGCAGGTTGAAGCCCTTGGTGACCAGGTTCCACGCAAATTCAATCGCTTCGGGTTTGAAGTAATCCCCAAAGGAGAAATTGCCCATCATTTCAAAAAACGTGTGGTGCCGTGCTGTATAGCCCACATTGTCCAGATCGTTATGCTTACCGCCGGCGCGCACAACCTTCTGCGCAGTGGTTGCGCGAGAATAGGGGCGCGTTTCCTGGCCGGTAAATACGTTCTTGAACTGCACCATACCCGCGTTGGTAAACAGCAGGGTGGGGTCGTTCTTGGGAACCAGAGACGATGAAGGTACAATCTGGTGACCGTTGCTGGCAAAATACTCCAGAAAAGCGGTGCGAATTTCGTTTGTTGTCAGCATGGCGTGAGGCAGACGATCCTGAAACTGGTTGGGCACGTGATGCTTCCACACTTGCGGAAAGGGGCCTCACGGCCAGATGAAAACGGCAAGGTTCTCTTAACCTGTGTTCCTGATGTAGCGCACCCTGCGCTGATCTGAAAGAGGGCAGAGAATGGCCGGTGATATGGCCAAATTATGTATCGGATGTTTGATGTGGGGTTGGGGCTGAAATTTCAACCGACATTTCAGCCAGTTCCAGCGCAGAAGCTGGCGGTTTTTCCCGAAAGACAACTTTCTGGCTCATGCTAAAATTGGCCAGCATGCCAGCCCCAGCCCCTGCGGCCAGCGCAATAATGGGGTGCTGCATACAAAACGGAAAAATATAGAAAAGCAGGTAAACAGTGCCGCGGTTGAGAAAAAAACCAAGGCTGTTGGCGCTTAGGAATCTGAGCCATTGCAGCACAGGGTGCTCATGGTGTCCTGCTCCTTTAAATGTCCAGATTCGGTTAAAAACCCAGTTAAGCGTGGCGGCTACAAAATAGGCCACCAATGTTGCAGCCGTAAGCCCGATAAGCGGGCGCAATGCGTAAACGGTGCCTGAATCCCACAAAAAACCAAGGCTGCCCACCATGCCAAACTTTATCAGGCGGATAAGCTTGGTTGTGGCGGCAGAAGGAGAGGGGGATGCATTGCTCATGGCATAAAGCTTTAAACTGGAATGCAGAAAAAGCAGACATAAAAAAAGAGGTGCCCGAAGGCACCCCTTTCTTTTTTCCGAAAACCGGAAGCAGGCCGATTAGTGGAGGATGATTTCCACGCGACGGTTCTGCGGTTCACGAGTGTTCGGGCCGGTCGGAACCAGCGGGTGAGCTTCACCGTAACCGTGCACGTCAATGGCGGAAGCCGGAACGCCGTCACGGATCAGTTCTGCCTTCACGCTGTCAGCACGACGCAGGGACAGACCCAGGTTGTACTTTTCACCGCGCGGGCCGGGGTGAGCAGCGGAGTTATCGGTGTAACCGTTAACTTCGATGCGGGTTGTCTGAACGTGGGTGGAAGCCTGAGCAGCTTCTGCCACGATCTGGCGAGCGCGAGCGGTCAGGACAGACTTATCCCAATCGAAGAACACCAGGTAGGAGCGAGCCGGCAGCGGAGCCGGAGCAGCAACAACCGGAGCCGGCGGCGGCGGCGGCGGAGCCGTATCGAACGCATAACGCAGGCCCAGAATGAACTGGTGGTTGAAGCGGTGATCGAAGTTCACGTTACCGCCGGTGCCCTTGGAACCGGAGTAGTGGAACGCACCGTCCATGAAGGAGCCCGGCTGACCGATCATGCGGTATTCCGTGGTCACCTGGAAGCCCGGGATGCCCGTGTCATAAGCGGCACCGACGATACCCTGGTAAGCGAAGCCACCGTTCGTGCCACCGATGCGGGTATGACCTGCGCCGTGAGCATAGTTGGTGTCAATCGGGTTGTAGTGCTGCCACAGGTAACCGGCACCAACACCAACAAACGGGGTTACAGGTGCATCGATACCGAACTGCTTCAGGTCGATATCATACAGCACGTTCACGAAACCGCCGTAGGACTGGTCGGAACCACGTGTATGACCCGGCAGGGACGTGCCCGGACGGTGGTCAATGTTGGAGTAGTTGTAAACGCCTTCAACTTCAGCGCGCAGGCCGTTGCCGAAGCCCCAACCGAACGCACCAAAACCGGTGAAGCCGGTGTTGTGGCGCAGCTGAGAGGAGGTTCCACCCGGAGGGGCGCCAGCAGCGTTTGCACCGTTGAGGTGAGCGTGCTGATTCTGAACCAGGTTATAACCACCGGCCACGTTTACATACGGGCCTGTAATCGTGGTGGCAGATGCGGCCGCCGGAGCCGCTGCCATCAGTGTCGTTGCAAGTAACGCCGTGCGGAGACGCATTTTTTGGTCCTCAATATTTCATCTGTTCGACTAACCCGCCAACCATTTCAGCGGGCAGGTCCAGCTAGATGCCTAAAGCCGTATAAAACGATCAGTTCCAAAATAGGAACCCGAAGCTTCATACTCTTAGTGATTACAAGCCATAACCGTGTTGTATTTGCAACAGTTCATTTCGTGGGACGAATATGTTTCTGGCGCAAAAGTATTTCCACGGTTTCTGGCCCTTTCCATAACATGTTGCAAAAGCATGTATCTCGCTCTCATTCTCGTCTGATTAAGGCGGAATTGCGGCAAGGTGACACATTTACAACCCGATAACTTACAGCGGTGTAGGGTCGCTGCTTTTAAGCCACGCTTCCGTCTGCTTCCAGCACATCTCTCACGGCTGCTGCGGGCACATCCCGCGTGGTAAATGCCTGACCGATTCCGTGCGCCAGCACAAAGGAAAGGCGCCCGTCCTGCATCTTCTTGTCGCGCTGCATATGGGCCATCAGATCCTGCGTGCGGAAGGTGTGGGGCAGGTCTCGGATATGTGCGGGCATGCCCAAGGCTTCCAGATGGCGATTCACACGCTCCATGTCTGCACGCGGGCACAGGCCCAGACGGACGGAAAGCGCAAAAGCCAGATTCAGGCCGATGGAAACGGCCTCGCCATGCAAAAGGCGGCCATCGTAACCCAGTTCGGCTTCCAGTGCGTGGCCAAATGTGTGGCCCAGATTGAGCAGGGCACGGCCATTGTTTTTTTGCTGCTCGCGCTCATCTGCTGCCACAACACGGGCTTTGAAGGCGCAAGCTTGCTGTACAGCCATTGCCAGCGCTTCTGGGTCCTGATCCAGCACGGCGGCGCCGTTTTCTTCACACCATGCAAACAGTGCTTCGTCCCCAATGAGGCCGGACTTCACAATTTCGGCATAACCGGCCACCAACTCGCGGCGCGGCAGGGTTGCAAGGGTGGATACATCTGCCAGCACGCAAAGTGGCTGATGGAATGCCCCCAACAGATTCTTGCCCCAGCGGGTGTTGATGCCCGTTTTGCCACCAACTGAAGAATCGACCTGAGAGAGCAATGTGGTGGGAATCTGCACAAAGGGCAGCCCGCGCAGGGTGGTTGCAGCCACGAATCCGGCCAGATCCCCCACCACGCCGCCGCCCAGCGCAATAATACTGGTGCGGCGTTCTATGCCGTGCTCCAGAATGTTGTCTGTCAGCTTTTTATACATCTCCAGACACTTGGTCTGTTCCCCCGGCGGCACGCGCAGGCTGCGGGATGTAATGCCGGTTTCCGCCAAAGCGGTTTCCAACTGATGCAGATAGCGCGGGGCCACGTTTTCATCCGTAATGATGACCACGTTTTTCTGAGGCAGTACCGGGGCCAGCAAGGCACCCGCGCGGCTAATCAGATTCGTGCCGATCACCACATCATAAGATGTATGCGCCAAGGTGACAGGTAACCTTAACGGGCGGCGCGAAAGGGCAAGGGCTTCCATAACGCGCGTGGTTGTGTGCTCCACGTTGTTGTCTCCACAATCAACAATAATATCTGCCTCGGCATAAACCGGATGGCGGATGGCCATAAGATTTTCCAGCACTTCACGCGGGGATGTCGTGTTCAGCAGAGGGCGGTGCGTGCGCCCGCTTACGCGGCGCACCAGCACGGGCAGGGGGCATCGCAGCCAGATGGATACTGCACGCTCACGCACCAGGGTGCGGGTGGTGGAATCCATAAACGCACCGCCGCCAGTGGCCAGCACCATGGGCGGGCCTTCCAGCAACCTGCGAATTACCCGCCGCTCTCCATCACGAAAGGCGGCTTCACCATAGAGGCGAAAAACATCTGCAATAGAACAGCCGGCTGCGCGTTCTATTTCTACATCGGCATCCACAAATGGCAGCCCCAGCCGGGTGGCAAGGGGGCGGCCAATGGTGGTTTTTCCTGCTCCCATAAGGCCTACAAGCACGATGCTGCGGCCAAAGGGAATAATGCCAGAACCATGGTTACGGCTGACCCGTTCCAGATCAAGCGGAATGGGTGGTGGGTCCGTTGTTTCGGAGTGGGGAGAAGAGATACGTGATGACATGGAACACAGCTTAACATACAGCAGACAGAACACACCTATATCAGTTAAGGGAGCCAAGCTGCATGAACCGCACGGTTCTGATTGTTGCCGCCGCAGTGTTTGCGGTTGTTCTGGGCGGTTTTGCCGCGCTGGGCCTAAGCGCACATCCACCCGTCCCCCAGCCAGTGCATCGTGATCTGCCGCTGGCTGCCCCGGCTACTTCTGCTGCTGCGCCAAGCGTGGCGGTGCCTGCTGCTCCTCCGGCTCCGGTCGTTTCTGCGGTTGTGCCTGCGGCTCCGGCTCAACCCACCATTACGCCTGCCGCGCCGCCGGCCCCGCCAGCAGCCGTTGCACCACCAGCACCTGTGGCACCTCCGCCGCCGGTTGCAGCTCCCGCTCCGGCAGCACCAGCACATCCGTAAGCCATGCTAAGCGGGGGCGTTGATCTTTTTCTGGAGATGCTGGCTGCCGAGCGTGCAGCCGCCCCCAATACGCTGGCTGCGTATGAAGCAGACCTGACCTCCTGCGCTGAAAGTCTGGCGCGGGAGGGGCAAACCCTGCAAACGGCCACAACCGAGGGTTTGCAAAACTGGATGGCTGCATTGGTAGGCAGCGGGCAGGCGCGGCGCACGGTTGCGCGGCGCTTGTCCTGCATCCGGCAGTTTTATCTGTTTTTGCTGCGTGAAGGCATGCGCGCGGATAACCCGGCAGCGCATCTGGATAGCCCCAAACCCCGCACACCTTTGCCTCGTTTTTTATCCGAATCGGAAGTGCTTGCGCTGCTGAATGCCTGTGCAGAGCCCGCCGGGGCATCCTTGGCCAAAAAACGACGCGGCATTTTGGCCAAGGCGGCGCTGGAACTGCTGTATGCCTCTGGTCTGCGTATTTCCGAATTATTGGCGCTACCACGTAAAGCCATAGCCGGTGACCAGCGCATGATCATGGTGCGCGGCAAAGGCGGGCGGGAACGTTTGGTGCCGCTTTCAGACAGTGCGCGGGAAGCCGCACAGGCTTTGCTGGAAGTGGATGCGCATTTGGAAAGTCCATTCCTGTTTTCCGGTCGCGACCCTGCAAAACCCATGACACGGCAGGCGTTTGACCGGATTCTGCACACGGTGGCCATACGGGCAGAAATAGATCCGGCGCGCCTTTCCCCCCACGTGCTGCGCCATTCCTTTGCCACGCATTTGCTGGCGCATGGGGCAGATTTGCGCGCTTTGCAGATGTTGCTGGGGCATGCAGACATCGCCACCACCCAGATTTACACCCATGTGCAGACAGAACGCCTGCAAAAGGCCGTGCAGGCGCATCACCCTTTGGCGGCGGATTCTGCCCACACCAAGTGAAAAATCGACATTCAGATATGTTTGGTTGCATGAAGTGACTTGGTTTTACACGTCATTGTGCTATCCGCTTCTGCATGCGTCAGTTCCTGGATTTCGAAAAGCCCGTCGCCGAACTTGAAAACAAGATCGACGAACTGCGGCAAATGACTGACCCCAACGGGGTCAACATAGAAGAAGAAACGGCCCGTCTTTCTGAAAAGGCGGAAAAGCACCTGCGTGCCATCTATGCCAAGCTTACGCCGTGGCAGAAGGTGCAGGTGGCCCGCCATGCGCAGCGTCCGCACACGCAGGACTATGTGAATGCGCTGATAACAGACTTTACACCGCTGGCGGGAGACCGCCTGTTTGCAGATGATAAAGCTGTTATTGGCGGCATGGGCCGTTTTGACGGCACACCGGTTATGGTGATCGGGACTGAACGCGGCTCAGACCTGGAAACCCGGCTCCAGCATAATTTTGGCATGGCGCGGCCAGAAGGCTACCGCAAGGCGCAACGGCTGATGAGAATGGCCGGGCACTTTAACATGCCGATTCTAACATTTATTGATACCGCAGGCGCATGGCCCGGTATTGATGCCGAACAGCGCGGGCAGGCTGAAGCCATTGCCCGTTCTATTGCTACCTGTTTTGAAGTGCCCGTACCGCTTGTTGCCACTGTAATTGGTGAAGGTGGTTCTGGTGGTGCTGTGGCGCTGGGTGCTGGTGACCGGGTGATGATGTTGGAAAACGCCATCTACTCCGTTATCTCGCCCGAAGCCTGTGCCTCCATTTTGTGGCGTGATCCCAAGCAGGCCAGCACGGCGGCAGAAACACTGCGGCTGACGGCGCAGGATTTGCAAAAGCTGGGGCTGATTGACCGGATTATTCCCGAACCCGTGGGCGGCGCGCAGCGTGAACCCGCAGTGGCTATCGAGTCTGTTCGCACCGCGCTGACAGAAGAACTTAAAACGCTTCTGCCAATTGCTCCGGCACGCCTGAAAGAACTGCGGCGTGAAAAGTTTCTGGCAATGGGGCGCGAAGCCCTGAGCTAACACACGCAGTGTTACCTCCCCACTGGCGCAAAACCGGCGGGGAGGAAGTTAAGGCGTTAGACAGGCGGTTCTCCTTCTATGGGGGTGCCGCCTTTTGTTTTGATAAGATCATGGATAGCGCTGGCTGCTTCTTCCACCTCGGCGCGGTTCTGTCCTTTGGCCACAAGTGCTACACCGCGGCGGCCATCTTCTCGATGGAAAGGGTAGGATCCGATATCCAGATCCGGAAAGCGATTCTGAATATCCTCTAACCCGTCAGCCAATGTGCCTTCAAAAAGTGATGTGGTGTGCCATGTGCGAGAAAAGACTGGCGCGCCTTTTTGCAGGCTGGGGGCAAGGCTATCAAACATGCCGCGCATAATGCGGGGCACGCCCGCCATAACGTGCACATTGCCAATGCTAAAGCCCGGGGCCAGTGAAACCGGGTTTACAATGGGTGTGGCACCCTGCGGCAGCTTGGCCATGCGCTGGCGGGCGGCGTTAAATTCTTCCGGCCCAAAATAGGTTTCCAGCAGTTTGAAGGTGGGCGGGTGGAACTCCCACGGCACACCAAAAGCTTCGGCAACACAGGGGGCTGTGATGTCATCATGCGTGGGGCCAATGCCACCAGTGGTAAATACCTCATCATACTTTGCGCGCATTTCTGTCACGGTGTTGATGATGGTTTCCCGGATATCTGGAATCACACGGATTTCGCGCAGAGGAATCCCCAGTTCCCCTAAGCGGAGGGCCAGAAACTGGATGTTTTCATCTTTTGTGCGGCCGGAAAGGATTTCGTTGCCAATAAGAATAAGGGCGGAGGTGCGGCGCATGGGTTGGGCCTGTCCTTTGCTGAAGCCTTCTTGATTTAGGTATAAAGCATGAAACGCAGGGCTGTTAACGTCAATGATATGGTAAAATTTGCCTCTATCCATCCTGTGCTGCGCGTTTTTGGATTGACCGCAGCGTGTCCAGTTCATAGCTTCCCGCCATGTCAGAAAGCCGATCCGCTCCCGTTTCCGATCTTCCACGTGCCTGGCCTTTTGAGGAGGCGCGTAAACTAGCCGATCATGTTGGTGTGCGCAGCACCGCCAACGGTGAGGACGATGCACGCCCGGCGTTGCTGGAAACGGGCTATGGCCCTTCCGGCCTGCCGCATATTGGCACGTTTGGTGAGGTTGCCCGCACATCATGGGTGCGGCAGGCCTATACAGCCCTGACAGGCCGCCCCTCGCGCCTGCTGGCTTTTTCCGATGATATGGATGCCCTGCGCAAGGTGCCCGATAACGTGCCCCAGCGCGACATGCTGGAAAAATATATCGGTCAGCCACTTTCCCGCGTGCCAGATCCGTTCGGCACGCACGAATCGTTTGCCGCACATAACAACGCCCGTCTGTGCGCGTTTCTGGATAGCTTCGGTTTTGAATACGAATTTGCGTCTTCCACCCAGTATTACACCTCTGGCCGGTTTGATGCTGCACTCCGCCGCGTGCTGGAAGTGCATGATGAGATTCTAAAGGTTATCCTGCCCACCTTGGGGGCAGACCGGCGCGCCACTTATTCCCCCGTTCTGCCGCTGCACCCCCGTACGGGTGAGGTTATGCAGGTAAAGATGGACGCCATAGATGCCGCAGCCGGCACTGTGCGCTGGACAGACCCTTCCAACGGTGAGGTGTTTGAAACACCCGTAACCGGTGGCCACGCCAAAATGCAGTGGAAGGCCGACTGGGCCATGCGCTGGTATGCGCTGGGCGTTGATTACGAAATGTCTGGTAAGGATCTGATAGACAGCGTGCGGCTTTCTGGCCGTATCTGCAAGATTCTGGGCGGCACACCGCCTGCAGGGCTGACATATGAGCTATTTCTGGATGAAAAAGGCCAGAAGATTTCCAAATCCAAGGGCAACGGGCTTTCTGTTGAAGAATGGCTACGTTACGCCCCGCCAGAAAGCCTTGGGCAGTTCATGTTCAACCAGCCGCAGCGTGCCAAGCGGTTGTATTTTGATGTCATCCCCAAAACGGCGGATGAATATCTGACACATGTTGATAAGGCCAAGGTGCTGCAGGCCGAAAACCCCAAGGGGAATGACCTGCGCGCCAACCCGGCATGGTTTATCCATAAAGGCCATATCCCCGAAGATGCGGGCAGCCCGGTACCGTTTAGCATGCTGCTGAACCTTGCCAGCGTTGCCAATGCAGAAACGCCAGAAGTGCTGTGGGGCTTTATCCGCCGGTATGATGCTGCCGTTTCGCCCGAAACGCACCCCATGCTGGCATGTTTGGTGAAACATGCTGTAGCGTATTACGCAGATTTCGTGCGCCCGGCCAAAACCTTCCGCGCGCCAACCGAGCAGGAACGTGCTGCGCTAACGGATCTGGCAGAGTGCCTGCGTGGGTATGAAGGTGAGGCCGCAGATGCCTCTACCTTGCAGAATCTGGTGTTCGAGGTAGGCAAGCGCCACGCGTTTGAGCCGCTGCGTAGCTGGTTTACCTGTTTGTATGAAGTTCTGCTGGGCCAGAAGGAAGGGCCGCGCTTTGGCGGCTTTGTTGCGCTGTATGGCGTGGCAGAAACTGTGGCCCTGATAGATACAGCCCTCCTGCGTGAGACGCAGGTTTAAAACATAGCGCCGCAAGTTACATGACGCAGACCCCACCCCCACCAGCTCCCCCTTCTTCGCTTCCGGGCGGAGGGGGATGGAAAAAGTGGCTCAAGCATCTGCCGCATATTCTTGGCCTGCTGCTTATGGTGGCGGCCATTGTGGTGGTGCAGCATGAACTGCGGCACCTGCGTATTTCAGACATCCGCCACGCCATGGAGGCCATTCCGGCCCGACAGATGTGGATGGCGGTTGGCTGCACGCTGCTGTCTTACTTTATCCTGTCCTTTTATGATCGGCTGGCCGTCATTCAGGTGGGGTATAGTAAGCTACCTTTTCGGCGGGCGGCTTTTGCGGCGTTCTGTTCCTACGTGCTTTCGCACAATCTGGGCTTTTCTGCCGTGTCTGGCGCGGCGGTGCGGTATCGGCTTTACCGCAATTGGGGCGTTAATTCCTTTGCCATAGCCCAGATTATAGCCTTCTGCTCCGCCACCTATCTGTTGGGTGCTGCGGTGCTGATAGGTGCGGTGCTGATCTGGGAGCCCACGGTGCTGCCGGGCATTGGCCACCGTGTGCCCGCATCTGTGCTGGCGGTTATTGGCGCGCTGATGTGGTGCGGTGTGGCCGCTTACATCGGGCTGGCGTTTAAGGTGCGGGAATTCCGCTTCCGCAAATGGGTGGTGGAACTGCCATCCCCCCGTATGGCCATTATGCAAACACTGGTGGCCACGGCAGAGGTTGCGGCTACGGCCAGCATTGCTTTTGTGCTGCTTCCCCCCAGTGCCGGGGTGGATTTTGGATCTTTTCTGGCCATTTACATTGCGTCTTACACAGCCGGGCTGGTGGCCAGTGTGCCGGGCGGTCTGGGTGTGTTTGATGGGGCCATGCTGCTGGCTTTAGGCCCCTATATGCCAGCACCGCAGATTTTGGGCATGGTGCTGATTTTCCGGCTTTTCTATTACATTATTCCGCTGTTTCTGGCGGGGATCATGTTTGCCGGGCACGAGCTGTTTTTGCGCGGTGATGCTGCTCTGGCAGAAAAGAAAAACCGCAAGATACAAAACAACCCGGATGCCGCCGCGGCTCCGGCGCCCGCGCAGCGCAGGCCCAGCCAGGTTGTGCGGGAAAGTGAGGCCGCTTTTTCTGTGGCCGTGGCAACGGGTACGGTTTCACTTTGCGGGGTTATGCTGATCTGTCTGGTGATGCTGGACCCCGTGCCCAAATTTGCCATGGTGCCAGAAAGCCTGCTGACAATGGCCCGTGTGGGCGGCAACTATGTGCTTTCCCTTATGGGTGTAGTGCTTATCAGCTTGGCTATTGGGCTTTCCCAGCGGGTTACGCTGGCATGGCGTGGCGCGCTGTATCTGCTGCTTACCGCAACTGTGCTGACGTTTTTGCGCGGTAATACGTTTTTTGTGCCGGTTATGCTGGGGCTTTCTGCGCTGTTTATTGCGCCGTTCCGCTCCTGCTATTACCGGCACGCGCGGCTTTTGAGCGAACCTCTTTCCACCGGAACCCTGCTTTCCTTGCTGCTGCTGTTTGGCTGTGTGATCGCACTGGCCACCCGGCATGATACGTCTGGTAGTTGGTGG
Organism: Acetobacter oryzoeni; assembly: GCF_004014775.2. Taxonomy (NCBI): domain Bacteria; kingdom Pseudomonadati; phylum Pseudomonadota; class Alphaproteobacteria; order Acetobacterales; family Acetobacteraceae; genus Acetobacter; species Acetobacter oryzoeni. The sequence continues at coordinate 771,509 of NZ_CP042808.1, forward strand.
CAGATGATGCTGGCCACACATGCCCGGGGTTCCGTACGCTGGACAATCGCGCTTTCTGTGGGCTTGGCGCTGTTTGTTGTGGCGCGGCTGATGTGGCCGGGGCGTATTGCCGTGCGGGAGTGGGATGAAGATGCCTACACCCATTATAAAAATCTGGATCACGCCCTGCCAGATATTCAGGCATTTCAGCCTCAGGGGTATGTGACAGGGGAAGCGGGAGAGGCCATTTTGCCGCTTTACCGGCGAGATGCCTATCTGGTGGCATTGGGGGACCCGGCAGGGGAAGAAACAGACAGTATTTCTGCTATCTGGAAATTTCGGGATCTGGCCTTGCAGGAAAGGCTAAAACCCGTGTTTTGGCAGGTGGGAAATGACTTCCTGCGTATTTACGATGATATCGGGCTGAGTGTATGGGCACTTAATGATGGCAGTGGATTTAATTTCTGCTATCCAGCGGACGATATTGCGCAGGCATCACGCTTTGTTAAAACGTACAAGGGTGGTGCGGGCAATTTGGTGCCATCAGATTTTTCGTGATGAAACGGTGTTTCCTCGGGTAGAGGGCGGATGCCTCGGACAGAACGGTGAGGGGTTATGTCAGCTCATTTTCCCGCAATGCTGTTAACAGCAACAGCATTTACATCTTCCATTTCCTCGTTTCTGCTGGCGTTTCCTGCGCTGTTTTCCATTGTAAACCCGTTTGGGGCTGCGCTTATTTTTGCGCAGGCAACAGCAGGCCGCTCGCAAACTGAAATTATGGCACTGGCGCGGCTGGTGTCTTTTTACTCCCTCTGCCTCATCATGGCCTCGCTTTGGCTGGGCAGTATGGTGCTGGCGTTTTTCGGTATCACCGTAAATGCGCTGCGCGTTGCCGGTGGGCTGGTTGTGGCTGTGCGTGCGTGGGATCTGCTGCAAAGCCCGGAAACGGTTGAAGCACAAAAGGAAAAGCAGGCTCTGCAAGGTGGCCGTACGGTTATGGCCCCTAACTGGGCCGATGCCGCGTTTTTCCCGCTTGCCATGCCGTTTACGGTGGGGCCGGGCACAATTGCCGTGGCCATTGCCCTTGGTTCTGGCTGCCCGGCAGATGAACCTTTCTGGGCGTACACCATTGGCACCACGCTGGCTGGTGTGTGTGTTGTGGCTATTGTATGGGCCGCTTATTCTGGCGCGGATAAGCTGGTATCCATGCTGGGTGTGACCGGCACGCGTATTGTCAGCCGTATGGCAGCGCTGGTGCTGCTGTGCATTGGTGTGCAGATTTTGGCCGCAGGCGTGCAGGGCTTTGCCACAGATATGTGGCGGCACCTGCTTGCCATAAAACTACACGCATAACGCCAGTAAGGGCGTTATTCCGCTACAAGCTGGGTGATGCAGCTTTCATGCGCGCCCAGCACGTGTTGCAGCCGTTCAAGCTGTGCGCCTGCTTTTTCTGCAAAGCCAAATGGCGGGCGGATAACAAGTAGGCCCGCGCCGTTAAGCTGATCCGGGTTGTGTGGCGGGCGCATAAGCAGTTCTGCTACGCAGATATTGCGGATACCGGTGCCCATGAGCGTTTCATGAAAAATCCGAACCGGCGTGCGGTGCTTGATGGGGTACCAAATAGCAATAATTGCATTGGCAAAGCGGGCCTGAATGGTTTGCACCGCTTGTGCGAGCCGGTCGAATTCTCCCGGTTCTTCAAATGGTGGATCAATCAAAATCAGCCCGCGCTTGGCGGTTTTTGGGGGTAACAGGGCACGCAGGGCCTCGTAAGCATCGCGCTCATGCACCGTGACATTGGGGGTGTTGCTAAAGAGCCGGTAAAGGCTGCGTTTATCTTCTGGGTGCTTTTCGCAGCAGATTAACGAATCCTGCGCCCGCAGCATTTGCGCAATAATAAGCGGGGAACCGGGGTAATACTCAGGCCCGCCGGCTTTTTTTACCTGCTCCAGCCAATCTGCCAGCGGGCTGGCGGCATCCTCATTCCACAGCTTGCCAATGCCATCTCGCCATTCCTGCGTTTTTTCGGCTTCTGGGCTGTGCAGATCATACCGGCCAATACCGGCATGCGTGTCCAGCACCATAAAAGGTGCGGGTTTGCGCAAAAAACTTTGCAGCAGGGTAACCAGCAGGGCGTGTTTCATGCAGTCGGCAAAGTTGCCGGCGTGGTAGGCGTGGCGATAGTTCATGCGGAGGGTGTTTCTGCTTCAAAACGGCTGGCCATATCTTCCAGTGGCCAGCGCGGGCGAGGGCGTAGGGCGTTATCGTTTACGGGGGGCAGATTGCACTCTGCGGCTTTCTGCCATGTTTCCAAGGCTGCCCACCCCACCATAACGGCGTTATCTGTGCATAGGCGCAAAGGCGGGGCTGCAAAGCGCAGGCCGCGTTGTGCTGCTGTTTTTTCTAACGCTGCGCGCAAAACCGTATTTGCGGCCACGCCACCGGCAGCTACCAGAAGTTTGGCTTCGGGCATCATATCCAGTGCGTGTTCAATACGGTTGGTCACCACATCAGCCACAGCCTGCTGGAAGGAAGCTGCCAGATCTGCCGCAAACTGGCGGGGCAGAGGCTCTTTGCCAAAAGGTACAAGCTTTTGAGAGATAGCGGTTTTTAGGCCGGAAAATGAAAAATCGCAGCCTTCACGCCGCCAGAGTGGGCGGGGCAGGGAAATGGCCTTGGGGTTGCCCTCACGCGCCAGTTTTTCCAGCTCTGGCCCACCGGGCCAGCCAAGGCCCAGCATTTTGGCAACCTTATCAAAGGCTTCACCGGCAGCATCATCAATCGTGCCGCCCAGTTTGCGGTAATGGCCTACGCCTTCTACGGCAATGCACTGGCAATGGCCGCCAGAAACCAGCAGCAGCAGGTAGGGGAAGGGCGCGCCATCGGGCACAATGCCGGGCAGACGGGCTGTGAGGGCATGGGCCTCTACGTGGTTGACCGCTACAAACGGAATGCCCAGCGCCAATGCCAGCCCCTTGGCAAAACCACTGCCCACAATCAGCCCGCCAATAAGTCCCGGCCCTGTGCTGGCGGCAATGAAAGACAGAGTCGCCGGGGCGATGTTGGCATCCTGCAAAGTGGCCTTAACCAGATTCGGCAACAGGGCCAAATGGGCGCGGGCGGCAATTTCGGGCACCACGCCGCCAAAATCTGCATGCCCGTCCTGAGAAATAACACGCTGCGCAAGCACGGTGCCATCGGGGGCCAAAATGGCGCATGCGGTTTCATCGCAAGAAGATTCAATGGCCAGTATTGGGCCATCAGGCCTGCGGTTTTGTGCGGTTTCGTTCATGGACGCATCATGCAAAACGGCGTATCCTTACGGCAACGCAATAGATGGACGGGGGCGGAATGTTTTTTCGGTCGCGCAAGTTTTTCAGACCAGCCGGGCATCATCACTTCTTGTCCTTTCTCTACTCCCGGTAATAGACACTCTTATGGATTCAGCCTACCCTTCCTCATCCGCCCCTTCTCCTGCGTTGCAGGAACTTGCGGCGGAAGCGGCGGCCCGCCAGAAAAAGGCAAGTGGCCATTCTGGGCGCCGCACCCTGCCTTTGCGTGTTGGCACGCGGGGTTCGCCCCTCGCGCTGGTGCAGACGCGCGCCTTTCTTACCACACTGACACGCTTCTGCCCCGTTTTGCGGGATATGGGCGCGTTTCAGGAACACCAGATTAACACCACGGGTGATCAGGTGCAAAATCGGCGTTTGGCCGAAATTGGTGGTAAAGGCCTGTTTGCAAAGGAAATTCATGAAGCCCTGGCCGATGGGCGGATTGATTTTGCCGTGCACAGCCTCAAAGATCTGGAAACCACGCTGCCCCCCGGCCTTGTGCTGGCCTGCACGCTTAAGCGGGAAGATGCGCGTGATGCCCTGATTCTCAGCCCCGGCCTTGCGCAGTCCGATCCGGATGATCCGTATTCCGCCCTGCCAGAAGGTGCGCTTATTGGCTGTGCATCCGTACGCCGGCAGGCGCAGATGCTGCATGTGCGCCCAGACCTGCAATTTGGTCTGCTGCGCGGCAACGTGCAAACCCGACTCGATAAACTCGCGGCCCATCAGTGTCAGGCCACGCTGTTGGCTCTTGCCGGGCTTAAGCGCCTTGGCATGGCAGAACGCGCCAGCATTGTGCTGGACCCCACAGTTATGGTGCCAGCCGCAGGGCAGGGCATTGTGGGCGTAACCGTGCGCGAAGATGATATTGAACTGCGCGAACTGCTCTCTGCGATTGAAGATTACGAGGCCCGTGCCGTTGCCACGGCAGAGCGCTCCCTGTTGGCAGAGCTGGATGGTTCGTGCCGCACGCCTATTGGTGGCTACGCGCAGCTTATTCCCATCGTGGCGGGGGAAGACCCCAAACTGCACCTTACGGGCCTTGTTGCGCGTGAAGATGGGTCCTTCCTGTTAAAGCGCAGTATCACGGGCCTGCCGGAAGATGCTGCAAGACTGGGTAAGGAACTGGGTGAAAGCCTGCGTAAAGACAGCCCGTCTGATATTTTTGAGGAAAACTGAGGTAAGGCCATGCATCCGCGTGGCGTGATTATCACGCGCCCGGAACCGGGACTGAGTGAAACAATGGCAGCCGTTGCAGATGCAGGCTGGCTGCCATTGGCCTCACCTGCATTGGTTGTGCAGCGATATACGTTGCGCTTACCGAAAAAATTACCCGCAGCCATACTCCTTACCAGTGGGCAGGCTGTTTCTGCTGTGGTGGCAGCAGCACAGCAGGCCAAGGCGCTGGATATACCGGTTTACGCGGTAGGGGATCGCACAGCCCAACGGGCGCGAGATGCCGGGTTTACGCATGTTAAAAGTGCGGATGGTGATGCCCGTGCGCTTGTTGCGCTTTTACAAACTCACCAACAGCCAGAATGTGGCAGCCTGTTGCTATGTTCTGGGGCTGGGCAAGGCGTAGAGCTTGCCGCTTGGTGCAGGCAGGCCGGGTTTAAGGTTGTGCGCCGGGTTGTTTATGCAGCCAAACCAATCCAGCACATAAACGCGCAAACGTGCACAGCCATTCAGGCCGCCAAGGTGGCGGTGGTTCTGTTTTTTTCAGCAGAGAGTGCGGTTGGTTGGTTGGCCGCTTTGCCAAAGGCAGAACAGAATGTGTTGGCCGCGCAAGCAAGAGCCGTGGTGATATCTGGCCGTGTGGCCGGTGTGCTGCGTGCCGCCGGTTGGCAAAACGTGCGCATTGCAGACCATGTATCCGCCGCAGCGGTTATGGATGCTTTGGGGGCATATCCCGCATAAAAAACCTCCGCACCCGTAAGTGCGAAGGCTTTTTGTAACCCTTGCAACAAGGGCAACGCGATTATGCGTGGCCTGCTGCTTCGGGGAATTCTGCGCGGCGTGCCTGCCACAGAGCCACAAAGTCGATCGGCTGCAGCACGATGGGCGGGAAGCCACCATCACGCGTGACATCGCTGATGATGTTACGTGCGTAGGGGAAGATCAGACGCGGCACTTCAACCAGCAGGATCGGTTCGATCAGTTCCTGCGGCGGGTTGGTCAGTGTTACCACAGCGGCGTAAACCAGCTCGGTCAGGAACACGGTGCGGCCAGCGGGGCCACCTTCCTTTTCCGGGGCTTCCTTGGCTTCTGCCTTAATGGACAGAACAACCTCGTAAACCATCTGGTCATCCTGCAGGCGGTTGGCCTGCACATCAATGTTCACGCCAATCTGGGGCTGGCTGCGCAGGGTGGCAAAAATTTCTGCACCAACCGGCACTTCAAACGACAGATCGCGGGTGTACTGCAGGTTAACGGCAAGCGGCAGTGCGGGTGGGGCACTCTGTTCTGTTTCAGACATCGGTTCTGCTTTCGTCAGCTTCAACTTTGGATACCCTTCGCGGTAGCATGCCCGCAGGCATCCGCCAACCGCAAGCGGCACGTTTGGCAGGGTATCTGGGCTGTGCGCACGCCTTTTTATGCGTGCTCAGGGTGAAAAATGCTGCCAGTCTCCATTTTCAAAACTCTCTCCGGTCAGGCTCAGCAAAAACCACCAGTGAGAAACCACAAGCGTTTCAGATGCTCTGGCATCCTGCGCCATGATCTGGCGGAACTGTTGTGCCCGGTTTTCCAGGCTTGCACTGCTTTCTGGCAGTGCAGACCACCAGTGCTCATCTATGTGGGCAAAATCCAGATGCGGCCATGCAGATGCCAGAACAGAGGCTGGTGTACCTTTATCGCATGAATACATGCCGCGTTCGCGCACAAGCGGCATAATTTGCGGGGTAATGCCCAAACGTTGCGCCAAAGGTGTGGCGGTTTGCAACGCACGTGTGAACGGAGAAACCAGTATGCGCCGGATTCCCCTATCCGCCAGCTTCAGGGCCAGTTCCTGCGCGTGGGCCTTGCCCTCAGCAGAAAGATGCGGGTCTTCCAACCCGGGGTCTCCCCCATGAAGGTTGTAATGGCGGTTGAATTCGCTTTCGCAGTGTCGCAGGATGATCATGATACCCGCAAGGTAGGAAGCATAATGCCCCTTTAGCAAGAGGGCAGGTGATTGTATCCCCCCATGCGCGTGACTATGTGATAAGTAACACGCGATTCTCCGGTTCTGTTTCATGTGCTGTGGCAGAACAGGCGCAAGGTTTTTGGTGGATGTAAGACAGATGGATTTTTCTCTCGGCCATTTCCCGGTCGATCTGGTGCTTCTGGCTCTGGTTGCAGCATTTCTGGTGCTGCGGTTGCGTAGCGTGCTGGGCAAGCGCGTGGGTATTCAGCCGGTACAGGTCAAGCTTCAGGTTCGGCCGGATGCAGCGCCCAGAGTTGTGGAAGGCAAGCCAGAGCAGGCTGAAACCGCGGCGGAATTTGATATTCCTGCTCCGGGCACGCGCGTGGGCACATTGCTGGCAGATATCCGGCAAAAAGATCCTTCCTTCACACCCCAGCAGTTTTTGAACGGTGCACAAATTGCATTCGCGCAGGTTGTGGGGGCCTATGCGCAAGGCAATGTGGATGTGCTAAAAACGTATCTGACCCCCGCAGTGCTTTCTGCGTTTGAGGCCGGTATTACAGCCCGCACCAATGCGGAAGAAACACAGCGCACAGATGTAAAAGCCATTCGGTCTCTGGCCATTGAGGATGTGCGCATTGCCCCTATGGAAGCTGGCACGGCAGCAGCCATTGATGTGCGCATTGTTTCTGACCAGATCAGCCTTGTGCTGAACAAGGAAGGTCAGCCGGTAACAGGCACGGATGCCGTTACCGAGTTTTCTGATCTGTGGACTTTTGAGCGCCTGCTGGATGTGAACGGCAGCACATGGCGCCTTGCGGCGGCGCGTAGTGCGTGAAAGCTGCCAAAGGTAACGGGGCATCCCGCGCCAACACCACATCCACCAAACCACCTCGCGCCCGCCGTTATAAAATTGGGCAGCAGGAAATTGTGATGGGTGACTGCCTGCGTGCGCTCAAGCGCGTGCCGGCGGAATCTGTGGATGTGGTTGTTACGTCCCCCCCTTATAATATCGGCCTGTCCTACCGCAGTTATCCAGACAGGCGGGAGGAAGAGGATTATCTGGACTGGATGCTGGAGGTTGCGCAGCAGTTGCAGCGCATCCTCAAGGATGATGGTTCATTCTTCCTGAATATTTCCGGCTCATCCGCACAGCCTTGGCTGCCGTTTGAACTGGCAGTGCGGCTGCGTGATCTGTTTGTGCTGCAAAATCATATTTCGTGGGTGAAATCCATTTCCGTGGGGGAAGACAGCTTCGGGCACTTCAAACCCATGAACAGCCAGCGGTTTTTGCACCGTGGGCATGAGCATGTTTTCCACTTTACGCTGCATGGAGATGTGCGGCTTGATCGGCTGCGCGCCGGGGTGCCGTATAAGGATAAATCCAATATCGCCCGCCGTGGCCACAGGCAGGATAGGCGCTGCCGGGGGGATACGTGGTTTATTCCGTATGAAACCGTGCGGGGCCGTGCAGAAAAGTTCGATCACCCCGGCACATTTCCTGTAGCGCTGCCTGAACAGTGCATTCTGCTGCATGGGCGTGAAGGTGCACGCGTGCTTGACCCATTTATGGGCACGGGCACCACGCTGCTGGCTGCCCAAAGGCTTGGCTGTTACGGGCTGGGGATGGAGCTGGATCCCGAATACGTGGCTATTGCTCGCGCACGTTTGAAAGATGATCTGGCGTCCTGAACACCTGATCATCGAAAATTTCAATTATTAAAATAAAAACAATCGTTTGGACATATTGATATGTATCAAACACAATGCAGGTAACAGCGCATAAAAGCTATTCAATCAAGGCGTAGAAATCAGGAGACCGGGTTTTGAAACGATTAATCGTGTCAGCAGTGGGTGCAGCTCTGCTGGCTTATGGTGGAACAGTCGCTTACCTGCAGCATTTTGACCATATTACAGCACCAGAATTACCAGCATCTTCCCCCACGCTGAAAGATCCTGTGGCACTGGCAGCCTTTAATGCCCTGCGTGAGGCACGGTGTGATTACTGCCATGCCGAACAGCGTGATCTGCCGTTTTACTTCCGCGTGCCGGTTGCCAAAGCGCTTATGGAAAAAGATCGCGCCAACGGGCTGCGTCATTTCCGTGTAGAGCCGGTGCTGGATGCGTTTGAACAGGGCACAGCCCCTACGGAAGAGCAGCTTTCCCGCATTGAGGAAGTGATTACGCAAAACCGTATGCCGCCAAACCTGTATCTGATGATGCACTGGCACGCCCATCTGTCTAATGCAGAGCGCGAAGCGGTGTTGAAATGGGTGCAGGATACGCGCCGCAAAAACTACAACAACACCGGTGCGGCAGAGCAGTTTGCAGCAGAACCTATTCGCCCCGTGCCAGAAAGCGTGGAAGCCGATCCGGCCAAATGGACACTGGGGCGCAAGCTGTTCTTTGATAAGAGCCTGTCGGGCGATAACACGCTCAACTGCGCAAGCTGCCATGGGCTGGATACCGGCGGGGTGGATAATCTGGTTACAGCCACCGGTATTGGTGGGCAGAAAGGCCCCATCAACACGCCTACAGTGTATGATGCCTACTTCAAGATGGCACAGTTCTGGAACGCCCGCGCCACCACGCTGGCAGAGCAGGCCGCTGGCCCTGTGATGAACCCGGTGGAAATGGGCTCTCATAACTGGGAGGAAGTGGCCAACAAGCTGAATGCCAACCCGGAATACGCACCGCTGTTTCAGGCTGCATTTGGCCCAGATGCCAAGGTTGATGAAAAAACCATCACCACGGCTATTGGCGAGTTTGAAAAAACGCTGGTCACGCCCAATGGCGCTTTTGATGAATACCTCAAAGGCAAGCCGGATGCCATTAGTGAGCAGGCCAAACGCGGGTATGAACGCTTTAAGGCCATTGGCTGCTCTGGTTGCCATACCGGCATTGGCGTGGGTGGACGCGGCATGGAAATCATGGGTCTTGAAGGTGATTACTTCAAGGACCGTGGTGGCAAGCTGACGGATGCTGATCAAGGCCGTTATGCCGTAACGCATGAACCGAGTGACATGAACCGCTTTGTGGTGCCTAACCTGCGTAATATTGAGCTAACAGGCCCATACTTCCATGATGGCAGCGTAAAAACGCTGGATGAGGCTGTGCGCAAAATGGCCCGTTACCAAACCCCGGATCAGAACATCTCTGATCAGGATGTGGCGGACATTGTGGCCTTCCTGAAAACGCTGACAGGGCGTTACGATGGTAAGCTGCTGACCAACAGCAATCCGGCTGCCAAATAGTAAATCTGGTGTAAGAAAAGCAGCCTTCCAAACGGGGGCTGCTTTTTTCTTTTCTTGAAAGATGGCCCGCAGGCAGGTGATAACCAAGCCTGACGGGCCATTTCTGGTTTTAGGGCATGAAACGTAGAGGGTGATGTGAACAGGCGTCGGCGGCATTTGCAGGAGGGGGAAAAGGCGCTATGGGCGCTGGTTGTGCGGGATGTTGCCCCCCTGCATGTGGCCGAACTTGTGCCACCCGCTGCGCAGAATGAGCCAGAGCCACAGGCTATTCCACGCGCGCAGGCCAAGGCTGGCAAAAAATCTCAGGCCAGTGGGCTTATGGCGTCTTCATCTGGTGGTGAAAGCGGTGTGGCTGCGGCTAATTATGGCTTTACAGCCCCGCGTGCCCCTGCTGCGGGGCTGCGCGTGCAGCAGGCACCGCGCCCGGTAGAAACCATAGGCAAACGCCAGCCCGGTGTGGATGATTATAGTTGGCGGCGCTTTACCCAAGGCACCTTTAAGGTAGAGCGGCGGTTGGATCTGCACGGCATGGTGGCGCAGGAAGCCTTCCATCGGTTGATGGAGTTTATGGACGTGGCCACCCATAGGGGCCTGCGCTGTGTGGAAATTATTACCGGCCTGGGCACGGGGCAGGAAGGCGGTATTTTACGCCGCGAATTGCCCCATTGGCTGGAAAGGCCAGAAATCCGCCGCCGTATTCTGGGGCTTACGTACCCTCATGCAGGTAACAGAGGGTCTGTTCGCGTATTACTGCGCAGGCGGCGTTGAAAGCAGGGCCGGAGGTGTGGCATCCCGCCAGCGGGGCAGGCTTTGGGCAAACCAGCGGCGCAGTGCCATTAGCACATGCGGTTCGGGCATAAGCGTTTCATAAAACGGAGTGCCTGCCGTGCCTGCCAGAATGGTTTGGTTTTCTGCCGCAGCAGCCTGTTGAATGGCCGGACGGTTTGCACATACTTCAGCCGCATGGCGCCAGCGGGCAATGCTATCGGGTTGGGTAAGGGCAGGCAGCACAAGCCCGGCGCGTAAGCTACATGCGGCGGCAATGGCGCCCCAAGCCGGTAGCAGAAACGCAGGTTGAGAATATTTGTGTTCCTGTTGCAGCACAGCCAACAGATCGGGAGGCAGATTGGGCTGATGAATCTGCATATCCGGCCGGGCATTATTAACAAACAGGGGGGCAAAACCCGCAGCCTGTAATGTGGCAATACGGCTTGGGTAGCTGGCATCCAACGGCAGTTGGATCACATCGGTCTGGCCTGCCTGCAAAGTGGCCATTGCGGCCTCTGGCGTGGCATGTCCGGCCACCGGCTGCGGGCGCAGGCCCAGCATATCCAATGCCAGAACGGTGGTTAGCTCCGGCCCTGTCAGTTTGGAAACGGCCACACGTGTAAGCTGCCCGGTTAAACGTGCACGAAAAGATTGATGCAGGTTTACGCGGCCAACTGCAACGCTGGGCTGTGCCACCAAAAACACAGGGGTCCAGCGCCGGTAATCAAAATGAATACGCGGCCCTCCCAGCATGGCAGAAAGAATAGCTGTGCCGGGTATCATCAACCCAACAGGGCCGGGGGCTGATTGTTGCTGGGTATCAAACAGATTGGCCCCGGTTATGCCGTCCCACCCGGTTGTGGGGGTGAGTTGCAAAGGAGGGCTAAGGTGCAGTTCTTCTTCCAGCGCGGGGGCTATCAGGCTGGCCCAGCGCCCACATTCGGAAGAAGACGTGCCACCAATAATAAGTGCAGATCCACCATCGGCACTGATGGGGAGAGGGTCCTCAGCGCGTGCCGTGCGTGCGCCCGCCACAACAGCAGCGGCACCCAGCAGAGTGCTTAGGAACACACGACGCGAAAGCTGCCGTTCAGGCATCACAAAAAGCCGGGGCTGATCAGCGTGGGGCAAGCGCGGGAGATCCTCTTTCTGTTTCTGCCCCATATTAATCGCATATGTGGGCAGAATCACGACAGTTTTATTACGGCCATTTTACTTCTGGCGGCATGCTCATCAGAATGGCTTCAGTATGGCCACCGGTTTTTAGACCAAACAGTGTGCCTCTGTCGTGTAGCAGATTGAATTCTACATATCGGCCACGGCGGATAAGCTGGGCTTCGCGCTGTTCAGGTGTCCAGGGTTCCATCATGCGGCCGCGGATGATTTCGGGGAATGCATTCAGAAAAGCCAGGCCGACATCCTTGGTAAAGGCAAAGTCTTCCTGCACATTGCCACTGTTCAGCCGATCATAAAAAATACCGCCCAGGCCGCGGGGTTCGTTACGATGGGGCAGGTAGAAATACTTGTCACACCATGCCTTGAAGCGCGGATAATATTCCGGGTCATGCGCATTACAGGCCTGCACAAAGGCGGCATGAAAGCGCGCGGCATCATCCTGCGCTTCTGCACTTTCGGGGAACATGGGGGTAATATCCCCACCGCCGCCAAACCAGCCTTTAGTGGTAATAATCATGCGGGTGTTAAAATGCGCGGCAGGCACAAGCGGGCTGCACATATGCGCCACCAAGCTAATACCCGTGGCAAAAAAATGCGGGTCTTCTGCCGCACCGGGAATGGTGGCGGCAAATTCCGGTGTAAAAGTACCCTGCACGGTGGAAACGTTTACGCCCACTTTTTCAAAAACACGGCCATGCATTACGCTCATTACACCGCCGCCGCCGGGGCTGCCATCTTCGTTCAGGCGGTTCCAGCTTTTGCGCTCAAAACGGCCTGCGGCTTCGTGGCCGGGCAGAACAGGGCTGTTCTGTTTTACAGCGTCATCCTCAATGGCTTCAAAAGCAGCGCAAATTTTGTCACGCAGGCTTTCAAACCATTGGCGGGCTGGTTCCCTAAGGGCTTGGTGGGCAGAAACATCAGCGGTGTCGGTGGGCGTCATTGAACTGTCTTTTCCTCATCGTCCTTGCCTGAAGCTGCCATCTGCTTACAGGCTTTCAAGGGGTGCGCTTTTAGGCGCATCATTGCAAGATGAACCCGAACATCGTTAAACCAACAGCAGCTCTGCGCAGGGCAGGAGCATGCACCCTATAAAGTGGCGTAAGGGGAGAAAAGGGCAAGATGGCAGCAACACCGGCCCGCCATACGGAGCAGGCAGAAAAGGAAGCACATTCCTTTCTACAGCAGGCGGGTGCGTATGCACGGCATTATGGCAGCATGCCTTTGCCCGCAGACCTGAACTGGTGGTGGACCATTGGCGCCATGCTGGTGGCTGTTCTGGTGCTCATGCTGTTATCGGGGTTAACGCTTACATTGGCTTACACCCCCGATGCCTCGCTTGCGTTCGGGTCAGTCGAGGCTATTGAGCGGCGTATGCCCTCTGGCTGGCTGCTGCGTGCCATGCATATGACAGGGGCCTCATTTTTTATGGCGGCCCTGTATGTGCATTTGTTGCGCGGGTTATATTACCGCACCTATCTGCCCCCACGGCGCGGCGTGTGGTTAAGCGGTTGTGGCTTGCTGGTGTTGGTGATGGTTACAGCCTTTGCAGGCTATGTGCTGCCTTGGGGGCAAATGTCTTACTGGGGCGCAGATGTTGCGGCCAAGGCTGTAGGGGCTGTGCCATTTGTGGGGCAGGGGCTGGAACAGGTTTTTCTGGGTGGTGAAAGCCCGGGCACACCCACGCTGCACCGTATGCTCACCCTGCATTTTTTGCTGGCGTTTGTGATTATCGGGCTGGTGTTGGTGCATGTTGCTGTTGTGCATGCAAAGGGCAGTTCCAGCCCTTCTGTACAACCCGAAACACGCCGCAAATATCTGCCCTTTTACCCGTATTTTACCACGCGGGATATTCTGGCCGTATTGATTATGGCCTTGGGTTTTGTAGCCGTAATGTGCTTTTGGCCGGGGCTGATAACAGAGCCAGCCAATTATCGCCCAGCCAACCCGTTGCACACACCAGCTGATATTGAACCCGAATGGTATTTTCTGCCCTTTTACGGAATGTTGCAGGTTGTGCCTTCCAAATTCTGGGGGCTACTTGTTTCTGGCGGTGCTGTGGCTGTGTTGTTTGCTGTGCCGTGGCTGGATAAAGGCAGGCGCACAGCAAATGGTGGCTGGGCACGGCTGGCAGATGCCGGGGCGCTGCTAGCCTGCGTAGGGGCTGCTGTTACTGCCGCAGCAGCAGGTGTGCATCATGCTCAGGGTGGGTGGCTTGTGGCTGGGCAGGCTGCCTGTTTGATTTATTACCTGTATTTTCTGGTTTTTCTACCCTTGCGCACCCGTTTTGAGGGGATGGGGGCATGACCGTGCAGAAAACTCGCCCCACACTTTGGCGATACGCTGGAGGGATGCTGCTTTTGGGCGCTATGGTGCTGGGGCCAAATATTGCACAGCCCACACAAGCACAGCCTGTTAAAGCGCCAGAGCAGAACTGGTCTTTCAAAGGGCCGTTGGGGCATTTTGATCTGCCATCTGTGCAGCGTGGATATGCTGTGTTTGCGGGAATATGTGCCTCCTGCCACAGCTTGTCGGAAGTGCGTTTTTCAGATCTCACAGATATGGGCTTAACGCTGGAAGAAGTGGGAGCTGTTGCCGCCACATGGCAGGTAGCAGATGGGCTGGATGCTGAAGGGCGGCTGAAGCACCGCAATGCCCGGCCAGATGATGCACTTTCTTCTTCCTATTCCGGGCCGGAGGCTGCGCGTGCGGCCAATGGGGGTGTGGTGCCGCCCGACCTTTCGCGCATTGTGCAGGTTTACCCCGGCGGAGCAGACAGGCTTTTTGCACTGCTCACCGGTTATAAGCCCGATGCAGCGCGCGTGCCGGGTAAAGGGTTTGCCAATTCCTTTGCTATTGGCCATTACACCGCCATGCCGCCGCCCTTGCGTGAGGGCGCTGTAAAATATGCAGATAACACCCCCGCAACCGTTACGCAGGAAGCGCGGGATGTTACCACTTTTCTTGCGTGGGTTTCTGCACCGCATCAGGATACCCGCCGCCGTGTTGGCATAGGTGCAGGTTTGTATCTGTGCTTTCTTGCCGTGTTGTTTGTGATTTTAAACCGGAGACTCTGGTCGCATGTCAGAAAATGAAACTGTGGAACCCGTTATTGGCCTGATAGGCGGGTCTGGCCTGTATGATATTGACGGGTTGGAAGAAAAGGAATGGCGCACGGTAGAAACGCCTTGGGGCCTGCCTTCTGACCAGCTTCTTTTCGGGCGGCTGGATGGCGTGCGCTGCGTGTTTCTGCCGCGCCATGGCCGTGGGCACCCCATTCCGCCTTCACGCCTGAACTATCGGGCCAATATTGCCGCCATGAAGATTTCTGGCGTAACAGACATTGTCTCGCTTTCAGCTGTGGGGTCTTTGAAAGAAGAACTGCCACCGGGGCATTTTGTGGTGATCGATCAATTTATTGATCGCACCATTGCACGCACAAAAAGCTTTTTTGATACAGGCTGTGTGGCGCATATTTCCATGGCAGACCCGCTGTGCAACCGCGTGGGCGATGTGCTGAAGGCGCAGGCAGACAAGCTGGGTATTACCGCTGTGCGCGGCGGCACCTATCTGGTTATGGAAGGCCCGCAGTTTTCAACCCGTGCAGAAAGCGAGCTGTACCGGAGCTGGGGTTGCTCCGTTATTGGTATGACCAACATGCCGGAAGCCAGCTTGGCGCGTGAAGCTGAAATCTGTTACGCCACAGTGGCTATGGTGACAGATTATGACTGCTGGCACACGGAGCATGACAACGTTACCGTAGATAGCGTTGTAAAAACCATGCAGGCGAACTCAGCCAATGCCAAAGCACTGATTAAGGCTGTTATTCCTGCTTTGGGTGGCAAGCGCCATAGCTGTAGCGCAGGCTGCGACCATGCGTTGGAACACGCTATTATGACGGCACCTTCTGTGCGTGACCCGGAACTGGTAGCAAAGCTGAAAAGCATTGCTGGCCGCGTTCTGTAAAAATGTAAAAACAAGGTATGGGGCATTGGTTTTGAGTGCTTCATACCTTGGGTTTTTAAGGGGTTAGTAAAACCGTCCTTAAAAACAGAAAGAAATACAATACATGATAAAACCAGCCTGCACGCCTACCTCTTTGCTTATCATGTGCCTGCTTGTGGGTGGTGTGCATGCAGCGCAGGCGCATCAGGTTATAAAATCTTGCAAACCGGCTGATTTATCTGTGCATTTTGAGAGCGGGCAGGGTGCTTTTGACGGCATGTCCCATAGCGGGGCGTGGGTTGTTCTTTCTAACCGCAGCGCCACGCGCTGTGCTGTGCCTGCATTGCCGGTTGTGCAGCTTGAAGATGCACAGGATCATGTTCTGGCAATAGGCAAGCTAGCGCCACTTTCTCCCAACCAGCAGCTGGGCCAGAAAATACTCAAGCCCCATGCACTGTGGCGGGCCAGCATGTATTGGGTTTCTGGCAATGTGTATGATGGGGGGCAATGTGTTTCCCCCAATCGTGCTGTATTGACGTTCCCTTTGGGTGATGTGCGCGTTAATTTTCCTGCACGCACTTTATGCGGGCCAGCCCAAACTCCGCTTACGTTTGAGCAAGGGCCATTACAGCTGGCACCACGTTAACAACACAAGCGTGTTAAAAAACCAAATGCTGCGCGTATTGCAGTGGCATCAAAGGTGTACTGTTTTTTATTACAGCCTGTTCACCTTTTCCGTTTTCTCCTTTAGGACGCTTTCAAACCTTTAACCGGAGAGCCGGATAGTTATGCCGCATGTTTTCCTTCCTGTGCTGGCGTTTGCTGCTGCATGGGGTGTTCTTGTTTTAACACCGGGCACAGAAACAGCCCTTATTATCCGGCTGAGCATCAGTGTAGGG
This sequence comes from Acetobacter oryzoeni, assembly GCF_004014775.2. NCBI lineage: Bacteria > Pseudomonadati > Pseudomonadota > Alphaproteobacteria > Acetobacterales > Acetobacteraceae > Acetobacter > Acetobacter oryzoeni. The sequence goes on from NZ_CP042808.1 coordinate 787,983, forward strand.
CGCACAACCGCTATTGGTGCGGTGTTGGGCATTGCTGCGGGCTTAACTCTGTGGGGCATTGGCACGGCATTTGGGCTAAGCGCGCTTATTGCGGCTTCTCACACATTGTATCTGGTGCTGGAATGGGCCTGCGCTGGCTATCTGCTCTCTCTGGCGTTTCGGTTGGCTGTTAATGTTCTGCGCTCTACACCAGAGACGGAAACAGATTCCGAAAATCAGGCCCCCAAGGCATTTTGGTCGGGCTTTCAGCGTGGGATGTTCACCACAATTCTAAACCCCCTTGTTGGGGTGTTTGATCTTACAGCCTTTCCGCAATTTATTCCCCCTGAAGTAAATGCCGTAACATATGCGCTGCTGTTAACCGTAGTGCAGGCCACATTAACACTAACGTGGTATTTTACGTTGGCCTTTACAGCACTTTTCTTTAGCCGCTTTCTTGCAAACCCGGTTGTTATTCGTGTTCTGGATGGGTTAACGGCTTTGGTTTTTGTTATCTTTGCCATTCGGCTTGTTATAAGCGGCTGATGAGGTTTTTTAGGAAAACTTTCGGAATCTCTTCATGTTTTTTTGAAATCGGGATTCCTTTGTTTTCTGCTGCATGGCAATTAAATGCCGGAACGCAAAAGACATAAGCGCACACCCAATAACAAACCCTATAAGGGTGAACATAACCAAGGCAGAAGTGCTGTACACTGCCCATGATCTGGTATCGGGCAGGGCATCCCATACCGGTTTTAGCCAGCTTACACTGTGCGGATCATGCACCGGTATATTTGCGCGCAGCATGGCATCTTTAATAATCACCATTAAGGTTATGGGTAATGAAAGTGCCATTAAAAATGCACCAGATGCCCATATTAGAATGTATCTTCGTTCCTCTGTGCACATTTCTTGTTTTCCCCTTACATGTTCTTCAGATCATGCAATTGTGCATAAGTAACGCCGCAACTCTGCTTGAAGTTGCGTGCTCTGGAGGGGAAGGAAGTTTCGGGCTTCTGTTACAAAGGCGTATTTTCTGAGTATCTACTGGAAAATACTTAAAAAGTTTCTGTTTACGGTGCGATTAATCTGAAAAACTAAAATAAATTACGGCGGATGGCCTGCATGTAGCAGACCCTTCCGCCGTGTTTTTTAGAGATGCGTGAACAGGCTTTTTTCTGGCAAACGAGACTTGGGCAGTTTGGCGTTGAAATCTGCATCGGAATGATAGCCGAGTGAGACAATAACAGCCGGAGCAAGCCCTTTTTCTTTCAAGCCCAGTTCCTTATCCAGAATGGCAGCATCAAAACCTTCCATGGGTGTTGCATCCACTCCAAGAAGTGCGGCTGAAAGCAGCAGAAAACCTTGTGCAATATATGTCTGCTTTTGTGCCCAGGTTGCCACATCGCCCATTTGCTCATGCAGCCCCACAAAACCATTCCGCCCTTTGGTAATGGATATTTTTGTGGCTTCATCTGCAAAGCGGCCGTCTTTCTGTTCCTGTTCAGTAATATCTTGCAGATATGCAGGGGGCAGGCTGGTGCGTGAACTCAGCACGATAACATGCGAGGCATCCATAACGCGCGGCGCATTAAAGGCAAACGGGCCGCTTGTGGCCTTGGCAATGCGGGCTTTGCCTTCATCATTGTCAGCAACAAAAAAGTGCCATGGCTGAGAGTTTACGGAAGATGGGCTGTAGCGCAGGGCTTCTTGTAACTGGGCAAAAATATCTGCCGGAATTTTACGGGTTTTATCGTAAGCTTTGGTGGTGTGCCGGTGGGTAAGAGTTTCAAGAAGCGTCACGGCTGTTCTCCTCAGCTTTATGCAATGGGGTATTTGTAAGCGTAACTTCGTGGCCTCAAAAGGTCACGCCGCTTTCGTTAATGGATGCTATGCCGAAACATATGAAGCAGAAATGGTCATGATAACATGGTGTGCGCCACACGGCATGCAGCCAGATCCCAAACAGCACATCCTACGGATTTAAAGAATATGGGATGTGTGAAATCTGGTGGCGTATCCAGCGCTTCTGCCAGAGCGTGCACGTTGTTCCAGTTTACTCCTGCTTGCAGAATATCCCCGGCTTCTGTTGGGGCGCCAATCGGGTCATCCACATAAAGCTGGCTGGCGCGTACAATCTGTGGCGCAATTTCTGCCATATCGGGGCGGTAAGCGCCTACGCCAATAACAAGGCAATGCGGGTCGGCTTTGCCATCATAAATGGGCGTAGTGCTGGCTGTGGTGGTGATAACAACATTAAACGGCGTTTCTTTGGGGGCTTCCGGGCGTAGTGTCAGAAGGGATGTTGCATGCTGCTTGCAAAAATGTTCCGCCCGTTCTGGGGTGCTGCCACGAATTGCAACCTCAATGCCCGGATGCAGGGCAGAGAGCGCCTCTACATGAGCAAGGGCTTGCGTGCCTGTGCCAATAATTAACACCCGATTTACAGGGCCAGAAGCAAACGTACGAATACCCAGCATGCTCATGGCTGATGTGCGGCGCATTGTTACGGTGGGGCCATCCAGATTGAAAAGAAAGCGCCCATTATGTGCATCAGCGCATGTAATCATGCCCTGTATGGTGGGCAGGTGCTGCACGGCATTTTTGCCAAAAATTGTGAGTATTTTTGTGGCAATTAAATCTTCCGCCACGGTTGGCATGCACATAAGCGTGCCGTTGCCATCTTGCGTGGGAACAACAGTGCGCGGCGGGCATGTAATGGCCCCATGTGCGTAATCACGCACCGTACGGGCCAGCATATCTACCAATGCAGGAAATGGTAAAAGTGCCTGCGTTTCTGGCGCACCGTAATATTTCATGTAAGGCGTGTTCCATAGTTTAGTTCAGGGAGTGTGACGCTTATTGCACTCTGCTGTGCAATAAGCGTCAAGGATGGAACCGCCAATTTTCACTCAGGTGTGGCACAAACACTTTAGAATATTGCTGAATAATGCTCAGTCTTGTTGTTTGCGGCGTTATTATCGCAGGAGCAGATTGGTGATGGTATCAGTCAGTTTGTTGAATGGAGGCTGAAGCAGCGTTGCGGCATTAAAGCGTCCCTGTTTGTAAATGCCACGGGCATGCGTAAGGGCCATAAAGCCTTCTTTTCCGTGATAGGCTCCAATGCCGCTTTCTCCCACACCGCCAAATGGCAGGGCATCCTGCACGTAATGCAGCAATGTGCCGTTTATGGTTACGTTTCCTGAAACCGTGCGTTGCAAAAGTCTGTTTTGTTCAGCGTGTTTTTCTCCAAAGTAATACAAAGCCAAAGGTCTGGGGCGTGCGTTGATAAAAGCAATGGCTTCATCAAGATTTTTGTAGGTCAGCACAGGCAAAACGGGTCCGAAAATTTCTTCCTGCATAACCGCCATTTCAGGTTTGGCGTTAAGTATCAGAACCGGTGCAAGCACATGGTTGGCGGCGGAATCGCTTCCCATTCGGATAACCTGCGCGCCCTGTTCCTCTGCATCACGGATCAGGCCGCTAAGCCGTGTATAATGATGCTGGTTAAGAATGGCTGTATAATCGGGAGACCCCACATAACCGCCGGGATGCAGCTTTTTTACGGCTGCCTGATAGGCGGCGGCAAAAGCCTGCTGTTGGCTTTCATGCACCAGCGCATAATCTGGGGCAATGCAGGTTTGCCCGGCATTGGTGAGCTTGCCAAATGCCACGCGGTCTGCCACCCGCTGCATGGAAAAACCGGGCTCGATCACGACGGGAGATTTGCCGCCCAACTCAAGGGTGACGGGGGTGAGATTACGTGCCGCGGCTTCCGCCACTTTCTTCCCAACAGCCGTGCTGCCGGTGAACAGGATATGATCGAAGGGCAGGGCTGAAAACGCAGCCCCAACTTCACCATCTCCCGTCACAACAGAGACCTGATCGGGCGGAAAGACAGCCTGCACGATTTCGCCAATCACTGACGATGTAGCTGGAGTGAATTCCGATGGCTTCAGCATGGCGCGGTTGCCCGCAGCAATGGCTGTAGCCAGTGGCACAAGGGCGAGGGAAACCGGGTAGTTCCACGGTGCAATAATGCCGACAACCCCGATAGGCTGGCGCACCACCCATGCTTTCCCGCACTGGAAATAGGCCGCTATATGCCGACACTCCGGCTTCATCCAGTGCCCGACATGCCGGATCATATAATTGATCGACTGCACAAGCGGGATGAGCTCCACAATAGCGCTTTCCCGTTCTGAGCGTTGGCCAAAATCGGTTTTCAGAGCACGCACGATGTCAATGCGTCGCTTAAGGATTTCAGCTTTAAGGCGGCGTAGATCAGCCCGTCGCTGTTTCAGATCCGGTGGTCCGGCGCGTAGAAACGTGGCGCGTTGATGATCAAGAATGCGGCGCAGATTGGCAGAAGTAACATCAGGCATTGTGCGCTCCATGTTTACAGGAGAAACTTATGCAGGCAGGGTATGAGCCATAATAGTTTGGTGTCAACGAAAGTTTCTTCTGTAAACATGAGCCTCACGAATGAGTGAAACCACAAACCGCCCTTATCATCATGGTGATTTACGTCGCGCCCTGATCGACACAGCACTTGCCATGCTGGCAGCAGACCAGAACTGGGCTTTTACTTTGCGGGAAGTGGCACGGCGCACGGGTGTTAGCCACGCAGCCCCTTACAAGCATTTCCGAGATAAGGAGGCGCTTTTGTGTGAACTGGCGCGCATCGGCTTTGTTCAGCTTGGGCAGAGCATGACGCAGGCCATGGTATCAGGCACTTTTTCCGTAAGAGAGAAGTTTCTTGCTGGAGCACAGGCTTGTATTGAGTTTGCCCTCCACAATCCCGGACTTTATCGTCTGATGTTCAGTTCCGATGCAGATAAAACAGTAGATTCCCAACTGCATGATGCAGCTATGAGTACCTTCGGGCTTCTTCTACAGCTTTTGGAAGAGGGGCAGCGGGATGGCAGTTTCCGGGCGGTTGCCATAAATGCGCAGGCGGCGGCAAGTTGGGCACAGGTACATGGTCTGGCCATGCTGGCAATCAGCAATCAATTACTTGAGGAAAAGGTCGGGGCCGCCCCGATTTCAGCCGCGCTGGAGGTGTTGCTGGATGGTATGTGTTGTGGAGTAAGCACCCAACAGAAGCCATAGACCTTTCACGCCGTCTTTATGTGGCTGCATCGTTATATGCTGCAAATTTCCAAAAAGTTGCAGTCTTTACCGTGATGTTTTCTTTAAGAGCCAGTGGGGTTGTCTTGCCTTTCCCGGAAACTTGCGTGTTGTATTGAAAGAAACTTATGGGCCGATAAGGTGTTTTATACGGTAACAGGCAAAGGAAGAGTATGGTGCAGCGCATAATTGCCGGATTGGTGCTTGTTGGTCTTCTGCCGTTGAGTGCAAATATCGTGTGCGCTCAGGATACGGCCCAGAAGCAGCCAGAAAAGCCGCCCACCACCTATTACTGGCACAACTGGGCAGACCATAACGGCATAAGCCATATGACAAAATGCCCACTCCATCATTACACCCTCAAGACAATGAATAAGCCTGCGGCCCCTCAGTGGTCAGACGTGCTTTCCAAAGGGGAGGTGCAAATTATTTCAACAGTGCAGCCCGACCATTGGAACGGCGCATGGCATACTGATCCCAAGGTGCAGTGGATTATTCCACTGAAGGGCACATGGTTTGTTCAGGCAATGGATGGCACGCGCGTTGAAATGGGGCCGGGGGATATATCTTTAGGCGAAGATCAAAGAACATTTCCTGATGCGCAGGGTCATAAAGGACATTTGGGCGGGAATGTAACGTCTGGCCCGGTAACGCTGATGGTGATTCAGTTAGCAGAAGCACCGACAGTAGATGAGGCATGCCGCTTTAAATAAAATATCAGGGCGCATACGCGGGCGTATAGAACACATTCTGGATTTGCGACGTCCGCTGATGGAGGAATGGGCTGCGGAGTGTCGTGAATGATCGTCAGCACCATTCAGTATATCGTTTTTGCGGTATTACTGGTGTTATCGGTGTTACCGCACATTAAGACCCGCCGGGCGTTATGTTTCCGGCCGGATCGCCCGGTGCAAAGATCGTCACTTACGATGATGTCGTTTTGGTTGGCATGATAGGAGGGTGATACTGGCCGAATCTTCAAAACGGTCCGGATGCGCCGTGAGAGGCATGGATACGACATCGTCGCTCCGATGGTCAGTATAGACGAACGTCAAATAGTAAGACTGAGCCTTGGTCCAGAGATCGCCATTAAACATCTTGTCCTATTCCAGCAGGTCGCGCCGCAGCGCCGATCCGCCGCCTCCGCTTCGGGTCCAGACCGCCGATACACAGGTCGAAACACGCTCGACGCGCACGATCAGCCGCCCATTGAGAAACGCTTTTCCATCAAGCTCCTCGTTGAACATCGTATTGCCGTTGTAAGACTGCTCCTCCAAAGACACCGGCTTGGCGTCCGCGTGTGCGGTGCCGCCGATACAGATGGCACAAATCAGGCTCAGGAGAGCGCGCATCATCAATATCGTCCTTCCAGCAGAAGCATAGCCTCGTCGTGCCATCTTCGGACCAGGCCAAGCGACCTTGCCTTATATTTGGGAACCCCAGTTCCCAATGGTTAATGGCACAAGGCTAGGAATGGGATAAGCATTGCCGCAGGTTGATGGCTCCCTATCCATTCGACAGGGAAGACCCGCATCCAAGTTGCATGATTGGAGCATGCAAAAATATAAGATACTGATTTTGTGAGTGTTTATGTTGATTGTTTTAAGAGGGGTAACGCTCAATAAGCGACCGCTATCTTTTTGTTTTTATTGAATATTTTTAAGGAAAATGGTGGAGGGAGTTGGATTCGAACCAACGTAGGCGTACGCCAGCGGATTTACAGTCCGCCCCCTTTAGCCACTCGGGCATCCCTCCGATTTGTTGAGCCGTGATCTAAAGGGTTGGAGAAGTATTGTCAATGCTTTGAAGGACATTCTTTTTCTTTTTGTGGTTTTGCTCTGCTTCGGGCCATGGCAGGGCTGGACAGCCGAAGGGGATAGAGGAAAGCTGCCCTCACTTTTTGATCCACGATCCTGAACTGAAACAAGGAGAGAATACGCGTGAGCAGACATCAAACAGTCAAGCGGCACACACCGCGATCTTTGGCGGCGCTGGATGCTCCTATCGTGTCTCTTACCGCTTATACGGCCCCCATGGCCCGCTTGCTGGATGCGCATTGTGATCTGCTGCTGGTGGGGGATTCTGTGGGCATGGTGGTGTACGGCATGGAGTCTACCTTGGCCGTTACGCCGGAAATGATGATAGCGCATGGTCAGGCTGTTGTGCGGGGCAGCCAGCGGGCCTGTGTGGCAGTGGATATGCCTTTTGGCAGTTATCAGGAAAGCCCGCAGCAGGCGTTCCGGGTGGCGGCGCAGATTATGGCGCAAACCGGTGCCGGATGCGTAAAGCTGGAAGGTGGGCAGGAAATGGCCGAGACCATTCAGTTTTTGGTGCAGCGCGGTATTCCGGTTGTGGGGCATATTGGGCTGAAACCGCAGGCTGTGCATGCGCATGGTGGTTTCCGCACCGTTGGCCGTGGTGATGAAGCCGAACAGATTTTGGCGGATGCGCGTGCCGTGCAAAACGCTGGCGCGTGGGCGGTGGTGATTGAAAGCACAATGGAGCCACTTTCCCGCAAGATTAGCGAAATCTTGCATATCCCCACCATTGGCATTGGGGCTTCTCCCGCATGTGGCGGGCAGGTGTTGGTCACCGAAGATATGCTGGGGTTGTTCCCGGATTTCACGCCCAGGTTTGTGAGGAAATTTGCTGATCTGGGCAAGGAAGTTGAGCAGGCAGCCGCTGCATACGCGCAGGCCGTGCGCAACCGCAGCTTTCCCGGCCCGGCTGAATGTGTGGGAATGCCAGAGAAAAAATAAGTTTCCCGCCGTGTTCCGGGCATCTGAGGCAAAGCCCGGAACACGTGCGTAATTCTGCGTTACTGATAACGCGCCAGCCACCACCCGTAAGAAGGTGGCAGAACTTTTCCGGCATCTTTCACATGCAAAGTGCGTGCGGCTTCATACGGCCAGTGCGGATTGGCAAGTAAGGGACGACCAAGCGTTACCAAATCCAGCGCACCTGTGCGGATGAGTGCATCAGCCTGTCGGCCTTCGCTAATGTACCATGAGGTTGTGACAGGCAGCGCAGCTTCCTGTTTTACGCGCTGAGCATACGGAGCCATAAACCCGGAACCCCATGGAATGTTGGCGGTGGGCGTGGAAAACCCGATGCTGACATCCAGAAAATCCAAGCCTACACCTTTCATTTTCTCAACAAGGGCAATGGATTCCGCCAGAGTTTGCTCATCCTGCCCATCAAATTCAATCACGCCAAAGCGCGCAGAAAGAGGTAGGTTTTCGGGCCATACAGCGCGCACGGCTTCCAGCGTTTCCAGTAAAAAGCGGCCGCGGTTTTCAGTAGATCCACCATACTGATCTGTACGTTTGTTGGAGTGGGTGGACCAAAAGCTTTGCGCCAGATAACCGTGGGCAAAATGCAGCATCAGCCATTTAAACCCGGCATCTCGCGCACGTTCTGCGGCACGCACAAAATCGGCTTTTACACGGGCAATGTCATCCAATGTCATTTCCGTGGGCACGCGGGGCAGGTTGGCCCCAAATGCTATGGGAGAGGGGGCAATGGGTTGCCATCCTGCCGGGTCTGATTCCGGAATATGGTCATCACCTTCCCACGGCACGTGCGCGCTGGCTTTGCGGCCGGCATGGGCAAGCTGGATGCCCGGCACAGCGCCTGCTTTGCTAATAGCTGCTGTAATAGGGGCAAAAGCTGCGGCCTGCTCATCATTCCATAAGCCAAGGCAGTTGGGGGTAATGCGCCCTTCGGGGGAAACGGCTGTGGCTTCCACCACAACAAGTGCTGCACCACCACGGGCCAGTGTGGGGTAATGCACGCTGTGCCAATCATTCGGCACGCCTTCTTGCGCCGTGTATTGGCACATGGGGCCAACCACAATACGGTTGCGCAAGGTAATATCTTTAAGGGTATAGGTATCAAACAGTGTCGGCATGCGTAGTCTCCGTTACGGATCAGGTCTGCACGACCATTAGTTCGACTATAATCGAACTAATCCTGAAGGCAAGAGTTAAGGGCTTGGGCACAACTCATGAAGCAGTATGATCATCCTGCCCCCGAAGAGTTCCAACTGGCGGGTATTCTGCACGCGCTGGCAGACCCTTTTCGGCTTTCTGTTGTGCAAAAGCTGATGCAGCATCAGCCTCAGGCCTGTGCGCCATTGCAGGATGGGCGGCCCAAATCTTCTATCTCGCACCATTTTGCGGTGCTGCGTAAATCTGGTTTGTTGCGCACGGAAGTTGTGGGCGTGACGCATATGAACAGCCTGCGTTTGCAGGATATGGAAGCCCGCTTTCCCGGCCTGCTGGCAGCTATTCTGGCCGCTGCGGAGCAAGAGGAAATGCCTGATCCGCAACCGGCCTGATATATTGATCTGGGCTTAGGGCACCAGCACGGCGGCACCATCAAACCGTCCATGCCGTAAATCATCCAGCGCCTTGTTGGCGTCTTTCAAGGCGTATGTGGTTGTGGTGGTGTGAATGCCAATTTTGGGCGCGATGGACAGAAAATCCAACCCATCCTGACGGGTGAGATTGGCAACGGATACAATTTCGCGCTCTTCCCACAAGATATCATAAGAAAAAGCGGGTATTTCGCTCATATGGATACCTGCACAGACTACGCGCCCGCCTTTGCGCAGGGTTTTAAGGGCTGCTGGCACCAAGGCGCCTACAGGTGCAAAAATAATGGTGGCATCCAGTTGTTCAGGCGGCAGTTCGTCAGAACCTCCGGCCCATGTGGCTCCTAATTCGCGCGCAAAGGCTTGGGTTTTTGCATCACCAGGGCGGGTAAAGGCGTAAACCTGCTTTTTCTGCCAGACCAGAACCTGCGCAATAATATGGGCCGCAGCACCAAAGCCATATAACCCCACTTTTTGCGCATTTCCGGTTTTTACCAAGGAACGCCAGCCAATAAGCCCGGCGCACAATAGGGGCGCCACTTCTACGGCCGATCCTTCTTCCCCTAGTGGGAAGGCAAAACGCGCATCGGCCACGGCCATTGTGGCGTAACCGCCATCTCGCGTGTATCCGGTAAATACGGGGTGGTCACACAGGTTTTCATGATGATCGCTGCAATAAAAGCAGTGCCCGCATGTGTGCCCAAGCCACGGAATACCCACGCGCTGCCCAACAGATAAAGAGGTAACGCCAGAGCCAATCTGATCAATCCGCCCGACAATTTCGTGGCCGGGAATAATGGGCAGCTTGGGGTGTGTGAGGTCTCCATCCACCACGTGCAAATCTGTGCGGCACACACCGCAGGCCAGCACTTTTACCCGAATTTCACCGGGGCCGGGCACCGGGTCTGGCACTTCCTCCCATTGCAAGGGTGTTTTGGGCTGGTGCAGACGCATGGCAAACATGGAGGTTTCCTTTCTGCGGTATCAAACCTTGGTATTTCTACCAGAACGAAGCCTACCCTGCGCAGGGGAACATGGGCTGTCTTTGATCTGTCGCAGTTTAAGGGCGTGTTTTTTAGTTCTGGCTTAAAAGAGGCACGGCGCGGCCGCCTGCGCCATTGGTAAATGCCTGCACCTGCACGCCAATAACGTGCCACCCGGCCTGATTATGAAACAGCAGGGGCGCACCACTGCTGCCATGCGTGCCAGCACAATCATGCACCAGTAAAGGGTTGCCGCCCTCATCTTGGGTTGTATTTAAAAAATGGCAGTTCTGATCAGCGGTAATAATATCAGGTTGATTTTGTTCATACCCACCCAATACAACAGGCATTCCGGGTGTTAGGGCCTGTAATGGGGTATCAATATGAAAAACCTCATCCGGCTTGGCAATGGCATGGTCCAGAATAAGCGTGGCATGGTCTAACCCGCCGCTATTACTTTCCTGATCCGTTCTATAACCGGGGGGAATAATAATTTGCACAGCACGGGCGTGGGCCATGTAATGCTCACCCGTATAGGCACGTAAAAAATGCACGCTCTGGGGCTGTACAAACCCACGCACATGGCTCAGCCACAGGCAATGCCCGGCGGTTTCCACCACGTTAGGCGCAATCAGAAAACCAGTGCATCTGCTGCCCAGTTCTGTTTGCACACGCCCCACGGCAGACCAAGGCGGCTGCGTGGCATCCACTCTTTGGCGCGGATCATGTAGCCCTACACCAGCCAGATGCGTGCGATAGGCAGGGCCTTCTGCCAAGGCTGCATGGCCCATAAAAGTGGCCTGCATGGCAGCGGCAAATGCCACCATGCAGGAAAAAAGAAGGTTACACGCCATAACCCTGCGGGTGGTTTTTGCGCCAGTTGAAGGCTGTTTCCACAATCCGATCAATATCCGTAAACTCTGGTGCCCAACCGGTAGCTTCCATCAGGCGGGCAGGGCTGGCAACCAAGCTGGCTGGATCCCCTGCACGGCGCGGGCCTGCCTGCCAAGGCACTTCCAGATTGCTCACGCGGCCCACGGCATCAATAATTTCACGGTTGGAATTGCCGCGCCCTGTGCCAACGTTAAACACCACGCTTTTATCATTCAGCAACGGCAATACGGCCAGATGGGCACGCGCCAGATCTGTAACATGCACATAATCACGGATGCAGGTGCCATCTGGCGTGGGGTAATCCTCACCAAACAGGGTAAGGGCTGGGCGGCGCTTCAGGGCGGCATCAATAACCAGCGGGATCAGGTGCGTTTCGGGGCGGTGGTCTTCCCCCGCACGGCCAGAAGGATCTGCTCCGGCAGCGTTGAAATACCGCAGGCACGCACTTTTCAGGCCATGAATTTTATCTGCCCAGTACAGGGCGCGTTCCACCATATATTTGCTCTCACCATAAGGGGAGCCGGGGTTAATGGGAGAATCCTCGTTAATCGGGCCTTCCCCGGCGGAACCAAACAGGTTGGCGGTAGAGGAAAACACAAAGCGTTTCACACCATGGCGCACACAGGCATCAATCAAACCAAAGCCGTAACCTGCATTGGCTGTCATGTACATCATGGGGTTCTGCATGCTTTCTCCCACTAGAGAAAGCGCTGCAAAATGCAAAATGCCATCCCACGGGCCGGAGGAAAGAACTTTATCCAGACAGGCAATGTCTGAAATATCACCTTGCACAAAAGTGGCCTGATCAGGCACGGCAGCGCGATGGCCAGTGCGTAGGTTGTCCAGCACAACAACGTCATGCCCATCATCCAGCAGGGCAAGAACAACGTGGCTGCCAACATACCCAGCGCCACCAGTTACCAGAAAACGTGCCATACTCTCTTTTCGCTCCGTGCAATGTAAAAAGTCATGTCCACCTATCTTGCTGATAAGTCGGGCAGAATATTTTGCTCAGTCCCTGTTTCAGAACGGTTTGAGCAAACGGTCAAGATAATCCAGTTCCTGCTGCGGGCGTGTGCGGTCTGAATCTCGTCGCCTGAGTTCCTGCTCAATTTCTCTGGCGCGCTGGCGGGCCACGTTATCTGGAATGTGGGTGGAATCATCTTCGGTCTGATCCTTGCCTTCACCCAGTTTGCGGCCCAGCGGATCGCGCTTGCCGCCCTGTTGGTCTTCTTCCTCCTGATTTTCTGAGGAATCAGACGGTGTGCCAGAACCATTCTGCCCATCGGATGCACTACCAGAGCCGGAAGATCCATCAGACGGGCTGCCAAGTGCAGGCAAAAAGCTGGGGATACTGTTTTTGCCATTGCCCTTAACGGCATCCTGCATTTGCTGGCGGGTTTTGCGCAGGGCTTCCAATGCTTTTTCTTCAGCATTGGCGGCGGCGGCATCATCTCCATCGGCCAGCGCCTTGCGGGCATCCTGCATGCTTTTGCGGGCTTCATCAAAAGCGGCGGGGGTTTTGCCTGTCAGATCCTTGAATTCGTCTTTCAGCTCATCCAGCGCGTGTTCCAGCGCATGCTGCATGGCGCGTTCATTGCGGCGGGCTGCTGCCTGTGCCTCTGCTTTGGCAGGGTCGGGCATGGCTGGTGGTGTTTCGGGCTGCGCGGGCGGAGGGGGTGGCGCGGTCGGTGCGTTTTCCGAACCCGGCGGCATGGGCAGGCCTAAACGGCGCAACAGTTCGGATGTGGGCATGTTGGCGTAATCGGCCTCACCATCACCATCGTCTGCCAGATCACTCTGCTTTTGGGCCTGCGCTTTCAGGTTTTCATCAAGGCGAGATTGCGCATGGTCCAACAGGGCAGTTTGTTTGCTGGCCAGATCATGCAGGGCGGCTGCCTGTTCACGCATTTTCTGCTGTGCCAACATCTGCTGCGCCAAGTTTGCCATATCCTGCGGTGTGGCGTTGCGCATGCGCTCGGTGGCGTTTTCCATATCCTGCAAACGCTTGAGCGCTTCATCCGCATGGCCATTGGTGGCATCGGACTGAAGTTGACGCATCAGGCGGGAAAAAGCCTGATTACCCGCGCTGGTAAAGCCCGGAAGATCGGGAATAACCGTATGATCTTTCATGGCCTGGTTGGCCAGTGCCTGCATTTTGCGGCTGATGGCGCTTTGCAGGGTTTTTAACCTGTCTTCCAGTTCCTGCTGGGCCTGTTGCCCTTGCTGTCCATCCTGGCGCATGTGCTGGAGTTGCTGTGCCACAGCGGCTTGGGCTGCACGTACATCAATAGATGCCTGGGCACTGGCATCATCCCCATTACGGCGGTCTTCTATATCCAGCGCCAGATCCCACAGCAGGTTTGTGGCGCCTGCGCGGGCAGTGGCGATATCTGTCAGACTGTCATCCAGCATGGCCACCACGCTGCTGAGTGCCAGCAACATGCCGGTATGTTCACGCACGGGGCCGGGGGCATCGGCTAGTGCTTCCAGATCTGATGCCGCATCCTGCCGGCTTTCCTGCCCCAGAGCAAAGCGTTTGCGTACATCCAGCAAAGCGCGAGCAATGGGGGAATGGAAGGTGCGTGCGCCCATGCGGAATGTGGCAGAAGCGCTTTTGCCTTCATGCCCACTGACAGAGGTGGCCACCACGCGGCCGATTACGGTTTCACCCGCCCACGGGTCTTCCGAAAGATCTGGGCTGATAGCGCCTTTTACAGATTTGGGGTGCCCAACAAGAGGCAGGGGAATGGTAAGCACGCGTTCCGGCCCATGCTTGGCATGTGCCAGATGTAACTCCACCTTAAGGGATGCCAAACCATAGGCATGGCTGGCCTCATACGGCAGAAGTGTGCGCCATTCTTCCTTGCGGGGAGAACCGGGGTTAGGCCCCCATTTCACGCTGGGGTCTGCATCAGGCAGAACGGTCACAGGCCATTGGGCCAATGTGCGGCCACGGCCTGTAAGGCGTACGGTGCCAGAATGCTCCAACACCACATCCAGCTTCCAGCTATGGGCATCCAGCTTATGGCGTGTGGCATCATGCAGCACCATGCCGCCCTGTTCCCGCAAGGTGGGGTGGGAGGCCAAGCCTGTAACAATAGCGGTGAGGTGCGCCCCTTGCGGGGTTTGGGGTGGCGTTTTGATATTGCCCAGAAAAACCGGGGCATCTGGCGCATAAGCGGGTGGGGTTATCCATGCCTCTACGCGTGGGAAGGGAACATCAGGGTCATCCCGCCCCGGAATAAACCCGGCAAGAATACGCCCCGGCGCGGAGGCCCCCGCAAGCCCGGCGGTGCCAGCAAGGGCTGCCACCAATACCCAAGCACCAATCTGCCGTGTTCGGCCTTGTGGCCAAAGGCGCGGCCAACCGGCCCGCAACGTGCCGAGTGATGCCAGAATGCGCTGTTGATGTGCTTGCCATAAGGTGCTGGAACTTTGCGAGGCTGTGCCCGCAGGGTGGTCCGTTAGCGTAGCAAGGGGGCGGTTGAGGAGGCCGGATGCCTGTTCAATCCGCCGATCAACCTCGCTTGAGGTGGGGGGCGCAAGGTTTTCAATATCCTTGTGCAGCCGCCAGCCACATAAGCTCAGCCAACTTGCCACCAGCAGCAGCCGCACACCATCTGGCAGGTGCTGAGGAATACGCAGCAAAGACGCCACACAATAAATACCCAGCAGGGCAAGAGTGGGCTGCAACGCAGGCCACAACCGTTCTATCCGCAAAACAATGGTGGCGTGGCGGCGTGCAGTGGCAAGGCGCTCCGCCAGCGCTCCATCCTCAGCGGTAGAGGCGGTCAGGGATTGGTGCAGACCGCCTTGGTTCATGTGGCTTTGGCAAGGTGGGGGGGCACAGTTTCATCCTGCCACAGTTCTTCAACACTCTGCCTTTGGCGTATCACCTGCCACTGGCCATCTTCAACCAGAACTTCTGCAGCAAGCGGGCGGCTGTTGTAGGTGGAGCTCATAACCGCACCATACGCGCCTGTATCCAGCAGGGCTATACGTGCATTGCGTGCCAGCGGGGGCAAAAGCCTGTCCCGCGCAAATGTATCTCCACTTTCGCACACGGGGCCAACCACATGGGCCAGAGAAACAGGCTGGCTGAACGCCTGCGGTGCCAGCGGCAGAATACCATGCCACGCATCATACATGCTGGGGCGCAGCAGTTCGTTCATGGCCGTATCCAGCACAAGAAAGGGCACATCCATGCCATGTGCCTTACGCAGGATCACGCTGCTCAGCAGCACACCAGCCGGGCCAATGGGCCAGCGCCCCGGCTCAATAGCCAGCTTTACGCCCAGATCACCCAGTTCTGCCTTAATGGCACCAGCAAGGGCTTCGGGCTGCCCTTCGGTTTCATTGCGGTAGCAAATGCCAAGGCCGCCGCCACAATCCACAACGCTTACGGCATTGCCGGCAGCACGCACGGTGCGCACCAGTTCCGCCACGCGGGCATAGGCTGCACGATAAGGAGCCGTGGTTAAAATCTGGCTGCCAATATGGGTAGCAAACCCAACAGGCTGCACACCGGGAAGGGTGAATGCATGAGCATACAGTGCTGCGGCATCCTGAAACGGAATGCCAAATTTGTTGGCCGCCAACCCGGTTGTAATTTTGGCGTGGGTTTTGGCATCCACATCCGGGTTTACGCGCAGCGTAATGGTGGCCTGCTTGCCCAGCTTGCTGGCAATGGTAGAAATAGCTTCCAGCTCTTCCGCGCTTTCCACGTTAATCTGGCCAATGCCGTGGCTAATGGCTTGCTCCAGTTCGGCATCTGTTTTGCCAACGCCGGAAAACACAATGCGGCCTGCCGGAATATCGGCCTTTAGAGCGCGTGCTAGTTCACCACCGCTTACAATATCCGCCCCAAAACCTTCCTGACCGATCAGGGTAAGAATAGCCAGATGATCATTGGCTTTCACGGCATAGTGGATGGAAACATCCAGCCCGGCATTGTGCATGGCGGTGTGCATGCGCCGCATACGTGCGCGCAGCGTGCCAGCCCCCAACACCCAGCAGGGCGTGCCAACAGAATCAGCTATGGCGTTCAGGGCCACGCCTTCCAGCATCAGCCCACAGGTGGGGTCAACCGTAAGCTGCGGGTGTGTTTTTAACAGTTCTGCCAGTGTTGGGTCGGCATCGGTATAAACAGGTGTTTCGGCCATGAGGCGTAAAAGCCCTGATTGTAAAAGAGGAGCAGGAGGCCACGCCAAGAAAAACTCGGCATGGCTGGTTACGAAGTGCGGTGCAGTATCAAACCAATATAATGCGCACTGTGGTCTTATTCATCCGGTGGGTACATCCGCGGGTAGGTAATTTTATTTTGCGGGCCGGGCTGATGTGGCGTGCCCTTTTTGCCGCAGGCTGCCAAAGGCAGAAACAAGATAGTGGCCAGCGCAAGGCCAAAAATCAGGCGGTAATTCATGGTTTACTGCCCCGCTGTGGTGGGTTCTGCACCCAGAGCTTTCAGCCAGCGCTGCGCCTGTGCGCTCACGTTGCCCGGTGCGGTGCCGCCTTCGCTGGTGCGTGAGGCAATGGAGGCATCTACGCTGAGAACCGAATAGATATCATCTGTAATGCCGGGTTCTTCTGCCTGCATTTCCTGCAATGTCAGATCTGCCAGCCCCACGCCTTTTTCCTCGGCCTTGGCTACCAGACGGCCTGTTACATGGTGGGCAGTGCGGAAAGGCACTTTCAGCACCCGCACCAGCCAGTCTGCAATATCGGTAGCGGTGGAATAGCCGGAACCTGCCAGCGCACGCATCTGAGCGGTGTTGGCTGTCATATCCCGCACCATGCCATCACATGCGGCAAGGGAGAGGGCTGCGGCATCCGTGGCTTCAAACACGGGTTCCTTATCTTCCTGCATATCCTTGGCGTAGGCCAGTGGCAGGCCTTTCATCACCGTCAGCAGGCTGACAAGGCTGCCGGTTATGCGGCCGGTTTTGGCGCGCACCAGTTCTGCTGCATCCGGGTTGCGCTTTTGCGGCATGATGGAAGAGCCGGTGGTGAACGCATCAGAAAGGCGAATGAAGGAGAAAGGTGAGGAGCACCAGATCACAATTTCTTCCGCCATGCGGGAAAGATGCATGGCCATGATGGACAGCGCAGAAAGATATTCCAGCGCGAAATCACGGTCGGATACAGAATCCAGAGAATTGGCGGTGGGGCGGTCAAAATGCAGCAGTTCGGCAGTCATCTTCCGATCAATGGGGAAGGATGTGCCAGCCAGCGCGGCAGAACCCAGCGGGCATTCGTTCAGGCGCTTGCGTGTATCTGCCAGACGGCCCCGGTCACGCGCCAGCATTTCCACATACGCCATCAGGTGGTGGCCGAATGTTACGGGCTGTGCGGTTTGCAGGTGGGTAAAGCCCGGCATGGGGGTGGCGGCGTGTTCCTCTGCCCGGCGGGCGAGGGAGCGCATAAGGGCGGCTACCTGCTGGTCCAGCCCATCAATGGCGTCACGCACCCACAGGCGGAAATCTGTTGCAACCTGATCATTGCGGGAGCGGGCGGTGTGCAGGCGTTTTCCGGCCTCACCAATCCGGTCAGACAGACGGGCTTCGATATTCATGTGAATATCTTCCAGCGCTTCGGAAAAGGGGAAGTTGCCAGCCGCAATTTCCTGCCCGATTTCTGTCAGCCCCTTGCGGATGGTGGCTTCATCATCCTTGGAGATAATGCCCACATGCGCCAGCATGGCGGCATGGGCGAGGGAGCCGGCAATATCCTGCTTCCACATCACCTTATCAAAGCCGATGGAGGCATTAATGGCCTGCATGATCTCAGAAGGGCCACCGGCAAACCGCCCGCCCCACTGGACATTGGCGTTTTTCTGGTTTTCCGTTTCCGTGCTGTTCTGGCTGTTCAGAGACATTTTAGGCCCTAATTCCGTCCTGCTGCGTAAGATGTGCTCAGGCGTTGGCTTATACTGCCGCGGCGCGGATGCAAAGATGCCACAGTAATGTTGCGCGCCCTAGGGCGCAAATGCCGGTTTTGGCAAAGGGTGTGGCAGGGCCGATCCTGCGGCGGGGCTGTTCTGTGTGCTGCTGTGCGGGAAAGGGCTGTGCCCGGCGGCATTTCTCTGCTTAAAAGCAAGTGAAATTCAGGGAGTTCATGAACATGACAACACCACATAAGCTTACAACCTTTGCCGTGATTGATCCCGGCCCGAATGTGCTTTTGGAAGTTATTCGCGCAGAAAGCCCTGTTGTGGCTGTTGAGCGCCTGGAAGGTAAAATGCGTGGGCCGGAATATGTGGCAGCCCGTAGCTACGATGTTGGCGGCGAAGAATCGCTTGATGGCGCAGATCCGGCTTATCTGGTGTACGAACTGGATGATAGCGGGCTGGATGCAGAAGGCCTGACGGGGGAAGACGCAGGGCAGGTGCGTGCACAGGCAGATCTGGCTGCTGTTGTGGTATCTTCCGCCAAATAAGTTTTCAAACCCGAACACGAGTGTTCTGCGGCATGGCGCAAAGGGTGGGGCGTTACCCTGCTTTTTCCGCACCATGCCGCGCGATGCAGGAGGTGGAAAGGCATGTCTGTTGATCAGGTGCTGATGGCAGAAAGTTTTGTGGTGCATGGCCGGGATGAAGGTGGCCCCTTTGTGCTGGTAAGTGACCATGCAGGCCGTGCCATTCCGCCTGAACTGGGTGATCTGGGGCTAAGTGCGCAGGAACGTGCGCGCCATATCGGTTGGGATATCGGCATAGATGGTGTGGGCCGCAAACTGGCTGACCTGCTGCCCGCTGTGTTGATTGAGCAGGTCTATTCCCGCTTGGTGATAGATTGTAACCGTGCCCCCGGCCACCCAACCTCCATCGTCCAGGTGAGCGATGGCACAACAGTGCCGCGCAACCAGAATATCTCGGCGCAGGACCGGGAATGGCGGCAGCAGACAATTCTGCACCCCTATCACGCCCGTATCCGGCAGGAACTGGATGCCCATGTGGCCGCTGGCCGCCAGACAGTGGTTGTGGCGCTACACAGTTTTACGCCATTCATGCACGGCAAACAGCGCCCATGGCATGCCGGGCTTTTGCATAATCATGATTCCCGGCTGGCCCGTATCATGATCGCTCTTTTGCAAAAGGATGGCTTGGTGGTGGGGGATAACGAGCCCTACGCCCTTACAGATACATCAGACTACACTATTCCCCAGCATGGTGAGCAGCGCGAACTGCCACATATTGAAATTGAAATCCGGCAGGATCTGATAGCCGATGATGCCGGGCAGACCGAATGGGCAAACCGTCTGGCCCGTTTGCTGCCACAGGCATGGCAGCAGTTTTGTGAACAGTATGGAGAAAACGCATGACCGCCACAGATACAGCCAAGCCGCAGATTATTACGGGCAAGGCCAAGCTGGCGGGTGTTCTGGGCTGGCCCGTTGCGCATTCGCGCTCCCCCGTGCTGCACAATTACTGGTTGTGGCGGTACGGTGTGGATGGCGCTTATGTGCCGCTGCCGGTTGAGCCAGATGCGTTTGTGGCAGCCGTTCTGGGCCTACAGGCAGCAGGCTTTCGGGGCGCGAATGTAACTATTCCGCACAAGGAAGCCGCTTTTAAAATTGCCGATGTGCTGGACCATTCCGCCCAGCGCGCAGGGGCCGTGAACACGCTTGTGTTTGAAGATGACGGCAAAATTCATGGTTACTCCACCGATGGCGCAGGGTTTGTAGCCAGCATGGAAGCCGCAGGCTTAAACCCACCCAAACAGGCACAGGCTCTGCTACTGGGTGCGGGCGGTGCTGCGCGGTCTGTTGCCGCGGCTTTGCAGGATTGTGGCCTGCGTGTTGCCGTAACCAACCGCACCCAAGGACGGGCAGAAGAACTGGCAAAAGCCTTGCCGGGGCTGGACGTGGTGCCATGGAATGCGTGGGAAGAACGCCTTGGCGCGTTTAGCCTGCTGGTCAACACCACGTCTTTGGGGATGGAAGGTGGCCCAGATGCTGCGTTTCGGCCTTCCTTGGCGCATGCAGCCAAGGAACTGGTGGTGGCAGATATTGTATATGTGCCCCGCGTAACACCTTTGTTGGCCGAGGCTCAGTCTGCTGGTCTGCGCACTTTGGGCGGGCTTGGTATGCTGTTGCATCAGGCACGGCTGGGTTTTGAAAAATGGTATGGCGTGAACCCGGAAGTGGATGCCGCCACGGAAGCTTTTGTGCAGGAAAGTTTCTGAGGGTTACAGCAAGGGCATGAAAATTCTGGGCCTTACCGGCGGTATGGGCATGGGCAAAAGCACCGTGGCCACATTGTTGCAGCGTGCGGGCTTGCCGGTGTTTGATGCCGATGCCGAAGTGCGCCGCCTGCAGGCAGATCATGGGGCCGCTTTGCCTGCCATCGCCCAACTGGTGCCGCATGCCGTGCAAAACGGGCATTTGGATAGAGCCGTATTGCGGCAGGCTGTGATAAAACAACCGGCGTTGCTGAAAAAACTGGAACACATCATCCACCCCATGGTGCGGGCTGCGCGTACACGGTTTTTACGCACGCAACGCTTGCAGGGCGCGCGTTGTGTGGTGCTGGATATTCCGCTGCTGTATGAAACAGGCGCCCAGCGTGAATGTGATGATGTGCTGGTGGTATCTGCCCCACATTGGGTGCAGGCGCGGCGCGTGGCCAAAAGGCGCGGCATGCCACCTGCCGAAGCCCGCAAGCTGATAGCCCGGCAAATGCCAGATGCCCAACGCGTGCGCCAGGCTGGCAAGGTTATCCGCACCGGTGGCAGTATGCGAGAAACAGAACGGCAGGTACGCCAGTTCATCAGGAGCCTGAGGGCATGAAAAGATCCATTCTGTTTGATACGGAAACCACGGGGCTGGACCCGGCCACGGGTGACAGGGTGATTGAAATTGCGGCCCTTGAGCTGGTGGGAGACTTGCCAACCGGGCGGAACTTTCACACGCTGATAGACCCTGAGCGCGATGTGCCGGAGGAGGCTTCCCGCGTGCATGGCTTCACGCGGGCAGATCTGGAAGGCAAACCCAAATTTGCCGAAATTGCAGATGATTTTCTGGCCTTTGTGGGGGATGATCCGCTTATTGCGCACAATGCCCGGTTTGACTTTGGCTTTATGAATGCGGAGCTGAAACGCGCTGGCAAGAAAACGCTGGGTCTGGACCGTATGGTGGATACGCTGGATATGGCGCGTGAGCGCTTTCCCGGCATGCCCAACAGTTTGGATGCCTTGTGCCGCCGCTTTGGCGTAGATCTTTCAGCCCGAACCACCCATAACGCGCTGCTGGACTGCAAATTGCTGGCCGATGTGTATGTGGAGCTTATGGGCGGCCGCCAGCATGGGCTGGGGTTGATGGCGGAAGATGGGCAGCTGCCTTCTGTCATGTATGAAGGCCCCGTGAACCGCAAGGTTGTGCGTGTGCAGCCAACGGCAGAAGAACTGGCAGCGCATGCGGCATTTGTTGCGGGTTTGAAAGAGCCTGTCTGGGAGCTCTGACCGCACATTCAAACCGTGTCGTCAATTCTTGCGAAAAGGGCTTTGCAGGGGCGGGTGGGTATGCCATCCTTGATTCTATAAAACGTGACGAAATGTACAAAAATGTTTTGTCAGCCGTTTCCACCGCTTTTCACGCAACGGAAAAGGTAAGTTGTTTCAATGAATTCGGGGAGCCCTTTGATGCGTTCTGCATCCCGCCATTTTGCTGCTGCCTTGGCGCTGTGCGGAGCATGGTTCATGCCTGCGGGCGCAGAAACCATGCTCGGTCCAGTTACGGCAACAGTTACATTTAATACGCGTTCGGCGGATCTGGGCGTAGGATATACATGGGGCCGGGGTGTGCTGACATATGGCGGCCGCCAGTATCCGTTCGAAATCAAGGGGGCTTCCGCCATTGCTGTTGGGTATTCCTCTGGCCACAGTGTGGGCAAGGTGTACAACCTTCAGCGTATTGAAGATTTTGAAGGTACCTTCTGGGCACTTTCTGGTGAGGCCACAGTTGGCCGTGGCGTTGGCGGCCTGCTGATGGAAAATAATGATGGCGTGCGCATCCGGCTGGATGAATGTCGTTCAGGTGGGCGTATTGCGGCATCGCCTTCCCGCCTGACAATTCATTTGCTGAATAAGGTCGGCACCCCTGTTGCAACCGCACCGGTTGATCAGAAATCAGCCCACTAAATACATTACTCCCGCGCTTGCTGGTTTTAGTGGGTCAGCAGGCGCGTGGTGGTTTGTAGAATTGTTTTTTCATCAAACAGGCGCAAGGCGCGTTTCAGCCCGGCAGCGCCCATGCGCTGGCGCAAGCTTGGGTTCTGCACCAGCGTTGTAAGGGCTTCTGCCAGTTCTGCCGTGGTGCCGGGTGGTACAAGCAGCCCTGTTTCATGCGGTACAACCTGCTCGCGCGAGCCCCGAATATTGGTGGCCACAACAGGCAGCCCGCATAGCATGGCTTCGATAATAGACATGGGCAGGCCCTCAAAATGGCTGGGCAGCACAAAAATGTCTGCTGCTGCCAGTAAGGCCGGAATATCTGCCCGATAACCAAGGCATTTTAGCCGTGGGCCAAGTGCCACACGTGCTTTGGCGAGGTATTCCGCCATATTGGCACCGTGGTCCGATGCCAGCCTTTCCCCCACAATCCATAACTCTGCATCTGGCACCTGCTCCATGGCGGCCAGGAGTTCTGGATACCCTTTGTGGCGCACAAGGCGAGAGACAACAATAAT
The DNA here is from genome assembly GCF_004014775.2 of Acetobacter oryzoeni. Classification (NCBI taxonomy): domain Bacteria; kingdom Pseudomonadati; phylum Pseudomonadota; class Alphaproteobacteria; order Acetobacterales; family Acetobacteraceae; genus Acetobacter; species Acetobacter oryzoeni. The sequence continues at coordinate 811,027 of NZ_CP042808.1, forward strand.
TACGGGTGTTTGCGCAGGTGTGCCCAGTTCTATGCGGATCCGGGTTCTGGCTTGCGCATCTGGGTGAAAGCGGGCCGGGTCTCGCCCATTGCCAATAGCAACCGGGTGGGGGTGAATATGCAGGCGTTTGGCATCCTGCGCTTCTTCACGGCTGACGGTCAGGTACACATCGGTTATGCGCCCACACAAAACTTCTAGCACCAATGCCAATCCGCGCCGTAGGCGGGAGCCGGGCTGGTTGAACAAAAAGCCGTGGCACGTATAGGCAATGCGCGGCACGCCGCACAATTTGGCTGCCGCACGCGCCAGAATGCCGCTAATGGGCATATGTGCGTGCACCAGATCCGGCTTTTCTTTTTTTATAAGCTGCACAAGCGCCCAAAAGGCTCGTAGCTGCGCGGGCACGGAAAATGAACGCGCAAAGGGCAGTGTTTCAACCCGAAACCCCTCGTTTCTGGGGTGTTGAAGCAAAGGGCCATCTGCACAAACGCCGATTACTTCGTGCCCTTCAGCCCGTAACTCCCGCATGAGGGGCAGTAGAAAATGGGTGAGTGAAAAATCGACGTTTGTAATTTCCAGAATTTTCACGTCAGCCCATTACGCGTTCTTGAGGGAAAGCGACCAGCGGATAGGCGGTTTGCTTGGGGCCTGCGGCACAGGCGGGGGGGGCAGCAAGGTGTTTTCCAACCCGTGCGCCTTTGGGGTGGAAGGATCAGCCAACAGGCCAGAACCAACTTCTGGCACTACGGGCATCTGTTCTTCTGGCATATCGGGGGGCGTGGCGAATTCGGTGTCTTCTTCCGGTTCACTTTCGGGAGAAGAGTGTACATCTTCATCGTTCTGATCGGGCTGTGCAGGGGTAAGCACGAATTGCCGCGTGGCCTCGCATTTTCCCTGCCCCAGATAAACGCTTTCTTCTATTTCAATATGCGCGTCAGACCAGAAGAACCATGTTTCTTCCGGCGTGTGCAGCAGGTAGCCATCTTCTTCCTGCTCAATGCTGACATCAGGATGCAGATGGAAGCGGATGCAAAGCGGCACCGGAATACTCACATCTTCCAGCTTTTCAATGCCTTGCAGAACCGTGCCGTCTTTATCCAGATAAATCTTGCGAGAATACAGGCCACCGCCTTGGGGCTTGTAGCCATCATGCGTCATGCTCAGGCAATGCACACCATCCTGCACGGATGTTTGGCGTGTAACCTGTGGTTTTTGAGAAATACCGCCATTGGCATCAAACCGCATGGGGGTAAGGTCAGCCAGTTCCAGAACAGAATGTGCAGCCGGGTAACGCAAGGCTTCCGCCCAACCGCGCTGGATACTGCTGCCGCAATTTACAATCAGCCGTTGCCTGCCGGATGAAAATTCAAAGGACAACATGCCCGCATGCGCGCTGCCATCATAACCCGCAGGGGCGGCAGAGGCAGCATCAGCAATCAGCAAGGCGCGGCCATTATTAAGGCGTGCAAAGCCAGATTCTGGCAGGCCAGCCGCCACAACGCGGGTGCGGGATGCGCGGCTCAGCACGTGTTCGATAAACTGGGGGTTTTGTTCACAACTGCCATTAAACAGGGCCAGCCCACCATCTCCATGCCGCATGGCGCGCAGGGCCGGGGCGCTGCGGTTGGCGGCATCCAACACGCTGGTGGGCAACGGCACGCGGGCAACCTGCAGAATATACAGCATTTCAGCCAGCTCGCGCACGCACTGCAACAGGTCTTCCGGGCAGCGGGTAATGTGGCCGCCATCGGGCAAAATCTGTTGGCTGATGGTGCTATCAATCAGGCGCAGATAACGGGTTAGAAATTCTGGATAATCAGGCAGGGAAACCGCAACAGCCAGCAGCCCCTTAAGGGCGGTAAGGGCACGCCAGCCTTTGGCTTCCTCTGGCATGAGCGCCATGATGGAGCGGGCTTCCATAATCAGCGATGCCATAAGCTGCTGGCGGAAGGAATCATCTGCCGATGCAGCAAAAAATTCGTAACAACCCAGCCAAGCCGCCAAGCGCGCACCCGTTATGGATGGGTCTGAAATAGGCCGTTCTGCCGGGGTTTGCTCCATCCACTGTGCCACCAGCGTACGGGCCTTGATGCGGGCAGATTCAGCCCCCAGTTCACGCAGATCCTGCAACCACGTAAAACCCTGCAACCAACGGCGGTAGGCTTCTGGCCATTGCGGGTTATCCCATTCCCCTTCAATCAGAGGGCGTTGGGTGCCTTCAAAAAGTGTCTGGTTGCGAACAAGCTGTTCACCCCCAGCAGCGTTTCCGGACCACAGATCCCGCAAAGCAACGGCAGGGGCTGCCGGCACGCGGGCAAACCCTCCCAAGGGGTTGCGCATGGCATAGGCAAGGCGGGCTCCGCGGGTCCAGCGACGCAGGGGCATTGGAAGTTCAGAACTCCATCAAGGCAGGTGTGGAAAAAGTTGTGATCGGGTTATGGCAGAATATTCATGCAAGGAATGACTTATTTGCCGGATGTGGCTTTATTTTGGCTTGGCAACATGTGGGCGCAAGGCAGCAATGGCGGCTGTATAGTCTTTTTTGCCATATACGGCGCTCCCGGCAATCAGCACATCGGCGCCGGCTTCTATGGCCAGTGGGGCGGTTGCGGCATCTATACCGCCATCAACAGCCAGCCGGATATCGCGTCCGCTTTGGGTGATCATATCCCGAATACGCCGGATTTTGGGGAGCTGGCTGGACAGGAACTTCTGCCCGCCAAACCCGGGGTTAACAGTCATCACCAGAATAATATCTACCAGATCCAGCACTTCACTAATGGCTTCTGGCGGTGTCGCGGGGCACAGCACAATGCCCGGCTTGGCTCCCAAATCCCGAATGCGCTGTAAGGAGCGATGAGTATGCGGCCCGGCTTCAATGTGAATTAAAATCTGGTCTGCCCCGGCTTGTGCAAAAGCTTCCAGATACGGATCCACCGGTGCAATCATCAGGTGCACATCAAATGGCAGATCAGAGCAGGGGCGCAGCGCTTTCACCACAGCAGGGCCGAACGAAATGTTGGGCACAAAATGCCCATCCATCACATCCAGATGCACCCAGTCTGCCCCAGCCTGCTTGAGTGCTGAAACTTCCTCTCCCAACCGTGTAAAATCGGCAGCGAGAACACTTGGGGCGATAAGGGGATAAGATACAGGGCGCATACCCTGTTTATCGGCAATCCTACGCTTGTGCGCAACCGTAGGATTGGTATTTTTTCAAACAGTTTTGCAAATGTTATGGGCGAATAAAGCGTGCGGCAAAAAATCCATCCATGCTGCCTTTGTCTGCCCACATTCCGGGGTGGGTGCGCAGCCAGCCTTCGGGGGTTCTGGCTTCTGGCAGAAAGGCCAGTTCTTCTGGCGTAAACGGGTCTGGCACCAGCCCCATGGCTTCTGCGGCGCGGGCGCGGTCTGGCCCTTCTTCCTGCTGCAAGGAGCACACGGCGTAAACCAGCCGGCCACCGGGGCGCAGCATGTTTTTGGCGGCTTCCAGCAAACGATCCTGCCCGGCGGTGAGTGTTGTTAAATCACGCGGTCGTTTCACCCATAAAACATCTGGGTGGCGGCGTGCCGTGCCTGTAGCGGAGCAAGGGGCATCCAGCAAAATGGCATCAAGCGGGGCATCAGGTTGCCACGTGCCTGCATCTGCTTGCAGGGTAGCAACATTGCCAAGGCCCAGGCGCGCCATATTTTCCTTGAGTCGCGCCATGCGGTTGGGGTTGTTTTCAATAGCGGCAACCTGCGCGCCGGTGACAGCAAGCTGTGCGGTTTTGCCACCTGGTGCTGCGCACAAATCTGCGACTTTTTCACCTTCCTTCACGTTCAGGAGGCGCGCAGGAAGAGTGGCTGCTGCATCCTGAACCCAAAAAGCGCCTTCTTCATATCCAGCCAGATCAGCAACGCGTGTGCCAGCCGGATAACGCACAGACCCGTTGGGTAGAACACTTCCCCCCTCCGGCGCTGTGGCGCCGGGGCGCAGGGTAATATCCAGCGGGGCTTCATGGCTGATTCCCTCAGCTATGGCGCGGGGCACGCCACGGCCTAGCACGCTCCATGAACTCCATAGCCATGCGGGAATGTTCAACCGCGCCTGATCCAGCCCTTCCAGCACGTTTTGCCCTTCTGCCGCTACCTTGCGCAGCACGGCATTGGCCAGCCCGGCAAATGGGGCCAGCTTACGCCGACGCAGCAGGGAAACAGTGGTGCCAACAGCAGCATGCGGAGGTGTTTCTAAAAACAGAAGCTGCGCGCAGCCAATCATCAGCGCCACACGTACGGGTTCTGGCGGTTCCTTGCGTAAAAACGGTTCTAGCACAGTGCGCAGCGTGCCCATGTGGCGCAACGTGGCTGCGGCCAAGCGGTGTGCTGCGGCTCTGTCTCTCGGTTCGGCCTTATGTGCTTCGGCAGAGCGAGACAGGCTGTTTTCCAGCATGCGCCGGTGTTCCACCACGCCGCACAGAATATCAAAGGCGATATCGCGCGTAGGATCAGGCTGCGGAGGGGCAGGGCGGCCTTTTCCACGTTTTGGGGAACGGGGGGCGCGTGCTGGTGTGTTCATAAGACTGTCAGAACCGTTCAGGAAAACAGAAAGAGAAAAAGCGCCTTACCCAACAAGCAGGGCGCACTCTGCCGGAGCAGAAACAGGGCGTTGAAGCAGAAAGTGGCGGAGCACTTGCGGGTAAAGCTGGTGTTCCTGCCGCAGAACGCGGGCCCCAAGTGTATCTGCGGTATCACCCGGCAGAACAGGCACAGCGGCCTGGCCCAGAATAGGCCCTTCATCCATGCCTTCTGTTACCAGATGCACAGTGCATCCATGCACGCGCACGCCCGCTTGCAGCGCACGTTCATGCGTATGCAGGCCAGGGAACACAGGCAGCAGGCTAGGGTGGATGTTCAGCATCCGGCCAGCCCATGCGCCGGTTAAAAACGGGGTGAGCAGACGCATATAACCCGCAAGGCAGATAGCCTGAGCACCAGCTTCTGTCAGGGCCGCATGCACTGCGCGCTCATGCGCTTCACGGTCTTTGCCAAAATCGCGATGGTTGATGGCCAGCGTGCGCAGGCCCGCTTTTTTAGCCATTTCCAGCCCCGGTGCATCCGGGTTGTTGCTTAAAACAAGGCAGATGCGGGCAGGAAAGGAAGGATCTTCACACGCGCGGATCAAGGCCGTGGCATTGCTGCCCCGGCCGCTGATCAAAATGGCAATGGGTGTTTTTTCAACGCTCATGCTGCGCGAAAATCCGGCGTGGCCTGCATTTTCAGATCAGGCTTGGCAGTGGGGGAGGCTGCTTTGGCAATATGGCCAATGCGTACGGCCGGTTCACCCATATCATGCAGGCGGGCCAGAACGGCATCGGGTTCTGGGGTAATCAGGATCATGCCGATACCGCAGTTGAACACACGCAGCATTTCTTCTGTATCCACATTGCCGGTACGGGCCAGCCATTTGAATACAGGTGCCACAGGCCATTCCTGATCAATCACGGCATCCAAACCATCAGGCAGCACGCGGGGCAGATTGCCGGGTAGGCCACCGCCAGTAATGTGAGCCGCACCATGCAGCAGGCCTGCTTTATGCAAAGCCAGAACCGGGCGCACATACAGGCGTGTGGGTTCTAAAAATGCTTCACCAAGGGTTTTGCCCGGAGCAAAGGCTGCGGGGTCTGTCCATGCTAGATGGGCGTCTGCCACAATGCGCCGCACCAAAGAGAAGCCATTGGAATGCACGCCAGAGGAGGGCAGCGCAATAAGCGCATCACCTTCTGCAATGCCTGCGGGCAGGAGCGCGCCGCGTTCTGCCGCACCAACGGAAAAACCAGCCAGATCATAGTGCCCATCGGCATACATGCCGGGCATTTCTGCTGTTTCACCGCCTACAAGGGCGCAGCCAGACTGTTCGCACCCGGTGGCAATACCGCGCACAACCTTGGTAGCGCTGTTAACAGACAGACGGCCCGTGGCGAAGTAATCCAGAAAGAACAGAGGTTCAGCCCCCTGCACGATCAGATCGTTCACACACATGGCTACCAGATCAATGCCCACGGTTTCGTGCAGGTCATTATCAATGGCCAGTGTCAGCTTGGTGCCTACGCCATCTGTGCAGGAAACAAGCACGGGGTCTTTAAAGCCGGCGGCCTTCAGATCAAACAGTGCGCCAAATCCGCCAAGGCCCCCCATTGTGCCGGGGCGGTCTGTGGCTTTGGCCGCCGGGCGAATGGCGTCAACAAGGGCTTCGCCTGCTTCAATGTCCACGCCGGAATCACGGTAAGTGAGGCCGGAGGAAGGGGTGCTAGGTGAAGACGTCATGCGCGTGCTCTTGGTCCGAATGAGAATAAGGGTCGATGTGCGGGACAGGGTGGGTTAGGATTCCCGCTCGAGGACAGTCTTTACGGCAGGAGAAGCGGCGCGCAAAGCGGCATGACACGGATTGATGAAACAAAAAGCCCCTTAAACGCGCCTTCGGGTGGGCAAAAGCGCCAAAATGAGGCCAACGAGGCAGAACAGATTGCCTTGCCTTTTGCGCATCGCCCCCGATTCGGAAGGTCGGACTTTGTGGCAGCACCCTCCAATGCGGCGGCACGGGCATGGGTGTTGGATGCAGAAGCCGCTGCGCGTTGGCCAGAAGGCCGCATGGCCCTGTGGGGAGAAAGTGGCACGGGCAAAACGCATCTTCTTTCCATTTGGGCGGGCCGTTATGGCGCACCCATTATGGAGGGCAGCCGCCTGAACACGCATGAAGCCGCAATGCTGTTTGAGGATGGCGGGTTTCGTGCCGCTGCATTGGATAATGCCGATAAAGTGCCCAATGAGCGAGACCTGCTGCACCTTATCAATCTGGCGCGGGAGCGGCGTGTGGCCTTGTTAATGGCAGCGCGCAGGCCACCAGCCCGCTGGCCGGTTGTGCTGCCAGATTTGGCAAGCCGTCTGCGGGCCACCGCGTCCGTACCGTTGGGCCCGGCGGAAGAGGGGCTGTTGCACCGCCTTTTGCTGCGGCTGTTGGCTGAACGCCAGATTGTGGTGGGGGCGCAGGTTACAGAATGGCTGTTGCGCCGCCTGCCACGCCGGGCAAGTGCTGTGCGCGATTGTGTGGCCATGCTGGACCAGGCCGCATTAGAATCGGGCGGGCGCATTACGCGCGCCTTGGCTGCGAATGTGCTGGAAAGTCTGCTGGCACGGGAAGAATAATGAATATATTCGCTTCAGACGTGTTGTGATGTTTCAGTTTTATGACATCATTCATCAGAATGATGAGCTGAACTTTTCGCGCCAGCCGTGTTTGCGTAAAGCTTTGCTTGCCCCAAGGCGGGAAACGGGGCGCATGATGCAGCACAAGGAAAGGAAGAAACGTGACGGCGCAGGATAAAAAAGAGCAGGCCCCTGTAAAAGCTCGTTCACCAGCCCGAAAAGCAGCGCCCAGAAAACCGTCTACCCGCCAACCGCGCCAGAGCAGAAAAACGGCAGAGCGGAAGATCACTCTGGAAATGCCGGAACGGTTTATTAACCGCGAGCTATCTTGGCTGGATTTCAACCAGCGTGTGGTGGAAGAGGCCGATAACGCCCGCAACCCCTTGCTGGAACGCCTGCGCTTTTTATCTATCAGCGCCAGCAATCTGGATGAGTTCTATTCCGTCCGTGTGGCCGGGCTTGTCGGACAGGTGCGTGAGGGGCTGACCAAACTCTCACCCGATGGCCGTACTCCAGCCCAACAGCTTGAGGCTGTGCGTGAACGCTGCGCCCGCCTGCTGCGTGAACAGCAGCGAATCTGGACAGAACTGCGCGGCCTGCTGGCAGAAGCTGGCGTAGAGCTGTGTGAGCCAGATGCGCTGACGGATGCTGATAAGGAGCATCTGGCCAAAATCTTTATGGACAGGGTGTTCCCGGTTCTTACACCTCTTGCAGTGGACCCGGCACATCCTCTGCCGTTTATCCCCAATATGGGTTTGGCACTGGGTTTGCGCCTGCTTTATGCAGATACGGGCCTGTTCGCCATGAACGCCCTTATTCTGCTGCCTGCGCAGATAGAGCGTTTTATTCGTCTGCCATCTCCCACTCCGGCAACGGATGCCGCAACCCCGCCAAAGGTGCGCTTCTTCCGTCTGGAAGATCTGATTACCCTGTTTATTGACCGTCTGTTTGATGGTCTGGAAGTGGGTGAAAGCGGCGTGCTGCGCGTGGTGCGTGACACCGACGTGGAATTTGAAGACGAGGCAGAAGACCTTGTCCGCTCCTATGAAACAGCATTGAAGCGCCGCCGCCGTGGTGTGGTGATCCATCTGGATATGGAAAAGCGGGTGCCGACGGAACTGGCAGAAGCCATTGCCTCGGACCTTGATTTGCCGCCCGATGAAATTGCCGTGCATTCCGGCATGATCGGGGTGGTGGATCTGAAGCAGATGATTGTGGATGATCGGCCGGATCTGCTGTTCCCGCCCTACACCCCGCGCTTTCCCGAACGTATCCGGGATTTTAATGGTGATTGCTTTGCCGCCATTCGCGCCAAAGATCTGCTGGTGCATCACCCGTTTGAAAGCTTTGATGTGGTGGTGCAGTTCCTGCGGCAGGCTGCGCTGGACCCCAACGTAATTGCCATTAAGCAGACGCTGTATCGCACCTCGCGCGATTCACCTATTGTGAAAGCGCTGATTGAGGCGGCAGAAGCCGGCAAGTCCGTTACCGCCATGGTGGAATTGCGCGCCCGGTTTGATGAGGAAGCCAATATTCGCCTTTCCCGCGCGCTGGAAGCTGCGGGCGTGCAGGTGGTGTTTGGTTTTGCGGATTTGAAAACCCACGCCAAGCTCAGCCTTGTGGTGCGGCGTGAAGGCGGGCTTGTGCGCTCTTACGCACATTTTGGCACGGGCAATTATCACCCCATCACCGCCCGTATTTATACAGATCTTTCCTTCTTTACGTGTGATCCGGCATTGGCGCGGGATTCTGCACGCCTGTTCAATTACGTAACAGGCTACGCCATGCCTGCGCAGATGGAGAAAATTGCTTTTTCCCCCATCACCATCCGCAGCACGTTGAAGGAACTGATTCAGGAAGAAATTGATCACGTTAAGGCAGGTAAACCGGGCAGCATCTGGCTGAAGATGAATGCGCTGGTGGACCCGGAACTGATTGATTGCCTGTACAAAGCCTCCTGCGCAGGGGTGAAGATTGTAGGTGTTATCCGCGGCATCTGCTGCCTGCGGCCCGGCGTGCCGGGGCTTTCAGAAAATATCCGCATTAAATCCATTGTCGGGCGCTTTTTGGAACATTCGCGCATTTTTGTGTTTGGGAACGAACATCGCCTGCCATCGCGCTATGCCAAGGTCTTTATTTCCTCGGCAGACTGGATGACGCGGAACATGGACTGGCGTGTGGAAAGCATGGTGCCCATTACCAACCCGACTGTGCACGCGCAGGTTTTGGGCCAGATCATGGTGTCCAACATTCGCGATACCCTACAATCATGGATGCTGGAACAGAATGGAGAATGGCGGCGCGTAAACCCCGGAAACCGACCTTTTTCCGCGCATGAATGGTTTATGACACATCCTTCACTTTCCGGACGCGGCTCCGCCGCGCATGACACACCCATCCGGGCCCCGGCATCTTTGACCTCTTCACAGGACTTGCTGATAGATTGATGTCTGAAATCATGAGCTTTTTTCTTGCGTCGGGATTATCTCATCCCCGTTGTTCCAAGCTGCGCAGTCAGTTTTTGCAAACGGGGAGGGGCTTCTGATGGAGGCTGATCAACCGTGCCGTTCCGCAGTGGTGGATCTTGGCTCCAATTCCGTAAGGCTTGTGGTTTTTGAAGGGCGTTCGCGCAATCCACTTCCCATTTTCAATGAAAAAGCCGTGCTGCGTTTGGGGCGTGGGCTGACCGAAACCGGGAAGCTGAATGAAGAAGGCGTGGAAATGGCCAAGGAAGTGCTCAGCCGCTTCCATGCCATTGCCCGCGCCATGAAGGCCGATCCGTTTGAAATTCTGGCAACCGCCGCTGTGCGGGATGCCAGCAATGGCCCAGCTTTTGTGCAAACCCTGCGTGAAAGCATGCCCGGTGTGCCTATCCGCATTCTTTCCGGTAAGGAAGAAGCCGATCATTCCGCCATAGGCGTTATGTGCGGTATTCCCGGTGCATCCGGATTGGTGGCCGATGTGGGCGGTGGCTCTTTGGAGCTTATTCACCTGACGCCACAAGGGCGGCATGATGCCACAACCCTGCCACTGGGGATGATCCGGCTGGCAGACCGTTCTGGCCGAGATCTGGATAAAGCCAAAACACTGGCAGATAAGGATATTGGCGGCGTAGAATGGCTGCCCAAGGTAAAAGGCAGCACGCTTTATCTGGTGGGTGGGGCTTTTCGTGCGTTGGCGCGGCTTCAGATTGCGCGCACGCAATATCCGCTCAACATCGTGCACTATTATACAATGGATGTGCAGGAAGCGCGGGAGATGACGGGCTGGCTGCAAAACAGCTCGCGCCGCAGTCTGGAACGTCTGCCCGGTGCGCCCCGCAAACGGTTGGATGATACACCTTTTGCCGCCATGGTATTGCGGCGGCTGATGAAAAAGGTGCAGCCGGACAAGATCGTCTTTTGCGTGGATGGCCTGCGCGAGGGCTGGTACATGCTCAACGTTGCGCCGGATATTCTGGCCCAGAACCCGATGGACGTGGTGGCGCGTGAAATGTGCGCCCGTTTTGGGCGCAGCAACTCGCTTCCCTATGCCTTGATGCAGTGGACAGATTTTTTGCGGCCGGAGGAAACGGCGGAAGAAAAATATCTGCGTCATCTGGCATGTTATCTGTCTGATATCGGCAGCCACGATCACCCGGAATATCGGGCCGAGCAGACATATTGGCGTATCCTGCGAGTGCAAAGTGGTGGGTTTGATCATCCTTCCCGCGCATGGTTGGCGCTGGCGCTGGCTGTCCGTTATGCCGCAGATCAGCAGGCCCCTTTTCTGGCAACATCTCGTGCATTATTGAGTGATCAGGACTGGAAAAGTGCTGTGGTGCTGGGGTTGGCCCTGCGTCTGGCGTATTCTCTTTCCGGCGGTGCCGGGCGGTTGCTGGAAGGCACATCCCTTGAATGGGAAGAAGATGCGCTGGTGCTTATTCTGACATCTGCCCGCGTGGCGGTAAAAGGGGAAAGCGTGCGCCGCGGGTTGGAACGTCTGGGCCAGGCCTTGGGTGTTGCAACACGTTTCGAGATTGAACTGCTTGGTTGATATGCCCTAGACAGGATACAGGTGCGGGGTGGACAACCCCCACCTATCGGGGCACATTACGGTTTATACATCCTGATATGGTGCAGTGGCGCGGTGGGTTGGCCGGTTTTGCTGTAACTGTCCGCCAGAATCAGGTTTTGAATAACCGGTAAAGCAGCGGAACCTTATCTCGTGGCTTCTGAAGAGATCATAGATCCCACAGTCCAACACGATGCTTCTGTCCGAAGAGTTCTGCTGCATCTTGTTCTACCCTTTGTTGTTACGGTTATGGCCGTGCTGGCCATTGCGCTGGTAGGTGTCAATTCATACCGTACCACCAAGGAGGGTGTTTCTACCCTTACGCACCAGCTTATGGGTGCTGTGCAGCAATATATTGTGCAGCAGGTTACAGATTACATTCTGCCAGCCGCTACCGGTAACCTGATTGCCTCTGGCATGATCGAACATGCCCCTGCGCAGGTGGAAGACAAGGTTTTCTATTCCTACGGCAGCACCATGCTGCGCAAGATCCCGCAGCTTCAGTCCTTTTATCTGGCGGATGATGAAGGGCATTTCATGCTCATCGCCCGTGCAGCGCAAAAGGGCGTGCAGGAACATGTGCGTCTGATTGAAAAAAACGGCCACACATATTTCCATCATGCGTTCTGGGATGATAGCGGGCAGAAAATTTCCGAAACGGAAGAAGATGCCAAGGGGTATGACCCACGCACGCGTGATTGGTACAAGAATACAGCCGGAACAGATAAGGTAACATGGACCAAGCCGCATCTGTTCCCCACCACCAGCCAGTTTGTCATGACCAGTTCCTTACGGTTCAAGACAGATGCTGGCCATACAATGGTGTTTGCGACCAATATTTCGCTCAACGAACTCAGCTCGTATCTGGATCAGATCAAGGTTGGTAAGACCGGCTCCGCTATGATTGTGGATAGCCGGGGCCTGTTTATTGCCGGCAAAAATCTTACGCAGCAGGCCAAGGCCGCCGGGTGGGACCCGGATAAAATGGTGCTGGACCGCAAAGCCTACCCGGTGTTTGCATTGGGGTATGATCACTACCGTGTGCGTGGTGTTGGGCCGCGGCATGTTACGTGGGATGGCACAGATTACATCACCATTGCCGCAGCTTTGCCGCGCTATTCTGATAGCTGGATTTTGCTGATGGCCGCTCCCGAAAGTGATTTCGGGTCCTTTGCACGCCAAAGCAGCCACCAGAGCTTGCAGTTTTTGGCCATTATCACGGTTTTCTCGCTTGTGCTTGCAGGGTTGCTGGTGCGGCAGGTGCGGCGCACAGAGTCCAGCACGCGCCTGTTGGTGAAGCAGAAAGAGCAGATTCAGCGCGAAAGTTCTGCTGTGCAGCAGGTGGCCGTTGCCCCGCGTCTGTTTGACCCCACTGTGGAACCCCTGAGCCTGACAGAGCAGCTAACGCTTGTAACAGGTGCCCGGCGTGCCACGCTTTGGCGCTTTTTGCACGATGGTGCGGCAATGGTGTGTGAAGATGCGTATGACCAAACGCAAAACACACATTCCGGCGGGTTTGAAATGGCCCGTACAGAACTGGGACCATTCTTTTCCGCCATTGAAGAAGGCAATGCGTTCTCGGTTGAAAATGCAGCCGTAGATCCGCGCACCACGCGGTTTGAACGTTTGACCATGCGTGAGTTGGGCACAAAGGCATTGGCCGTTTGCCCCGTACATGGCCCGCATGGGGTGGAAGGTGCGATCATGCTGGAAGATCCGCATCTGCAGCCGCATCTGCTGTACTTCCTTGATCTGATGGCCGGCGTGGCCGCCCTGCGTTTTGCGGCACAGGCACAATTGCTGAATACGCAAACTGGCAAGATTGTAGATGCCGGGCAGCAGGTGGCTACGCTGGATGTGCCCGCGCCCAAATCTGATAATATGCTGATGAAGGCGCCAGAAGCCGCTGCCGTTACATCTGCCAGCATTTATCCATCTGTTGCTGTGTTGGTCATCACGTTCTCTGATCCCGTGGTGGAAGGGGAAAAAGAAACTGAGGCCCTGATTGCACTTATCAATCAGCTGGCGGCAGATGTGCAGTCCGTCGCGCAGGAAGAAAAACTGTTTGCCGTGGAAGTGGCCGGCCACCGTATGATCTGCATGGCAGGCTGTCTGCCCACGCCAGATGTTACGGCCATTGTGCGCGTTGCAGATGCTGCACTTAAAATGCGTGAAATCTTTATGGCATCACTGGCCGCAGCAGATCTGGAGCCGGTGTTTACCATGGGTATTGATTACGGCCCGGCATTTGGTGGTGCGGTAGGGAACGAACCCAAGGTGTTTAACCTGTGGGGGCAAACGGTCTCTCTGGCCGAGCTGATGGCACAGGGCGCGGCAGACCCCGGCACCATTCAGGTAACAGAGCGTGTTTATGGCGTGCTGCGTGACAGATACCTGTTCCGTAGCCGTGGGTCCTTCTTTGCGCCGCATCTGGGGCTGGGGCGTGCCTATACATTGGCGGCAAGGCGATGAGTGGGAGCCAGCAGACAGGCGGCCCCAACACGCCGTCGGATGATGAACCAGATCTGATTCTGCAAACAGATGCGCACAAGCCCGCCAAGCGCGTTCCGTTGCATGAATGGATACGCAGGAAGCTGGCATGGATCGGCCGGCTTGTGCGTAGGCAGGCCCGGTTTTTTCTGGTTGTTCTGGGGGCAGGCTGGGGCGTTATTTTTGAGAGCTTCCGCTCTCACGCATGGCGCCGCACCGTGCGGTACGAATTTGTAACCACCATGAACAACATTATCGGCGGTGGTGTTAGCGCTTCACTGTTTGCCGGTATGCTTACAGGTGTGGCGGCTGTTTCTCAGGTCATTTACTGGTTGGGTCTTACGGGCCTTGCCAAAATGACAGGCTCCATTCTGGTAAATGTGGTTATCCGTGAAATTGCGCCCATTCTGGTCGGTATTCTGCTGCTGGGGCGCAATGGCATGCTGTCTGCCACAGAGCTGGGGCTGCTGACCATTGGTGGGCAGGTGCGCTCCATGCAGTCTGTGGGGATGGACCCGTTCCTGATGCTGGTGCTGCCACGCACGCTGGCGTTTACCGTGGCCGGGTTTACGCTGGGTATTCTGTTCTCCATGTCATCGCTGATAACCGGGTATGTGATGAGCCGTATTTCCGGCGTGATCACCAACCCGATCTGGACATTTCTGGATGATGTGGCTGCGGCCATGTCTGTCACGGATTATGCCGTTATTCCGCTTAAGTTCATCATGGTTGGTTTTGTGGTGGGGCTTGGCGGCTGCCTGACGGGCCTGACCGCCACCAACGAAGATTCACTGCGCACCTTGCTGCCACGCGGTTTTTCCCGCGGGATGCTGATTGTGATGATGGTGAGCGTTCTGTTCAGTCTGGATCTGTAAGATGGAGACGTATTCAGCAGGCCCACTTCTGGAACTGAATAAGGCAGTGCCCTCATTTGAGGATAGCGGCTTGCCGCCAGTGCCCTTCAACATGAAGCTGATGCCCGGCGAATGTATGATTGTGGAAGCGCGAGACCCAAGCCGCGCCACCATGTTTGCAGATTTGTGCAGCGGCATGGTGGAATTGGAAAGCGGGCAGGTCAGCTTTATGGGGCTGGATTGGGCCAACCTGCAGGATCGGGAGCTTAACGCTCTGCGCGGGCGTATCGGGCGCATTACCCGCCGCGCCAGTTGGGCGGAGTTTATGCCCACACATCTGGGTATTATTTTGCAGCAGTTGCACCACACCACCCGCACTTTGGATGATCTGGTGGCAGAGGCTGTGCGGCGTTCAGAAAGTTTTGGTCTGCCGGGTGTGCCCACGGTCAGCCCATCCCTGCTTTCAGATACGGATCTTACGCGCGTTTCATGCGTGCGGGCTTTTATGGGGCAGCCGCATCTGCTGCTTTTGGAAGACCCGCTGGAGGGTGGCCCGCCCGAACTGTACACCTCTTTCCTGTCTTCAATTACAGAAGCGCGGGATAGAGGGGCAGGCGTAATCTGGCTGGTGCGCAGCAATGCCGTTTGGCAAAGTTACCGGCAGGGTATTACCTCCACATGGCGTCTTGCTGATGATGGCCTAGTAGCAGTACGGATGGCATAATGTTCCAGCTCCGCTTAAGACAGAAAGTGAAACCTCTTATTTCTCTGCGTTATGCAGATGAATGGGTTGGATTTCTTGTTCTTCTCAGCCTTGTTATTTTTGCAGGCGCGGTGATTGAAGCCGGCGTGCTGCGAGATTGGCTTACCCCACCTGCGCGCTTGCGTGTGGTGCTGCCAGCTTCTGGCGTGGGTGGCCTTACGGTTGGGGGCGATGTGCAGCTTATGGGTGCCCATGCCGGCACCATTCGTTCCATCAAGCTCAACCCATCGGGCAACATGTATGCCTTGGTGGATCTGGACCCGCAGGCCAAGCCATTTATCCGGCGTGATAGTTCGGCCATTATCCGTAAACAGCTTATTGTAACCGGCGCCGCTTATCTGGACCTCAGCCGTGGGCATGGGGAGCCTATGGATTGGAGCTACGCTGTTGTAAGCGCAACGCCAGCCCCCAACCCGGCAGACCAGATTACCGCCACGCTTAACAGTATTCAGGCAGAAATTATGCCCGCACTGGCAAGTGCGCGGCATATGATGGCGCAGCTTGATGGCACCATTAGCGATATGCACGCAGGCAAAGGCACCGTTGGGCAGTTGATGACGAATGATCAGCTGATCAAACAGGCCGAAGCTACCATTGTTTCGCTCAATGGGGTGATTGACCGTCTGAAACCGATTGAAAACCAGATTTCCGGCATCATGAACAAAACCGATGCCACGGTGGCAAACCTGAAAGGGGCCTCGCGCGATCTGAAGGGGGCCACACCGCATCTGCCGGGTATTGCGGCTAATCTGGATGCCAGCACCGCAGATCTGCCAGCATTGCTGGCGCAGGCGCAAACCACACTTTATGGGCTGGAAAAACTAACAGACCAACTGCGCGGCATGTGGCTGCTGGGGGGGCAAAAAGTGGTACGGCATAACCGTCTGTCACCAAAGCAGGTGCGGCCATGAGGTATTTTTCTTCCGCTGCGGCTGTTTTGTGCCTGCCTTTACTGCTGGCCGGGTGCGGTGGCGCTGCACAGGATAAACCCACCGCGCAGGATGATGCCGCGTGGGATCAGGCCATGACAGCCGGGCGAGATTCCTTTGAGCTCGGGCGTTATACCGTAGCCGTTACGCAGTATCGCAAAGCCGCAGATCTGGCTTTGCTGCGGGATGATGTAAGCGCGATAACCGAGGCCGGGTATGATCTGGCCGTGGCGCAACTGGCTGCAAACACGCCGGATAAAGCGTTGCAAACAGCACAGGCCACACGGCAGGCCGCCGGTGTGCGTGGGCAAACGCAGCTTTATTCGCTTGATCTGGTAGAGGCTGCTGCCCATTACAGGTTGGGCCATTACAGTTCGGCCATATCATCTGCCACGCAGGCTATGCAGTCATCCGATAGTGCTTTGGCAGGCAGGGCGGCTTTGGTGCTGGGGCTGGCGGCAGATGCGCAATCCGATAGCGCCAATCTGCAAAAAGCTGCGGCCTATCTTGGCAGCCTTAAAAAGCCGCTTTCTGCCACGCAGCAGGCAGATCAGGCGGAAATTCAGGCCCGTGTATTGCGCCAATCCGCACCACAGCAGGCAGAAGCCTTGGCCGTGCAGGCAGCAGATCTGCGGCGTAACGATGGATCTTACCGTGATATGGCACGTGCACTGGCACTTGCTGCGCGCATTGCTTCTGCTCAGGGTGATCAGCAAAAGGCCCGTGCGTTGTGGGAGCGTGCAGCACAAAGTGCAGCAGCGCAGTCTAGCGGCTTGAACCGGATGGATGCGCAAACACTGGCGCATGGTTCCATCAACAAAGGCAATTACGTACCGCCTGAAGATGAAGCCGCTGCATGGGCGCGCGATGCCGGGGGTGTGTCCCTCCGTCCGTTTGAAGATAAAGACGCACAGTAAAACGTGTAAGGCGTAAGTGGCTGGGGCAATGCAGCGGAACCTGATGATTGCACGCTGTGGTGCCCATTCCCTGCACCCGGAATGGCTGAAAGGGGGCGCGCCAGAATGGGATCTGGTTTTATGCCCCTTTCAACCGGTGGATATGCAGGGCCATACCGGCCAGATGGTGCCGGGCCATAAATGGGATGGCCTGTATCGTTTTCTAACAGAATGGGATGGCTGGAAGCAGTACGACTATATCTGCTTCCCGGATGATGATCTGCGCGCCACGGCAGAAACGTGGAACCGCTTTTTTGCAACCTGCAAACAGTATAACGCCAAATTGGCAGCGCCGGCGCTTACCCCGGGTTCTTTCTGTAGCCACCTTTCCACATTGCAGAATACAAACTTTGTGGCCCGTGCCTCTACATTTGCAGAAATCATGGCCCCTTGCATGCAGCGGGATTTTTTGCATCAGGCACTGCCAACTTTTCGCTTTTCACGCGCAGGCACAGGGTTCGGGCTTGATCTGCTGTGGCCCATGATGCTGGGTTGGCGCGATATATGGATCATGGATGCCACCCCGGTAGAACATACACGCCCGGTAGGGCAGCAGCGCTCTTCCGCATTGGGGGAAATCAGCCAGTATGATTTTCGTTTTATAGCGGGTTTGGGCGTTGTGGGGGCTACGTGGTCTTACAGTGGATATACCCCACAGGGCACGTATCTGGATTATCGTGATAGCTGTTTTGCCGAACTTTATCGGCAAGGTTATGCCTATGTGCAGCAGCACTATCCGCAATATTGGGCGGAGGTTTGTGCGTTTCAGCCCAGCGCACCCCCGCAGGTAAGTGCGCAGGCGCTTGATAAGCTGGAACAGGCCTTGTTTCATTTAAACAAGGATACCGGGAATATTCTTTCTCGCCATCGGCCAGCCATGTTGTCCACCGTATCTCAATGGTCATGGTCTCATGATGCCGCGCGTGAAGCCTCTGGTGGCAACGATGGGCTGATAAACGGCGGCTATGGTTTTCATACAGATTTTGAAGATGATCCGTGGTGGCAGGTTGATCTGGAGCAGATGTGCAACGTGCAGGAAGTTGTGCTGTACAATCGGCTGGATCAGAAAGAATGCTGTGTGCAGCTGAATATTCTTGTTTCTCATAATGGCACGGATTGGCGCACGGTTTTTGCCAAACGGGATGATACGCATTTTGGCGGGGCGGATTCCCAGCCTTTGCGTGTGGTTTTGCCCAAACCTGTTATGGCGCGTTTTGTGCGTGTGCAGGCGCTTGGGCACACGGTGCTGCATCTGGATCAGGTAGAAGTGATAGGCGCGCGCGGCAGTATGAGAGCGCAAAACGGTTTTTTTGAAAAACTTATCTATAAAACCACACGTTTTCTAAACGCGCGGCGTTCTGAATAAAAGCGTGGCATTTTATTATGTTTTTTATGGGAACTTGCAGGGGTTCCATGCAGAAATGTTGAGGCACACTCAAGCTGTGCCGTGTATCACCGCACTATAGGGCGCATCCCCATACCGGGCCGGTGCGTGGAGCGGTGATTATGAAAAGACTATTGCGAAGGTACAGAAAGAAAAGCCAGCTTGATAAGGAAATTCGCCACACGCCGCTGGAGGATGTGGGCGGATCTTCCACAGCGCAGAAAAAGAAGGAAGGCGGGCGTTTTTCCTTAAGCACGCGTGAAGCCGCCAAGCGTTTTAGAGCCCACGCGCTGGTGGAAGAAAAAGGCCACCACGATGTTGTGCGTGTGGGGCTGAAAGATAGCGTATGGACAGATCTGTACCATCACGCCCTGACAGCAAGCTGGCCTGCATTTACGGCTGTGGCTGTGTTTTCTTACCTGCTTATCAATTTTATATTTGCGCTGCTGTATATGGTCGCACCAGACCAGATTACGAGTGATAGCCAGCATACGTTGCTTTCACTGTTCTTTTTCAGTGTGCAAACACTTTCCACCGTGGGTTACGGGGGCATGACACCCGTAGGCATTTACGCCAATGCCATTGTCTCATTGGAAGTGTTTATCGGCATGATGCTGACAGCCGTGGCAACGGGGTTGCTCTTTGCCCGTTTTGCCCGGCCGCGTGCGCGTATCATGTTCAGTAATACCGCTGTTGTCAGCAGTGAAAGTGGTATTCCCGCGCTGTGTATTCGCATTGCCAATTTGCGTGTCAGCGTCATTCTTTCTGTGGATGTAGAAGTAGCGCTTTCCCGCTTGGTTATGGGGGAAAATGGGCATCTGGTGCGCAAGTTTGATCAGCTCTTGCTTGTGCAGTCTCATGTGCCAGTGTTGCGGTTTGCTTTTGTTATGGCGCATGTGATCGGGCCGGACAGCCCCTTACACGGCAAGACAATGGCAGAACTGGAGGCCGAAGAAGCCGAAATTATTGTAACAGTGACCGGCACGGATGAAGCCTTGGGCCAAACCGTATTTGCCAGAACGGCTTACAGGTTTGACCGTGTGCGCAATAACCATCGGTTTGTAGATATTGTGGTGTCCCGCCCTGATGGTCGCATTGCCGTGGATTACACACGCTTCCATGATGTAGAGCAGCACTAAGGGTTTTAGGCTGCCAGCCGGTCTGGGGCGTTGGTAAGATGAAAGCGCCGGGTTACATCCATAAATGTGGCATGGGCTGTAAACTCATGCCGCAAGACTTCCAGCGCCCCGATGGCCCGCACAAGATCTATTTGTTGAGAGAGATTTCGTTCTGCCATGGCAGCCGGTAACAGGGCCTGCATGGCTTGGGCAGAAGCAAGGGCAGGAGCCTGCGTGTAGCCTTTTATGTGGCTGATTGTTTCCAATACATGTGTAATCTGCTGGCATTGATTGGCAGATAAAAGCTTGTGAGACAGCACATTGTGCAGGCGCAAAATCAGCAGGCCGGTTGTCATCGCGCTCATGGCGCCTGTCAGATAGGCTTCCACCAAAGCGTTTGGATGGGTGCCAGCATGGCGAATAATCTGGGCTAGCCTATCGCCCGAACGGGCAATCCACTGGGCAGATGTAAAGGTCATGCGGCCTTTGGCCATCAGGCGCAGATCACGCACCATTCTGCGGCGGAGCCTCCACCGTTCTCCTGCAGGATCAAACGGCAACACAAGGCGGAAAGCCCATATCCCCAGCCCAATACCCAGAACAACAGCGGGGGTGGTGTTAAACCACGTTATTTCATCCATGCGGGTGTGGTTGGCTGGCCCCACCATAAAGGGCAGGAAGTTATTATAGGCCGCCGCTGTGCCTGCAATGCTGCCTGGGGCACGTAAGGCCAGCCCGCCCACCAGCATGGGAAAAAAGAGTGATGCCAGCAGAGTTTCCACCCCAGATTGCTGAGGCAGTACCACAAAGCTGAGAATGAACGAAATAACAGCCGCCCATACCGCGCCACGGAAAAAGCCGCTGGCCGCATGTACCGGGTCTTCAAATGAAGAAAAGCGTGTGGTGGTTACAGCCACAAACATGGCAAGGGTAGAACCATCGGGCCATGCTGTTACTTCCCATAACAAGCCACCTGCGCAAATGGCAGCTGCAGAGCGGATGCCATTATTGGTGGCCAGCAGCACATCTTTTTCAGGGTGACGGTCAAATCGAAAGTGGTCGGCTCTGCTGGGGGCTTGGGTGGCAATAAAGTGTTCCAGAACGAGGTCTAGTTCCATCAGCAGTTTGGCGAGGGCAGATTCCAGAATACGCCCTTCCAGCAGGTCGCGCCGTTGCTGCTGGGTGGCGGGCGCATCCTGCTGTTGCAGGAGTTGAAACCGTATGAGCCTCTCAATGCCGCGTTGTTGGCTGCGGGTGCGGTAAAGCCGGATTTGCGCGCGCGCCCGTGTGGCAGAGCTTATGGTGGCATCTTGTTCCAGCTCTGCCGGTAAGGAGGTGAGAAGCGCGCAAATATCATCAATAGCCTGCTGGAAGTCTGGCGGTACGGGGGCGGCGGCCTGCATGTGAATATGCAGTGTCATCCCACGGGCCAGAAAGGCAGAAACGGCATTCAGGCTGGCGCGTGCGTGGTCTCCCGCATGGTTGTGGGGGCCCATTTCAATTTCACTGAATTCTGTCTGATCTGCCAGTGAAGGAATACTTCCCAACAAGGCGCGGGAGCGTAACAGCCCATCGGGCTGGTTGCGCAACAGCCCTTGCACACCTGCACATGCTCCTTGTAGCGCGCCCAGTAGGCGCTCTCGCATTTCCTGTTGGGCCACGTGTTCAAGGCGCGGGGCAAACAGGGCGGCCAGCAGGCTTTCACACACAATACCCAGCGTAATGTAAGTGGTGCGGGAAAGCGCAATCATAAACACGTTGTCGGGCTGATTAGCTGCGCTTAGCACAATAATGGTGGTGGTGAAGGACACCAGAACCAGCGCGTAAGACCGAAAGTTGCGCAGGAATGTTGCAATGGCACAGCAACCACCTGCCCATAGGGCAAGAAACGGAAAAACAAGCCCCGGCTCCTGCGGAAGCGCAGCCAGAAACGCAATGCCGGCTACTGCGCCAATACAGGTACCAATTAATCGCCATTTGGCTTTGGAAAGACTTTGCCCGCGAGAGTTCTGAGCCACAATCCATGTGGTCATGGCGGCCCATTGGGGGCTGTCCATTTCCATCCACAGGGCCAGGCTTAAGGCAATAAAGGCCGCTACGGTGGTGCGGAGGGCAAAGCCCAGATCAGCCGGGGCCGGGGCAATCAGCCATGCCAGCGGAAAGGATGAGCCGCTGTGTATTCTGGCATGCAGGCCGCGATACCACTGTAATGGAAATGAAAATGAAACCACGCAGCCAGATGCCCCAGATTGAAGATGTTGTTATAACAATTTCTTGAGCATCTGACAAAAAAAGAGCCGGAACAAAAGCCCGGCTCTTTAACAGCTTGATTTGAAGGATGTTTATACAGCGCGATAGGGCTTGGAGGCATCCAAAAACACGGCGTTGGCGTCCAATTCGTGCGAGACCACAATTAGATATGCAATTGCGCGTGTCAGTTCGATACGGGTGGAAATATTGGGTTCCATGGCTTCCATGCGGCGCAGGGCAGATGTTGCAACCCGTGCAGCGTGTGCCGTGTGGCCATATTTACCTGTAAAGCGGCTCATACGTTTCATAACAATTTCGATGGCGCGCTTGGCTGGTGGCGGAATCTGGTTGCGCTTCAGCAGCATACGCAAACGGATAATATTCAGCCCGATGGTCATGGCTGCCAGTGTGCCCTGCAAACACCCTTCAATAGTGGGGGAAGGCGTGGGGCCAGCATGGCGGATTAGGCGGGCAAACCTATCAATATTGCGGCCAATCCAGTCTCGCGTTTCGGGCATGGGCTCGGCCGATGCCAATGTGCGCAGATCATGCAGCATGGTGCGGCGCATGCGCCAGCGTTCTGCATTATTGTTAAAGGGCAGCACGGCCCGGAAAATCAGCACAGCAAAAAACACGCCCAACAACACAGCCGCAGTGGAGTTAAACCACGCCACTTCGTTCTGCCGGCCTTGGTTGAGCGGATGCACAAAGTTGGGCAGCAGCAGCGTATAGGCCGCAGAATGCAGTGCTGTGCCAGCATTACGGGCAGCAAGGCCGCCGGCAATCATGGGCAGGGCGAGTGAGCCCACCAGCATTTCGTAATCTGCCTCTGTGGGCAGTACAAGAAACACCAGAAAGAATGAAACAATAGCCGCCCATATGCCACCCACCATGAATTGTGAAGAGGCAACAACAGGGTTTTCTCGGGTTGCAAACAGCCCGCAAACAATGGCCACAAAGGTAATAAAGCCCAAACCAGCGGGCCACGCCGTACACTCCCACACCAGCCCGGCAGCCGTAATGGCCACCATGGCACGCACGCCATTATAAACGGCTTCGCGCTTATCTACGTGG
Organism: Acetobacter oryzoeni; assembly: GCF_004014775.2. Classification (NCBI taxonomy): domain Bacteria; kingdom Pseudomonadati; phylum Pseudomonadota; class Alphaproteobacteria; order Acetobacterales; family Acetobacteraceae; genus Acetobacter; species Acetobacter oryzoeni. Next base: position 834,083 of record NZ_CP042808.1, read on the forward strand.
GCTTGCAGACGGAAGTGGAAGTGATCCCCACGGATAAAGTGCTGGCTGGCATCATATTCCCGGATAGCCTGTTCCAGTTCACCCAGCAGTTCATCCAGTGCGTTGTGCAGGATGCGGCCATCCAGCAGGGCGGGAATATCTGTATCGTTTGCGGGGTTGTCATCAAACGCCGTGTCAATTTCCTGCGAAAGCGCATCCACCACACGTTGATGGCATTCAGCGCGCAGTAATTGCAGATCATGCAGCAATTCCTGCACGCTTTCATCGGAATCCAGCCGGTTGGGAACGGTTGTCAGAAACTCGCTCACATGGGCTGCGGTCTCGCGGAAAGCGGGCTGGTCTGTCTGCACATATTGCAGGCGCACAGCCATACCCAAACCGCGCGAAAGCAATACGGAAACCGCAGCCAGTGCGGCACGCGCGTGGTCCCCTTCATGCCCGTGCGGGCCCATTTCCACTTCGGAAAACTCGATCTGGTCATTAATCGAAATCAGCGGGCCAAACATGGCGCGGGAACGCACCAGAGCTTCCTCATCCCCCGCCAGCAGGCTGGAAACCGAGGTGGACACGTTGGAAAGTGCTGTGCGCAGTTTATCGCGCATGTTGCGGCGTGCTGTTTCTGCCAGATTATGGGCAAACAGGCCTGCCAGCGTGCCCTCACACACAATGCCCAGCACAATGTAAGATGCGCGGGACATGGCTGTCATAAACACGTTTTCTGGGTGCGGAATGGCGCCAATGGCAATAATGGCGGTGGTATAACCGGCCAGCACCAGTGCGTAGGAACGAAAGTTACGCACCAATGTGGCCATGGTGCAGCATACGCCAACCCAGATGGACAGAATGGGGAAGAACAGCCACGCATTCTGGTTAAAGGCCGAAATAAGGGTAATGGACATCACCACCCCTATGGCCGTGCCCACCAGACGCCATCGGGCTTTGGAAAGACTTTCCCCGCGGGAGCCTTGGGCCACAATCCAGACAGTCATGGCGGCCCATTGTGGGTCATCCAGTTCCATCCACAGGGCAATCACCAACGCCAGAAGGGCTGCGGCCGTGGTGCGCACGGCAAAACCGATAGCGGCAGGGGTGGGGGAGATCAGCCAAGCAAAGGGCATTTTTCCGCGTTCACCCGGCCTGTGCAGGGGGCGGAAATTGCGCAGGGGGCCGATCCGGTCAAGGATAAACAGAGGGAGACTGGGCACGGCGACTATTTTATCCTGACAACGAAAAACAGGGAGGAACGCCGCACAGGGTAGCCTGATTCCCTGCTTTTTCCTTGTGGGTTCAGACGCATATCAGCTATCAGTCTTCCGGCGATGAACGCGCGTGGGATCGGAAATTATTTATAAATCTTGCGCATATAAGCTATCATGTTCCCAGATAGAAAAATACTGTGAATATACTATGTTCGCAGTAGAGGTAAGATAAACGAAAGTAGGCGCGATGTCTGATTTCCTTCAAAACATTCTTGGTAAGGTAGAAAGCGCTCTGGGCGTAGATGTGCAGGGGGCATTGCAGCAGCAGTTGCAATCTTTGCTACAGCCGCAGAATCTGGAAGCGCTGCTTACGCGGGCAGATCAGGCCGGTCTGGGTGATAAAGTGCGTTCATGGGTAAGCCAGGGTGGCAACGTGCCTGCCACGCCAGATGAAATTCGCGCCATTCTGGGCAGCGATATGGTGCATAACCTGATTGAAAAAACCGGCCTGCCAGCAGATACCGTGCTGACAGCTCTGGCACATTTTCTGCCAGCCGCCGTAGATAAGCAGACCCCACAGGGCGTGCTGCCAGAAACTGGTGCAGAAACCAAACAGGCGTAATATTTTCTGCACGCCTGCAATGCGCATGTGTTGAAGGCGTGCATCCTGCGTATGAATCCGGTAGAATTACGCCATGGATTTGGGCGAACGCATTAAACGCATGGATAGCTGGCTGCTGGATGATGTCTGCCAGCCTTTGGCAGATAAGCTGCCAGAACGTCTGACCGCTTTTGAAGTGGGGATGAGCTGCCAGCTCGGCTCTTTGCTGTTATCTGCCGTTTCCATTATTGCCGTGTTTGTTGTGACAGGCATGAATGATTTTGGAAACATGATCTTCAACGTGCTGGTCTGGGCGTTGTGCGTTACGTTTTTTATTGGGTTGGGCCGCTTGCGTGTATTGGTGCAGCCGGGCAAAGCCAACCCCTTGCGCTACATGCTGATTAGCGTGCGCATTATCTCTATTCCGTTTACATTTTACGTGATTTATCAAGCCATTACATCGCCGGTCACGTTTAGTTCGGCTATGTGGTTTAACGCGTTTTCCAATATTGTTTTTGTAGTGGGGCTGTATTTTATTTCCTGCCAGCCCCGTCCGCCCCAGCGCCGGGCGAAGGAAGAAATCTGGAGCCGTGTTATGGCCCCAGAAGGCAGCGGTCTTTAACGCTTAAAATGTAATGGGAAACAGCCGATCAGGGGGTATCCTGATCGTGCTCTCCCTGTGCAATACGTGCCTGCACGGCACTGCGCCATGTTGCATCCTGCGGGGCGGTATCCAGTGCCTTGCGGAAAAGGGCGAGCGCTTGCGGCGTAACCTGATGATTGGTGCGCGTAATGGCTTCTGCCGTGCGGGCAGCCAGTTCAGCATCAAAACCCATATCTAAGGCATGGTTCCACGCATCCGCAGCTTCAGCATAATGCTCGCGGGAGGCCTCAACCTGCCCAAGCAGCAGATACCCTTGGCGCAAAGCGGGGTCACCGGGTGGCAGTGTGGCCAATGTCTGCTTTAGGCGAGCCACCAGCATGTCATTTTTTGTGTCCTGCATATGCTCGGCAGCAAGGCGAGGCCCAAGTGGCTGCGCAGGCAGGGAAGGCACGCCGTTTGTCAGATACAGGCCTACGGCCAGCACAGGGGCAAGCCCAAGGCCAATCCAACCCACCGTGGCGGCGCGAGAATTATCGGCGGAGGATGGTGCCTTATCCGCCGCCAGAATACGGCGCTGAATTTCCAACCGTGCAATTTCATGCTCCGCCGGGGCTATCAGCCCGATTGTGAGGTCACGATCCACCTCAGCCAACTGGGCTTCGTGCAGGGCAAGGGCGGCGCTGCGTTCATCCCGCACGGTGCGGGTACGTTTCCATAAAGTAGCGCAGGCAGGAGCCAGAGCCAGCAGGCTGAGCAGGGCAATGGAAAGCCAGATCATGGGGCGTTATCCTTATCCTTTGTCAGCTGGGCCAGCCGGGTTTTTTCTTCTTCTGTCAGCGGAGGCGGAGAGGGCGGAGCAGCTGCACGACGGCGATAAAAGATAAAGGCCGAGACAAGCCCCAACAGCAACGCCAGAACGGGCATGCTCCATAACAACAAGGTGCTGAACGAAAACGCTGGTTTCAGACGGATGAAGTTGCCATAGCGGTTTACCATCCAATCCATGATCTGCTGGTTGTTTTCACCTTTGGCAACGTGTTCACGCACCACGCGGCGCAGGTCTCGCGCCAAGCCGGCACTGCTGTCCTCAATGGATTCATTCTGGCAGACAAGGCAGCGCAGTTGCGAGCCAATGGCCTCGGCCCGTGCTTCATCCTTGGGGTTGGGCAGCATTTCCATGGGGTCATCCACCGCCAGCACCAGCGCAGGTGCCGCAATAAGGGAGAACCCAACGCAGGAGGCTGCCAGAAAACGGCGCATGTTCATGGCGTTTTCAACTTTTCAACCAAGGGTAGGAGTGTCTGGCTCAGAATATCGTCCGTAAGAGGGGCCGCCGTGTGCCAGCGGATAACGCCGCCGGGGCCAATCAGGAATGTTTCCGGCACGCCAGAAATACCCCATTCAATTCCCACACGTCCTTCATGGTCACTCCCAAGGCGGGAGAACGGGTTGCCGGAATGTTTAAGAAAGTTTTCTGCGTTTTCTGACCTGTCCTTGTAGGCAATGCCCCACATGGTCAGCTTGTCTTTCAGCGTCATCAGGGTTGGCATTTCCGCAAGGCAGGGAATGCACCATGAGGCAAAAAAGTTCACCAGCACAGGCTGCGTCAGGTTACGTAAATCCTGCGTATTAAAGCCCTGCATGGGGGCCTGATCTGGCAGCGTAAAATCCGGCACCGGGCGGTTCAGTACCGGTGCGTTGATATCATGCGGGTTGAAGGAACCATGCTCCATGCCGGAAAGCATTTTCCAAAACGCAACGCCAACAACGCCAGCCCCTGCCAATGGCAAAGCCATAAGTAGCCGACGGCGGGATGCATTGGGAGGTGTTTCTGAATTGCTCATGATGCTGCACTCATTTCGGCAGAAGATTTGGCACGCTGCGGCGCACCCACACGCACACGACGGTCAGATAGCGAAAGCGCGCCACCAAACGCCATAACCAGTGCACCCAGCCACATCCATGGGGCCAGCGGGTTGTAATGCAGGCGCAGCACGTAGGTGGGGTTGCTATCCGGCCCGTGTTTGTCACCCAGCACACCATACAGATCTGCCAACAGGTTGGTATGGATGGCAACATCGGTTGTGGTCTGATTTTGCGTATTAAAGCTGCGTTTGGAAGGGTGCATAACGGTAATAAGGTGCCCGTTACGCCGCACTTCCAGCGTGCCCACCATGGCAGTGTAGTTTGGCCCCGGTTCCTGCTTTACGTTTGTCAGTGTCCAGTCATACCCAGCTAGATGTTCTGTGGTGCCAATGGGCACTTCCACAATTTTATGCTGGGCCTGAGACATGGCAGAAAGCCCAAGCACCGTAATGCCCACGCCAATATGTGCAATGGCCGTGCCAATAATGGCACGCGGCAACATGCGCGCACGCTGCACGCTTGTGGCAAACGGCGCACGGAACAGGCGCACACGTTCCACAACATCCGTAATGGTGGATGCAATAATCCAGATAGCTGCCGCTGCGCACAGAATGGGCAGAACGCCAGAAAGCTTAAAGGCCGCAACGGCGCAGGCAATGGCGGTGATAACAGCCGCCACCCATAGCTTTTGCAAAATGGGCCAAAGCTGCGCGCGCTTCCACGGTAGCATGGGGCCAAACCCCATGAAGATGAACAGCGGCAATGCCAGCGGAATGGTGGTGGCATCAAAAAACGGCTTGCCCACAGAAATGGTGCGGTCAAACAGCAGAGACATAAATGGCGGATACATTGTACCCGTGAGCACCACAGCGCAGAGCGAACACAGCAGAATGTTGTTCAGCACCAATGCCCCTTCGCGCGAGACCGGGGCAAACAGCCCGCCGGAAGTAAGGGATGGCGCGCGGTAGGCAAACAGCGCCAGAGAACCCCCAATGACCACTGCCAGCAGGCCCAGAATGAACACGCCACGCGCAGGATCGTTTGCAAAGGCATGCACGGAGTTCAGGATGCCCGAACGCACAAGGAAGGTGCCGGAAAGCGAGAACGAGAACGTGCCAATAGCCAGCAGCACGGTCCAGATTTTAAGGGCTTCGCGCTTTTCCACCACAATGGCGGAGTGAATAAGGGCGGTACCTGTCAGCCACGGAATGAGGGAGGCATTTTCCACCGGGTCCCAAAACCAGTAACCACCCCAACCCAGCACGTAATAAGACCACCAGGACCCCATGGCGATCCCGCAGGTAAGAAAGCACCAAGCGGCCACGGCCCACGGGCGCACCCACCGGCCCCATGCAGCATCCACCCGGCCTTCCAGCAGGGCAGCAATGGCAAAGGCAAATGGCACGGCAAAACCCACATAACCCGTGTAGAGAATAGGTGGATGAAAAGCCAAGCCGGGGTCTTGCAGCAGGGGGTTCATGCCTTGCCCATCCATGGGGGCAGGCCAGATGCGGGCAAACGGATCAGACGTGGTCAGGCAGAACAATTCAAACCCGGTAGCCACCAGCCCCAGCACGCCAATAACGCGGGCACGCAAAGCGGAAGGCAGGTTGCGCCCAAAAGCCGCAACAGCTGCGCCGCACAGGCCCAGAATAAGCGCCCATAAAAGAATGGAGCCTTCGTGGTTCCCCCATACGCCGGTAATCTTATACAGCAGCGGTTTGGAAACCGCGCTGTTGGCCGCAATGTTCTGGACAGAAAAATCATCCGTAACAGCGGCGTAAACCAGACAGAGGAAAGAGGTTAGCAGCGCAATAAGCTGGCCAATGGCAAGGCCGGGGGCCAGTGCCATTAGCCGCACATCGCGGCGGCGTGCACCCATAAGGGGGAGAATACCTTGTATGGCAGCAAGCACGCAGGCCAGCGCAAGGGCGTAGTGTCCGAGTTCGGGGCTCAGCATGTCAGGGGGTAGGCTCCCGCTTTTTCAGGTCTGTATATTAGTTGGTGGCAGGCTGGGTGGCGGTGTTTTTGCGGGCATCCTGCACCGTCATTTTGTTCCAGCTATCCGCACTGGGTGGCGGGCCAAAGCGTGGGTCCCACTTTCCGGCCTTTTTCAGGGCCTCGGCCACTTCCTTGGGCATGTAGGTTTCGTCATGCTTGGCCAGCACTTCGGTGGCGGCAAAATCATGCGAGGGCTGCACCGTGCCAATGGCCACAACGCTTTGGCCTTCACGGAACAGGTCTGGCAAAATACCTTCGTAATGCACGGTTACTGCGGCTTGACCATCGGTCACGTTAAACGTGGCAACAGGTGTTTCACCCTTGCGCTCACGATGGACAGACCCAGCCACCACCATGCCGCCCAGCTTGACGGTTCTATCCTTGGGCGGAGGTGAGGCCATAACCTGCGAAGGTGTTACAAAAAATACGATATCGGAAGAAAAAGCCCGCAGGATCAAAGCTGCGGCAGTGCCAAGGCACGCCACGCAGGCAATGACAAGCCAGAGGCGACGGGTTTTGCGGGTCATGATTGTGGAGCGGCTCCTGCCTTGCGGGGGGCTTTTTGTTCAAGGGTGGCCAGCCGGATGCGGTCTCGCTTCAGGCGCAGGGCGGCGCCAACGGAAAACACAAGCGCCATAATGGCAAACAGGCCGTAGCTGGCGGCAATATAAGGCAGATGGGTCATGCAGCGTTGCCTCTACGGCGGGGGGAGGACAGCAGGGCGCGAATACGGCTTTCCATTACGGCGGCGCGGGTGCGGGCCACAACAATGGCAGCAAAGCCAAGCCCCATGCCCAAGGCAGACAAAGCCAGAGGCCACAGCATGGAAGAAGACATGGTGGGCGCGCCCGTAAGGGTAATGCTGTCTGGCTGGTGCAGGGTATTCCACCACTGCACACTAAACTTGATAATGGGCAGATCAACCGCACCGGCAAGGGCCAGAATGGCGGCGGCCTTATAGCCACGCTGCGGATCATCAAACGCCCGAATAAGCGCGATATGGCCCAGATACAGAAAAAACAGCACCAGAACGGAGGTCAGCCGTGCATCCCATACCCACCACGTGCCCCACATGGGCTTGCCCCAAAGGGACCCCGTAGCAAGGCAAAGTGCGGTGATGGAAGCGCCCACAGGCCCAATTTCCACCGCAGCCAGATCAGCCAGCGGGTGCCGCCATACAAGGGAGAGTAGGCCGCATATGGCCAACCCGGCATATCCGGCAGAAGCCAGCATGGCGGCAGGCACATGCACATACATGATGCGCACGGAATCGCCCTGCTGCCAGTCTGCGGGGGAGAAAAATAGCCCCCAGCCCAGCCCCGTAAGGGTAAGAATTATAGCAGGCCACGTAAGCCACGGCTGAAGGCGTGCCCCCAGCTTAAGAAACTGGCCGGGATTGGCATACCGATGGAAAAAATTGCCGGTACGCGCGACAAAGGTCGGAGAGGCGCTCAAAAGTCAGTCCGTTCCATCTGTATCTGGTTCAATCCTGTGGTCTTCCTCTTTCACCTCCCGTGTGGAAGTGGGAAAAGGACTACCTGTGTCCCCTTTTACAACATTCCGTGCCTCTTGACACGATGCAGTTGTTCATGGGCGTCTTGCCCACACAACACAACGGAGGAAATTATGCTGTTTGCCATTACCTGTACGGATCGCCCCGGCGCGCTGGAACTGCGCAAGGCTACACGTGCGCAGCATCTGGCATTTCTGGAAGCCCATAAAGACGGTATCCTGTTTGCAGGCCCGCAGTTAGATGCCAACGGCAACCCCTGCGGCAGCCTTGTTTTGCTGGAAGCGCCAGACCGCGCCACGGCAGAAGGTTTTGCGGCGGCAGACCCGTATGCAAAGGTAAACCTGTTTGAAAGCGTGATTATTCGCCCGTTGCGGACCGTGTTCCGTGATGGCCAGATGGCCGAATAATCATGGCCTATTGGCTGGTGAAAAGTGAGCCAGATGCCTTTAGCTGGGATGAGCAGGTGGCCAATGGCGTGGAGCCATGGACAGGCGTGCGCAACCATCAGGCTAAAAAGAACCTGGCGGCCATGAAGGCGGGAGACCGCGCTTTTTTCTACCATTCCAACGTGCAGCGCGCCATTGTTGGCGTGGTGGAAGTGGTGCGTGAAGGCTACCCGGACCCAACGGCAGAAACCGATAAATGGGTATGTGTGGATGTAAAAGCCATAGCCCCCATGCCCACGCCGGTAACGCTGGCGCAAATCAAGGCAGAACCTACGCTGGAAGATCTGGCTTTGGTGCGGCAGTCCCGCTTGTCTGTCTGCCCCGTATCGGCAGAACACTGGCAGATTTTGTGCGACATGGGCGGGTGGCAGGAGCCAACCTGAAACACAGCCCGTGTTCACGATATTTTGTAGTGTGTGGGTCAATACAAACCAACAAAAAAGGCCGCTCCATAAAGGGCGGCCTTTTTTGCAAACAGAGCAGAGCAGAAATTAGCTCTGAGTTGCCAGTGTCCATGCCTGAGCAGAGCGGTTGCCAGAACGGCAATAGGCAAAAATCGGGCCCGGCAGGGTGTTGATGGCTTCCTGCGTTTCAATCACGGCATCGGAAGAAGGCGTGAGCGGTGCAGAAACCGGAATGGCAATAAAGGAAAGACCAGCCTTGCGTGCGGCTTCACCAATGGTTTCAGCAGAAGGCTGACCGGCTTCTTCGCCATCCGGGCGGTTGCAGATAATGGTTTTGAACCCTGCATCCCGAATAAGCGGAATATCTTCCACCGTAATCTGGGGGGAAACTGCAAAATCGGGGGAAACAGAATGATACTGCATGAGACTATATATCCTAAAAGCTAAGCTAAAAAGAACAGCCGCAGAATGCGGCTTTTGGGCCTGAATGCAAGATCAAAGCAGCTAGACCCAAAAGCGTAGGCGCTGGGTATCTGTTTTAGCGGTGAATGAAGTACATATCGGAATACAGGTTTTTCAGCGCAGCATGGTCTGCCAGACAGTGGCGCACCAATAGGGCGCGCAGGCTGATAGCGGCCTGCTGCACGGCTGGGTCTGTGCTATTTGGGTGCAGGGCTGGGTAATGCTGCATACAGGCTTTTAGCGTGGGGTTGTTCATATCCACGCCAGAGCGGATCTTTTCTTTCAGCTCGTTATAGTAATCGGAAACTTCTTTATCAGAATCCCACAGCGGCACGGAGGTATCCACCTTTCCGTTGTGCATAAAGTAAGCCACCGTGAAAAAGCCTGTTTCAGGCGCTGCCGTGCCGGATTGAACTGTCATGCGGCAAGAGCGTTGTGAATATGGCGGGAAGCTTACGTCCGGCATGGCGGAAGAAGCCTGCACCTGTATGGCTGGCGCAGGGGTGTTGGGGTTGGGAGAGGCATCCTCAACATCAGCACCACCGGCTTCATGTGCCTTTTCCCATGCTTTGGCCACCAGAACGTGGAAACGGTCAGACTGGCACAGATCTGGTGCAGTGCGTGCTTCAGCCAGCCGGGTTTCATATGTCTGTTCCTGCGGGGTGGCGCAGGCTGCGGTTGCAACAACAGCCGCCAGCGGTGCCAGCCGCAGAAAGCGCCGTACAGAACGCTGGATGGATGAAGGATCGGTCATATCAGGATACTCCGCAATAAGGTGTGCGCCTGGATGGAGAACGGTATTTCTGCTTTGGAGTGTGTAAGGGCTTTATGCAAGCCTTACAACGGCGCGGGCCGCGTATGCAGGGCGGATAAGGTGCTGGGTGCTGTTTTTCGTGCCCTGTGCCTGTTATGATTATAACGGAATAGAGAAAAATAAGGCGCCAGAGTGCGTCGCTGCTTCGTTCGCAAACGGGCGTGGCATGCAGCAGGCAGGAGAGGCACGGATGAGCACACAAAAAACAGCAGGGAATGCCCTGGCCCCCATGCTTTTGGATGGGCACGAACTGGCAGAACTGGAACAGGCTCTGGCCGATGTGGAATCTGGCCGGGGCGTTCTGGTGCGTCTGGCAGACCTTATGGGCGGTGCCGTTGGGCATGCCGCACGTTTGGGCCTGCGCGGTTTGGGCATGGCCCCCAATATGGAAGAAAAAATGCGCGGGCTGGCAGAAACAGCCATTGCGCGTGCGTTTGATGTGGCCATTGTGGGCATGAAAGGCCCTGCAGATAGCCAGATGGCAGAAGCCCGCTGGCGTGGCCCGGCCTTGCAGGCCGCGGTAGCTGTTTCTGGCGCAGTGGGTGGCTTTAGCGGTTTGGCTGGTCTGGCCCCGGATATTGGTTTTACAACGCTGACAATCATGCGTGAAATTGCACGCGTTGCGCGGGAGGAAGGGGAAGACCTATCAGACCCGGATGCCCGCCGCGCCTGTCTGGAAGTGTTTGCGCTTAAAGCCTTCCCTAACAGCAGAACAGGCGAAGAAAGCGAACTGGGCTATTTCTCGGCCCGCGCCGTGCTGCGTGGCCGCCCGGTTGTGATGCTGATTGCCGAAGTGGCCTCTCATTACGGTTTGGCGCTTGGGCAGAAAATTTCTCTCCAGCTTATGCCTGTAGCAGGTGCGCTGTGTGGGGCCTCTTTGAACACGGCGTTCTTCAACCATTACCGTGCGCTGGCCCGTGCGCATTTCACCATTCGTCGGCTGGAGCGGGAACATGGGCCGGTTGTGCGTGATACCGCCATGTCCATGCGTGAAGATCTGGCTGAACGAGGGGCAGAGGCCTAAGCCATTTTGAGCGCAGGCTAGAGAGCTGCAAAAAGGCCAGCACCTTTACGGGCTGGCCTTTTTGCTGGTCAGGCGGGTTTTTTCTGCACCTTGCGGGGCGGTTCGCCCTCCAAAAACGTGGTGAGAATGGCAAACCCAAGCAGGGTGATGCCAATAACCTCGGCCGCCAGATGGTAATGCGGTGCCCAAAAGATGACGGCAAAGCACACCGCAATGCCAATCAGGCAAGACAGACGCATGTTCATGGCAAAAGCGGCTCCTTACGGCGTAACGGGGGAAGGCATGGGCAAGCCTTTTGCCAGAGCCTCCACATTGTCTAGCGCCAGCATACACATGGCGGTGCGTGTTTCTATGGTGGCGCTGCCTGCGTGTGGTGTCATGAAGATATTGGGCAGCGCTGTCAGCCGTGGGTTGGGGTTTGGTTCCTGCCGGTAAACATCCAGCCCAGCCCCAAACAGATGCCCAGATTCCAAAGCCTCTATCAGCGCATCTTCATCTACCAAGGAGCCGCGCGCCGCATTTACAAACACACTGCCCTTGGGCAGCAGGGAAAATGTCTGGCTGTTCATGAGAGGAGGCGCGGAAGGTGAGCCCGGCATGTGCAGAGTCAGCACATCGCAATGGGGCAGCATGTCTTCCAGCTTTTCAAAATAGGTGGCGCCGGCTTCTTCCGCGGCAGAAAGGCGGCTGCGGTTGTGGTAGAGAATGGTCATGTCAAAGCCGCGCGCGCGCTTTGCCACGGCCTGCCCAATGCGGCCCATGCCCACAATGCCCAGGCGCTTGCCGGTAACACGGTGGCCCAACATGCCGCCCATACCAAGGCCATGATGCCAGCCGTTTTTCATGAGCGTATAATATTCGGCAGCCCTACGGCAGGCGGCCAGAATCAGCATCATGCTTAAATCAGCGTTACAGTCTGTCAGCACATTTGGAGTGTTGGAAACAGCAATGCCGCGTTCATGCAGGGCGGGAAGGTCCAGATGGTCCAGCCCAACGCTTACGGTAGAAACCAGTTTTACGCAGTCTGGCAGCGCTTCCACATCCTTGCCTTTAAGGGGGGCATTATTGGTAACCACAACAGCAAAAGGCTGAAATTCTTTGGCTAATTCCAGAAGGGCCGGTGTTTTCAGGCTTCTTTCTGGCGGGAGCGGGGCTGTAAATTCTGCTTTAATACGATCTTCCGCAGCATCTAACAGGCGGATGGAGCGGATAAGGCGAGGTGCTTCTGTGCTCACAGGCAACTCCGTAGGCTGGTGAGTCGGTGGTTGTCTGGCGCAAGTTTGTGCCCAATGCGGGGTGGCATCAAGCGGGGGCAGACAACATATGGGCTATGACACTCCATAACGGCATGCAAAGCCAGAGGTTGCCTTGCCGTGCGGGATGATGGGTTGCAGGAAGGGAGCACGCAGCAGATGACACAGGAACTTACCCCCCAGATCATGCTGGGTGCATATGCGGCGGGGCTGTTCCCTATGGCATCTGGTGCAGCGGATACTACCCTGCGGTGGTATGACCCGGACCCACGCGGTATTTTGCCGCTGGATGGCTTTCATCTCCCGCGCCGTTTGCGCCGCACCGTGTTGTCTGGCCAGTTTGACGTGTGTGTGGATCGGGATTTTCCTGCCGTTATGCGTGCTTGCGCAGCCCCTGCACCGGGGCGAGAAACCACATGGATAAATGGTGATATCTACCGCCTGTTCTGTGCCTTGCATGACATGGGCTTTAGCCACAGTGTGGAATGCTGGCAGAACGGTGAACTTGTGGGCGGCCTGTATGGCGTAGCCCTTGGCGGTGCCTTTTTTGGGGAAAGCATGTTCAGCCGCACAACAGATGCCTCCAAAGTCGCCTTGGTGCATTTGGTGGCACGCTTGCGCCTGTGCGGGTTTGTTGTGCTGGATACACAATTTGGCACCGAACACCTTGCCCGCTTTGGGGGTGAGGAAATACCGGCAGCCGACTATAAAGCCATGCTGGAAAAGGCTGTAAGCATGCAGCCGCGCTGGCAGGAGAATATTCCGCCTGATGTGCTGGCAGCAGAAATCCGAAACATGTAAGTAACTGCCATATTCCGGCCCGTGGCATGCCCTAGTGTTGCAGCATGTTGCTTGCGCTCAAGGTATATAGCCACGCGCGGGCCCGTAATTTGAATGACTGGAATGGATGATATCATGAGCACACGCCTGTATGGTCGTATGCGTTTTTTTTGCCTGATGGGTGTTCTGGGGGCGGCTGTGCCTGTTGTGGGCACGGTGTTTTCCGGGCAGGCACAGGCACAGGTTGCGCTGGACCATCCGCGTTTAACGCCCGCGCGTGATGCCATTATTGATTACAGCTTTCAGCCCCAGCCCACAGCGCAGGATTTGCAAAACGGCGCCAAGCCGGACACCCCCGTGCCAACGCGCCATGTGCAGGTCATGTTTTCTGGTGATGGTGGGCTTATGCGCATCAACTACATGACAAGCATGGAAGGGGATGAAAGCCGCGGGGCCGTGATTATCAACCGTGCCTCGCAGGAGGTGCTGGTGATTTTGAATGACCGGCACATCTACACCCGCCTTGTGCAGCAGGAAGGCATCCGCAACCCGTTTTTGCTTGATCTGTCCATGCAGTTTACGCGTAAGGGGAGTGATGTTGTGGCCGGGCAACCTTGCACCGTCTGGGCGGCACAATCTGCCCAAGGGCAGGCCACGGCCTGCGTCACGGATGATGGTTTTATTCTTTCCCAAACCGGTATTGATGTGGATGGGTTGAATGGCCGTATCCGCGCCATGAAGGTATCTTACGAGCCTGTGCCAGACAGCGTGTTTCAGCCACCTGCAGGCTTTCAGGAAGTTAACCCGCATAGTGGCAACAAGAACAATGAAGGTTCGGCAGGTGCTGCACCAGCACAGCCTGCAGCACCCTCTGGCGTAGGGCCGATGATATCTGCCCCAGCTACAAATGGTACGGAAGGAACTCCGTAAGATGGTTGCAAAACGTTTGTTTGCAGGTGTGGGGTTTGTGCTGTTGGCAACTGCGGTGTCTGGCACAGTCGCCCACGCCCAGATACAGCCCCAGACACCAGAGCCAACACAGATAACCCCAGCTGATGCACCAGTGGTAACGCCATCTGTTGATGCAGATGTGTTGTATGAGCTCAACTCCGCCCAAGGTGATGCCCACACCCAGCAGCGTATGCGCTGGCAGGTCAGTTCCCTACGCCAGCGGCTGGACCCGCAGAATTCTGATGTGTTCATGATTACATCATGGACAGATCACACCCTTACGGTGGTGGATACCGCACGCAAGCGTGCCAGTGTCATGCCCGTGCCCGGCCCACAGCAGATTACACCCCCAGGGCAGCCCGCAGCGGCTGGCACCTATGCACGATTGGGGAATTCCGTTGTGGCGGGTGAACAGTGCACATTATGGCGCACAACGGATGCCGATGGGCACCCAACAGATGCATGCTATACGCCAGACGGCCTGCTTTTGCAGGTTGCACAGCAGGGGCAGGTTACGGTGCGCGCGCTGAGTGTAAGCCGAGCCACCCAGCCAGATAGCGTGTTTGCCATTCCGTCCGGGCTGAAGCGGGAAGCCCCTGCACACCCATAAGGTTTGATGTTTCGGGCGGCAGAAAACGGAAAAAGAGAACGTCGCCATGAAAATCCGCCCCAGCATTGCACTTTTTTATCTGTTTTTAGCTGGGGTAAGCCTGCCTGTGTTTGCGCTGGCGGATGATGGAAGTTCCGGCACGGTTTCCGTATGTTTGCGCGCAGATATTGCGCAGCCCCCACAAGCCATGCAGGTGGTGGCATCCGGCACCGTGTTTACAGCACAAACCAAAGCCGGTGGCCGCAAAGGTGGGGAAGAAAATGAGGCGCTGGTTACCACTGAAACCGTAACCCTTACCCATATGCAGCCATGTATGGATGCAGATGCCTCCTCCGTTATCTCGCACACGCGGCACTGGCTGGTTTCCCCCGTGCAGCCGCAATCTGGCGTGGTGTTTCATGCAGTGGGGGAAGTCAGCGGCAATGGTCTGGACACCGCGTTTGATGATGAAGGCACATCTTTTCGCGATATCGTGCGGGCAGGGGGCATTACCGCTACAGTGCACAGCCCGCTGACAGATGCCGTATCCCTGATGGAAGGGGCGGCTGATCTTCCACCCAATGCGGATGGAGAAGACCCCGCTATTGATGATAAATAACGCAGTCTTCTAAAGGGGCTGCCTCCGGGTTAAAAAATCCGGCGCAGCGCCCCGGGCAGGAAGATGGAATAGGGGTTTACGTGCAGGGACGGATTGTTCATCTGCCCAGCCACGCCAAACGTTACGGCAACAAGCCCGCCATCTTTTTCCGGGCTGAACATCCAGCCAATGCCCGGCAGCTTTCCGGGTAGTTTGTTAATGGCAAAAATAGGCACCACAGTGCCGCGTAAATCTATGCTGTTCTTATCCAGATTTACGTCGCCTTCAAGCGTTGCGCCCAGCGCGTTGTTGCCGGTTCTGCCATCGTGAATATTCAGCACGCCATCTTTGAAGGTTACGGGTAGCACAAGGTGTGTCACCATGAATTCCGATGTCTTGTGCGCTGCCAGCCAACCGTAAAACGAAATATTTCGTGCCATACGCAAGGCCGTTGGGGCTTTTTTAAGCACAAATGGCGTAACCGTTATGCGGCCATTAAACGGGGCAGAGGCCTCTGTATCATCAAAAGATCCGCTAAGAACGGCATGGCCGCCTTCAATATCTGGCAGAATGTTAAAGTCAGACAAAAATGCGCCCATGTCCGGGATGGAAACGCGCAGGTCTCGCCCCGCACCTTTGGGCGTAAGTGTCATGCTAACGGGGGTTGGCCCGTGCATGGCAAAGTACATTTTTTCCAGCCGCTGACCGTTATCCTCAAAATAGGCTTTAACAGCTTTTAAGGAGGGCTTTTCCGGGTTGTAGCGCAGTGTGTTGGCTGTCAGGTCAATCGCCCAAGCTGTTCCCGGCGGGCCGTGCAGTTTGCCTGTTGCAGCCTCTGGCACATGGTAGCCAGTGCTGGCGGGCTGTGCGGGTTTGGGGTCTGATGGATCACCCGTCACCAAAGGGGAAAGGTCTAGCATGTCTGCATATACGCCAACATGAATGACCGAGCCCGTTACACCTTTTTGCGGCAGTTCCAACATGGCGTGGCCGGTGGAATTGGCTACGCGGAAGGAAGATATAATCAGTTGGGGGGCATGGTTGGGGCGCAGGCGGGCCTTGCCGCGCACATCCAGATCCGGCCCAGTGGCCAGAATACGATCTACCGCAACAATCTGGCCATTCTTTAGCCCCAGCGTGGCATTGGCCTGCGCTGCACGGCCCGGTGCCTTGTGCCACAGTGGAATACGGATTTGGGAGTTCTTGAGGTTGAGGTTGATATCCACCAGCCCGTGGTGATCTCCATACTGGCGATAATCCACCACAGCATCAGCCGAACCACCAAAGTGGTCTCCCGTTGCAAAACCAGCGGCTGTTGCGGTTTGCGGCGTGATGCGAGATGTCAGATGCGCCTGTTCTAACAGCCCGGTGGGCGGCACCTGCCGGAAATCTGTTGAATAGGAGATATTGGAGGGCAGGCCACCTAATACACCATGCCCGGCAAGGGAAAGGCCATCTGCCGTGGCATCCAGCTTGATATCAGCACGTCTGACACCACGCCCAGCCACCACATTATCAAGCGATGCCTGTGTAATATCGGCATGGCCCTTAATTTCCATGTCATCAATGCTGACATCGTCTTTCAAGGGTAGGCTGAGCATGAGCTGAAGTTTGGCGCGCCCGCGCGGGTTACGAATATCCAGCGGGTGGCGGGCAAGCAGATGCAGGCGTGGTTCGGCCAGAAGGGACATAACATCCTGCAACTTGCCATCCAGCTGCGTGTTGATAATGCCGGTCTGGTCTTTTTTGGTCAGGCCCACAATGTCCATGCTGCCGGGGCCTGCGGCAATGCGGCCCGTGCCATTTTGGCCCACATTTTTGCCAGCACGGTCAACAAGCTGATAGCCGTGGTCAAACTTGATGCTCAGCTTGTCCAGTCCATCCACGTCCATATGGGCGTCCATACCCCGAAGCGGAGAAATGGGCCGCAGCCAGTGGATGGTCAGCCCCTTGGCATCTAGCCCGCCAGCAATGTTGCTAACATCCACACCATTCCAGCCCGTTTTGCTGGATAGGGAAACAACGGTGTGCAGGTTGTAGGCCACACCATCTGTAATGTTTTTGGTTACCCACTTTTTGCCGCCCTTGGCCGCCTTGTCTGGCCAGTAATAAACCAGATCAGGAAAGTACACCTGCGGAATATCGGCAGTAACCTGTCCGGAAACGGTGGTGGGGTTTATCAGATCCGTGGCATCCACTTGCCCGGATACGGCCAGATTAAGCCCTCTGGATTCATCTTCCGGAAGGTCTGGATTGCGCAGGTTTGCGGTAATGTTATGGACAATAATATGCGCAGGTGTGCTGCCATCCTTAAGATGGTCCAGCCGTAGGGTAATATTGGCAGAACCACCGTTTAAAAAGTAACGCGCCCCGGCGGCGGTTACCTTGCCGCTTTGTGCATCTGCATGCAGGTCCATTGCTCCCGGCATCAGCCAATCCGAACCCGGCGCAGGCAGGAAATTGACATCAGACGTAACCGCTATAGGCGTTCTGATGTGTTGCAGATCATGCGAGATATGGGAAAAGCTGGAAGGCTTAACGGCATTGGTTGCCAGATGCCATGTAATGCCCTTGCCATCTGAATCTGGCAGGCTGTTGGCTTTTACCTCTATGTGGCAATCAGGGTTTTCTTCCCCCGTTACGGCAAATTGCACGGCACCTGTCAGGCCCTTTTTGCCTTGGGCCGAGGCCATATGCAGCGTGGCATCTAGCGGAGAAGCTACCCAGTGCGTGCCAGTTAACTGGTCATTCATGCGCACAATGGCGTGGGAGATAACGGCACGGTCCAGCCCGGCGGTATCTACGCTTCCGCTATCACTTGCCCCAGCAGAAGGCGGGGTATCAAAATCAAACCCCACAGCCCCGTTTTTGCCGCGGCGGAGGGCAAGGTTTACGCCTTCCAATTCCACTGCGCGCAGGGCAATGCCGCCGTGCACCAAGGCTAGTGTATCCAGCGTAACGTGGGCCTCATGCACGGTATCAACAACTGTGCGGTCCGGCCCTTTAACCGCAATATCCTGCAGAACAAGCATGAGCGGCGATGTAAGGCCATCGCGCATACCGTTCCATTCCAGATAAGCGCGGCTAAGCCCCAATGTGGCAACAGGAGGCTGCTTTTTGCCGCCAGAAATAACGGTAACAGGCAAAAAGGGGCGCGCCAGTGGCGTAACATTTACTGGCCCCAGCGCCATGCGCGCAAACAGCAAGGCTGTACCCACAAGCGGCAGCCCAACCATGGCATAGGCACCATAGACCAGAAATCGCCGGGTTTTTGTGCGCCGTGGGCGCGTGGTGTCTTGACCGTTGGAAGTCAACGCAGCAAGCCTTTATTGTTCACAGCACGGGCCAGATCATGACGCAGGCAGACCATTCCCTTTTTCGAGACGTAAGGCAACCTAGAGGGCATGGTTCCCGCATGTGGCCAGATGCAGACTGGCCCGCCCCGGCTGATAAACGTGCGGCCGAACTGTTTACGCAGGATATGCTGGCTCTGGCGCAGGAAGCGGGCATTGCAGAATCCGTCATGATACAGCCTGGCGCGCGGGAACTGCTGGCCTGCCTTGGGGGCAACAGCCCGTATCTGGCTGATCTGGCGCGTGAAGATGTTCTGGCCTTTGCAGCCCTGCTGGAACAGGGGCCGGACATTTGTGTGCAGGATGCGTTTGCAACATGCGCGGAGTTTGACACAACATCGGGGCGAGAGTGTGTCGCTGCTTTTTTGCGGCATACAAAAAAACGCATAGCTTTTATTTGCGCTGTGGCGGATCTGGGCGGCTTCTGGTCTTTGGAAGAAGTTACGCATGCTCTTAGCCGTCTGGCTGATACCGCGCTGGATCTGGCTGTCAGGCATTTGCTGTGGTGTGCCTTTCAGGCTGGGCAGCTGGCTTTACCAAACCCGGAACAGCCCGCGCAGGGCTGCGGCTTTGTAATTCTGGCCATGGGCAAGTTGGGCGCGCGGGAGCTGAATTTTTCATCCGATATAGACCTGATGGTGCTGTATGATCCCACAGCGTACCCTCAGTCGGACACAGTGCGGCGTGTGTTCGTGCGTATGACTAGCGATCTTGTCAGCCTGATGGAAGCACGAGATGCCAATGGATACGTTTTTCGCACAGATTTAAGATTACGGCCCGATCCATCCTCCACCCCTCCGGCTGTAACAGTGCAGGCGGCCACCCTATATTATGAAAGCCTTGGCCAAACGTGGGAGCGCGCGGCCATGACAAAAGCGCGCCCCGTGGCGGGGGATCTTACGCTGGGGCGGCGTTTTTTGGCGGCTATTCGGCCATTCATCTGGCGCAGACATCTGGATTTTGCGCTGATTGATGATCTGCATGACATGAAGGCCCGGATTGACCGTTACCGTAAGGCGGGCCGCACAGATTTAAGTACCCTGCCAGATGCCGTGCTGGCAGATCCTTCCGCCAGCATAGAATGGCTGCTGGGCCATAACCTCAAGCTGGGGCAGGGCGGTATTCGTGAAATTGAATTTATTGCGCAGGCCATGCAGCTTGTCTGGGGTGGGCGCGAGCCTGCATTGCGGGACAAAACCACCTTTGGCGCACTTAAAAAACTTGTAGGTTCAGGCCGCTTGCCACGGGAAGAAGCTGAGGTTCTGGCCCGCACCTATCGCTTTTTGCGTGATGCAGAGCACCGCTTGCAAATGCGGGCCGACCACCAAACCCACAGTCTGCCAGAGACGCGGGAAGGGTTTGAGGCTTTTGCCATCTTCATGAATTATCCAGACGCCGAAGTTCTGGCGCTGGATATGTTGCCCCGTATGCGTAAGGCACGGCGTATTTTTGAACGCCATTTTGTGTTGCATTCCGCCCAGCCGGAAGAAGTGGAAGGCAGTGTGCTGGTGCCCGGCCCGGAAGATGGGCAAACGGCAGAACTGTTGCAAAAGCACGGCTTCCCGCCCGAACAGGTGGAGGAAGCCACACAGGTGCTCACCCGCTGGCGCGGTAATGGCTTGCGGGCCCTGCGGTCTGAGCGTGCACATGCGTTGTTGCGTGTGTTGTTGCCAACATTGCTGGCCAGTTTTGGTGCACGCAGCAATCCGCTGGCCTGTTTACGCCGGTTTGATGCCTTGCTGGCGCGGCAACACGCCGGGGTGCAGCTTCTTTCCCTGTTTGAACGCAATCCGGCGTTGGTGGACCGTATTGCCAATATCTTTGATGCCTCGGTTTTTCTGGCAGATTATCTGGCAGACAAGCCCTCTGCGCTGGAAGGGCTGTTGGAATCCGAGCCAGAGGAAGGGCGCACGGTTGTGGCGCGCCTTCAGCATCTGGCGGAGGAAATGGCAGATGTTGAAGAGTTGGTAACAGCTCTGCGCCCGCTTTTGCGTGGTGAGGAATTCCGCCTTTCCGTTGCCTTGCTGGAAGGCCGCATGACGGAAAACGAGGCCGAAAAGCAGCGCACGGTGCTGGCAGATACCATTATCACCATTGTGAAACATGCAGTGGAGGTCGAGCACACGCGCCGCTACGGGCATGTTCCGGGTGGTGGCATGGCCATTGTGGCACTCGGCAAAGCCGGCTCGCGCGAGATGATGCCGCGGTCGGACCTTGATTTGCTGATGGTGTTTGATCACCCCGAAGATGTACAGGCCAGCGAGGTGCCGCAGGCCGATACAAAAGCAGAGCGCCCGCTATTTTCTGCCCTACGGTCTGTAGGGGTGGCGCAGTATTACACGCGGCTTGCCCATGCCTTTATTGCCGCGCTGACAGCTCCGGGGCCAGAAGGGCCCTTATACGCGGTGGATATGCGGTTGCGTCCCTCCGGTGCAGCGGGGCCGGTTGCTGTCTCACGCCCTGCTTTTTTGCGTTACCACACAGAATCCGCATGGACATGGGAGTGCATGGCTCTCACCCGTGCGCGTATTGTAGCGGCTCCAGTAGAATTGAAGCGTGTTTTACGGCAAGATCTGGAGGCCATTCTGGATGGCCGTTTGCGCGCCCAGCCAGCATCTCGCGCAACACTGCTGAAAGATGCCTGCGCCATGCGCGCACGTTTGGCGCGAGACCTGCCCGCATCTTCTGTGTGGGATGTAAAACGGCGGCTGGGTGGGCTGATAGATGTGGAGTTTATTGCCCAGATTTATCAGCTGATTGGCGCAAATGGTGCTGTGCGGGATGTAAGCACGCGTTTGGCGTTGGGGCGGCTGGAAAAGGCAGGGTTGCTGGGTGCTGAAGATGCCCAGTTCTTAAAGCAGGCCGAGTTGTTCTGGCGTCAGCTTCAGGCCGTGTTGCGGCTGCTGTGTGGGGCAACGCCGCCAGTTGATCTGGAGCGAGATCTGGCCTCGGCATCGTTAAACGTGCTGCTGAAAGCCATGAAACTGGAAACCCTGCCGGATCTGATTGAAAAGGCAAACATTCTGGCGCGTGATGTGCATGCAGTTTTTGCCCGGCTGGTTGGCCCGGTGGAATAAGCCGGGTTGGGAGCCGGAACAGCTTGCTGATCTGGCACGTTCACTCTGGCGTAAGAGCTTTTAAAAGAAGGAAACCAAGCATGACGGAAAAACACACGCTTAAGGTAGGGGACGCTGCTCCGGCATTTAATATGGAAGCAAGTGGTGGCCGTAAGGTGACGTTGGCAGATTTTAAGGGCAAGCCGTTTGTTCTGTATTTCTACCCCAAGGCAGACACACCCGGATGCACAAAGGAAGCCTGCGGATTTAATGAGGCCCTAAAGGATTTTGATAAGGCTGGCCTGACCGTTATTGGCGTTTCGCGCGATCCGGTAAAAAAGCTGGATGCCTTTGCAGCCAAATATGACCTGACATTTCCCTTGGCATCAGATGAATCTGGCAGCGTGACAGAGGCCTACGGCGTGTGGGTGGAAAAAACCAATTATGGCCGCCAGTATATGGGTATTGAGCGCACAACTTTCCTGATTGGGGCGGATGGTAAAATTGCGCATATCTGGCCCAAGGTGAAAGTGCCGGGCCATGTTGAAGCTGTGCTAGAAGCTGCCCGCGCATTGGCGGGCAGCGCCTGATTTTTTGGTTTCAGGCTTCAGCTGTAATCGTCTGGCAGATTACCATGTCTGGTAATATCCACGGGGGCCGTAATAGCCATAACCCGGGCCGGGCATAACAGGTACGGCGGGTACCACGTAAGCTGGTGGCGGAGGTGGTGGCGGCGGTGCGTAAGCTACCGGCGGCCCGCCAGCCATTGTGGCGCCTGCCAGGGCCCCTACGGCCAATCCGCCAATAAGAGCCCCGGCAATAGCACCACCACCGGGGCCACGATGATGATAATAGCCGCCTCTGGGGCCACCCCAACCGGGGCCACCCGGCCCGCCACGCGGGCCACCGCCCCAACCAGGGCCGCCCATCATATGTGGGCCGGGTTGCGCCTGCGCCGCGGGCACGCTTGCCAAGCCAAGACCGGCAATAACGGGCAGGGCCATCAGAAGTTTGGTTATCTGGCGCATGAAATGAGCCTCCTTGAAACAGGATTACACCTGCGTTCTTTGTCTCATCTCAAATAATGGCGCGTCTTATGGCAAATTAAAGGCGTATCCGCGGCGTTATTTTGTATGCTTATTTTATGAAACCCCAAGGTACGTACTTGGAGTGCTCATAATCGGCATACTGCATATTCAACGTAAGCAGTATGCCGTGTGCAAGGTTTTAGTGGGCTGGGGTGGTAATGCGGTCTGCCAGTTTCAGGCGTAAAACTGTAAACAGGGTAACCGCTGCGCAAATGGAAACATAACCGGCAAACCAGCTTTCATGGCCGATCTGCTTGCACCACAGGGCAATATATTCCGTGGTGCCCCCAAAAATGGAAACCGTAAGTGCATAAGGCAGAGCCACCCCTAAAGCGCGAATACGGGTTGGAAACAGTTCTGCCTTAACAATGGCGTTAATGGATGTGTAGCCAGACGCAATAAACAGCGCCGTAACAATCAGGCCAAAAGCCACCCATGGGGATGAAGCAGTGGCGAGCACATGCAGTAGCGGAATGGTGCCAAAAGTGGCGCCAAAGCCAAAAAACAACAGCAGCGGCTTGCGGCCAATCTTATCGGAAATGGCGCCAAAAACAGGTTGCATGGCGGCAAAAACAACCAGACTGGCGGTAGAAATAAGGGTTGCCGTTTCCTTGGGAAAGCCCAGCGTGTTGGCTAGATATTTCTGCATGTAAATGGTGTAGGTATAAAACGCTACGGTGCCCCCAAGTGTTAGGCCGCATACTGTCAGCACCGCCCGCCAATGGTGCAGAAGAACGCGAATACCGCCTTTTTCTTCTTCCGTGTGTGCGCTTTTAAAGCTGTCGCTTTCTGTCATCTGGCGGCGCAGCCAGAACACCAGCACAGCGCCCAAGGCACCGATCAGAAACGGCACGCGCCAGCCCCAGCTTGCAATCTGCTGTGGTGTCAGCAGCACGTATTGCATGAGCAGGAGCAGGACAAGCGCTAAAAGCTGGCCCATAACCAGCGTGACATACAAAAAGCCAGACCAGAATCCGCGATGTTCCGGTGTAGCTACTTCTGCCAGATAGGTGGCAGATGCCCCGTATTCGCCACCAAGGCTCAGGCCTTGCAGCAGGCGCGCAATTAACAGTAGCAGCGGGGCGGCAAGGCCGATTTGGTCATAAGTCGGGCACACGGCAATGGCCAAGGACCCTAAACACATAGTGAGCACGGAAATGGTGAGCGCACTGCGCCGGCCATATCGATCCGCCGCCATGCCCAAAAGCCACCCGCCCACAGGGCGCATGAAAAAACCCACAGCAAATACTGCGGCTGCATTTAACAGTTCTACGGTAGGATTTCCGTGCGGGAAAAAGGCATGCGCAAAGTAAATGGTAAAAGAGGAATAAACATACCAATCAAAATATTCCAGCAGGTTACCTGCGGAACCTGCCACAATGCCGCGAATGCGCTGTGCCGTGTTCACTCTTATTGTTCTCCTGTCTGGAAAAGGCACGGTGTTATTTAAACCCGCCACCTGAATGATATGTTTTAAATGGCCTGCCACGCAGCGCATGTTCTGCACGCAGGGCAGGCGAAGGGGCAGGTCATACCACTGCCTGTGGTCGATTGTCATTACGGTGCCGCGATAAAGCTGTTCTGGTGGGCAATCTATGCGTTTCTGGTGCTTGCTCTTGCTGCGGACATAAGACAAAACGAGGCATGAGTTCCATAATTGTTCTTTTGAGTGTTGCTGTGTGCGCCCTGTTGCTTGGGGCGGGCCTTACCATTTTGCTACGCCCTAAATCCGGTGGTGGCACGGATGCAGACCTGCTGGCGCGGTTGTATGTTCTGGTAGAGCGGGAGGCCGCAACTGCGCGTTCTGATATTGCGGCCCAGCGCAACAGCATGGTGGAAATGGAACGCGCCATGGGTGGGCGCATTGAACGCATGCGCACGGAGTTGGCAGAACAGCTTGGCGCGCTGGCCGGAGGGCTGGGCCGAGAACAGGCCGAAGCCCGCGCTGCACAGGCCGAAGCCCTGCGTAATCTGGCAGATACATCTGCCCAGCAGCTTGCCTCTATCCGCCGTGCCGTTACGGAACAGTTGCACGAAGCTGTAGAGCAGCAGATGCAAACATCGTTCCAGCGTGTGCTGGAGCAGTTTTCTGCCATGCAGAAGGCCATGGGTGAGGTAAGGGCCATGACAGGCCAGATAGGAGACCTCAAACGCCTGTTCAGCAATGTCAAAACCCGTGGCGGGTGGGGGGAAGCCCAGTTACGCGCCATTCTGGATGATGTGCTGCCGCCCGGTACGTATGAAAGCAATGTGCGGATTGGTAACGGGAATGACGTGGTGGAATTTGCCATACGCATGCCGGTTAAATCCAGCACGCCGCCCTTGTTGCCAGTAGATAGCAAGTTTCCCACAGAAGCCTATGAGCGGTTGTTAAATGCTGCAGATGAAGGCGATACAGCAGCAGAAAAGGCGGCCCGCAAATCTCTGGAAAACACCATGCGGCTAGAGGCGCGCAAGATTTCCAGCAAATATATTCACCCGCCTAAAACGGTGGAGTTTGCGGTACTATATCTGCCCACAGATGGGTTATATACAGAAGTGGCACGTATGCCGGGGCTTATTGATGATCTGGGGCGGCAGTTTCGGGTTATGGTTATGGGGCCTGCCCTTATGCCAGCCATGTTGCGCACAATCCATTTGGGGTACGTTACACTTGCGCTGGAAGAGCGGACAGAAACCATAGCGCGCCTGCTGGGGGCCACGCGGCAGGAAATGATCAAGATGGATGGCGTGCTGGATAAACTGGCGCGCAATGCACAGGCTATGTCCTTTTCTATCGAGGAAGCCCGCAGGCGTACACGTTCGGTCAGCCGCAAGTTGCGTGAACTGGATGAACCGGAAGACAATGCCGCCGGAACGGAAGAGTCTGAAATTGAATTTACTGGTGTTGATTCAAATGGGACGGCATCAGGGTAACAGATGAATGGAACAGCAGATATGCTCAAGGAAGATACCGATTTTTTCTCACCCAATGGGAAAACGGTGCTTCTGGTAGAAGATGATGGCACCATAGCCGAAGAAATTGCAGCTGAACTGACAGCCCGCGGTTTTAAGGTGCTGCATGAAGCCACAGGAGATGCCGGGCTGGAAGCCGCCTTACGGCTAGAGGCCGATGTTATGGTGGTGGATCGTCTTTTGCCCGGTCTGGATGGTTTGAGCGTTATAGAAACCATGCGCCAGCAGGGCATACGCCTGCCGGTTCTGGTGCTTTCTGCCCTTTCTGCGGTGGATGATCGGGTAACCGGCCTTAAGGCCGGTGGGGATGATTATCTTACCAAGCCTTTTGCCATAGAAGAGCTGGTGGCCCGTATAGAGGCCCTGTTGCGCCGGCCGGATGATACGCGCAGCACCAAGCTGCATCTGGGCCCAATTGATATGGACCTGATAGAACGCCGTGTCTGGCGCGATGGGCGGGAAATTGAGCTGCTGCCGCGTGAATTCCGCTTGCTTGAATACCTTATGCGCAGGCCGGGGCAGGTGCTCACACGGTCCATGTTGCTGGAAGATGTGTGGCAGTATCGGTTTATTCCGCGCACCAATCTGGTGGATGTGCATATCGGCAAGCTGCGGCGGAAAATTGATGGGCCGGGAGAGGAACCGTTGATCGAGAGTATTCGCGGAACGGGATTCCGGCTGCGTGTTCCTGACTGAGCTTTTTCGCACAGCTACCTTCCGTATCACCCTTATGGCGCTGGCTGCCATGGCGGGGGTGATGGTCATGCAGTTTGGCTTGGTTTACGCGCAGCTTGAGGCTGTGGAATCTCGCCGTTCCACCGAGTTGCTGAAAGGTGAGGCCGAACTGCTGGCCCAGATGTCTCCCGAACATCTGGAATATGTGATTCGCCGCCGCGCCACGGATGATCTGCGGCTTATCATTAACAGTGCCGGGCTGTTTGATTCTGGCCATGCCCTTATTGCAGGGGATCTGCGTACGTGGCCAAAGGGGCTGAAGGCTGATGGCAAGCCCCATAACGTAGAAATCTACCCCGAAGAAGGGGATTCGTACCCCTTACGTGTGTTGGCAGAAACACTGCCAGATGGCACCATTTTGGTGTTGGGGCGCAGTTTCCATCTGCTTTCCGAACAAAAGCTTATGCTGCGCCACACCATGTTGGTGGCGGCTATTCCCACTTTTGTGTTCGCGCTGTTTCTGGGAATTGTGCTCAGCCACCGTGCACTTTCCCGCGTAAAGGAAATGCACGAAGCCATAGACCGCATTATGGCCGGTGATATCCATGAACGTCTGCCCGCCGCCAAGGAGCGGGATGATCTGGAGCGCCTGGCAGGCAGTGTGAACCGCATGTTGGACCGGCTGGAGCGGCTGATGGACGATATGCGGGAGGTGGGAAACGATATCGCGCATGATTTGCGCACCCCTCTTTC
This sequence comes from Acetobacter oryzoeni, assembly GCF_004014775.2. Lineage (NCBI taxonomy): Bacteria > Pseudomonadati > Pseudomonadota > Alphaproteobacteria > Acetobacterales > Acetobacteraceae > Acetobacter > Acetobacter oryzoeni. Next base: position 861,068 of record NZ_CP042808.1, read on the forward strand.
CCGCGTGCGTGCCAGATTGGAGCGCGCCCTTTCTGCAGGCACAGACCCGGTGGCGTTAGAGGCCGCGGTAGGGCGCGCGGTGGATGATCTGGACCAGTGTTTGGGTATTATCACCGCATTATTGCGCATTGCAGAAATAGAGAATAGCCGCAGAAAAGCGGGCTTTGGGCAGGTTCTTTTAGCCGATTTGGTGGCAGACGTATTTGATTTGTATGAACCCATAGCTGAAATGGAAGATAAAGTGCTGGTTGCAAAGGAGGGTGAAGCCCCCTGCTTTGTATGGGGAGACCGGCACTTGTTGATCGAGCTTTTGGCCAATCTGGTTGATAACGCCATCAAATTCACACCAGAAGGTGGGCGCATTGTTTTGGGTTCACAGCGTATCAACGGGGCGGCAACCCTGTTTGTTATGGATACGGGTGTAGGTATTGCCCCGACAGAAAGAGAAGCTGTGCTTTCACGCTTTTATCGGTCGGACAAAAGCCGCCATGTGCCGGGTAGCGGGCTGGGGCTTAGCCTTGTGTGTGCCATTGCGCATCTGCACGAAGCCCACCTTACCATTGAAACAGGGGCGCAGGGTGTTGGCACCTGTTTCAGAATTACCTTTCCATCCGCTTTTTTACAAAAGGTTGAAGATTGCACGTAATGATGTTGGCGGGCCGCAGATATGTATGTAACGATAAAACCATGCCAAATCTGCCTGTCTGCAATGCAGCGTCTCTAACCGTGCAAGGTTGGAGCGCATGAACGAAATTGTCGTTACCGCGCTTAAAAAGCCGTATACGTTTGTGGTGCTTTCCATCCTGATTCTGGTGTTCGGAATCAGGGGGATCTTCAACACGCCTACAGACGTATTCCCCAGCATTCGTATTCCTGTTGTGGCGGTGGTCTGGACGTATACGGGCCTGATGCCCGAGGATATGTCTGGCCGCGTGGTGTATTATTACGAGCGCGCCCTGACCGCGACCGTGAATAATATCGAGCATATCGAGAGCCAGTCGTATTACGGCCGTGGGATTGTGAAGATCTACTTCCAGCCCGGTACGGATACATCTGTGGCGCAAACCCAGATTACCTCGGTATCGCAGACAGTTATCAAGCAGATGCCCACAGGCTCTACGCCACCGCTGGTGCTGGCTTATAACGCGTCCTCTGTGCCGGTTGTGACGTTGCAGGTGTCTTCCACCTCCATGACGGCCTCACAGATTTACGACATGTCCTCCAACCTTATCCGCCCGGCGCTTGTTTCGGTGGCGGGGGCTGCCATTCCCAACCCTTACGGGGGGCAGCCGGGCAATATCATGGTGGATCTGGACCCGGTTAAGCTGCTGGCGCATCGGCTTTCTCCGGTAGATGTCTCACGCGCGCTGAACAGCCAGAACATTGTGCTGCCAGCGGGTGACCAGCGCATTGGTCCGTTTGACTGGATGGTTCAGACCAACGCCTCTCCCAAAAACATGGAAGAGCTGAACATGATCCCCATCAAACAGGTGGGGGATGCCGTGGTGCGCTTGCAGGATGTGGCATGGGTGCATGCAGGTGGGCCGCCACAAACCAACCTTGTGCTGGTTAAAGGGCAGCAGGGCGTTCTGATCGTTATTATGAAAAGCGGTGATGCCTCTACGCTGGATGTTGTGGCGGGGGTTAAAAAGCTGCTGCCGGGCATTGTAAAAACCCTGCCTGAAGGTGTGAGCATCAAGATCCTGAATGATGCCTCCACCTTCGTGAAGGAATCCGTGCAGGACGTGGTGCGCGAAATGCTGACCGCCGCCTGCCTGACCGGACTTGTGGTGCTGCTGTTTCTGGGCTCCTGGCGTTCCACCGTTATTATTGCCACCTCCATTCCGCTGGCCATGCTGTGCTCTGTTATCGGGCTGGGCTGGGCTGGGCAGACCATCAACGTCATGACACTGGGTGGCCTGGCGCTGGCCGTGGGTATTTTGGTGGATGATGCCACGGTGATGATCGAAAATATCGATGCACACCTTGAGATGGAGAAGGATCTGGAGACGGCCATTATTGATGCCGCCAACCAGATTGTTATTCCCACCTTTGTGTCCACCATGTGCATTTGTATTGTGTGGATGCCGCTGTTCCAGCTGACGGGCGTTGCAGGCTGGCTGTTCATGCCAATGGCAGAAGCCATCATTTTTGCCATGATCGCCTCTTTCATTCTGTCCCGAACACTGGTGCCCACCATGGCCAAATACATGCTGGCGGCACAGGTGGCGGCCCATGCACATGGCCCGCAGGAACCCAAAACCATTTTTGGCCGCTTTCAGCGTGGGTTTGAGCACAAGTTTGAGCAGTTCCGGTATCGCTATCACGAACTGCTTTCGCATCTGGTGGCAACGCGTGGCACTTTTGTGCCGGTGTTTGTGCTGTGCTCGCTTGGCTCTCTGGGGCTGCTGTTCTTTGTGGGGCAGGATTTCTTCCCCGAAGTAAACTCCGATGCCATTGCCCTGCATATGCGTGCGCCTATTGGCACAAGGCTGGAGGAATCCGGCAAGATTTCTCAGTTGGTGAATGATGAGATCGAACGCACACTGCCGGGGCAGGTGGAAGGGCTGGTTGATAACTGCGGCCTACCATTCAGCCCGCTGAATCAGGCTTATATTCCAACGCCAACCGTGGGCACGCAGGATTGCGATATTACGGTTTCGCTTAAAAATCCGGCATCCCCTGTGGCGGAATATCGGCGGCTTTTGCGTCATAACCTCAACATGAAGTTCCCTGGCACGCAGTTCTCCTTCCTGCCGGGGGATCTGACAGCCAAAATCCTGAACTTCGGTCTGCCATCTCCTATTGATGTGCAGGTGGTTGGGCGCAACCTGTCGGAAAACTTCCGTTTTGCAAACCGTCTGGCAGAACGCCTGCGCCATGTTACGGGCCTGACAGACGTGTTTGTGCAACAGCCCATGACAACGCCAACCCTGATGGTGAATACCCGCCGCACCTATGCGTTGGGCACCGGCATTACAGAATCCGATGTGGCCAATAACGCGCTGGTTTCTCTGTCCGGCAGTTCTCAGGTCGGGCAGGTGTATTGGCTGGATACAAAAACAGGTGTCTCGCATCTGATCGATATTCAAACGCCAGCCCCCTTCCTCCAGACCATGAATGATCTGGAAATCACGCCTGTTGATAAAGGGGATGGCAACCCATCTGGCCAAGACCCGCAGATTCTGGGTGGGCTCAGCAAGATCGACCAGATCGGCACCCCGGCGGAGGTGGCGCATTACAACATCATGCCGGTGTTTGATATTTACGCCACAAACGAAGGGATAGATCTTGGCACCGTCTCGCGCGAGGTGGCGCGTATTGTAGATGAGGCTCAGGGAAATCTGCCGCATGGTTCCTCCCTCAGCGTGCTGGGGCAGGCTGTCACCATGAACAGTGCCTATGTGCAGTTGCTGGGTGGCTTGGCCATGTCCGTGCTGCTGGTTTACCTGCTGATTGTGGTGAACTTTCAGTCCTGGTTGGACCCGTTCATCATCATCACCGCATTGCCCGGTGCGCTGGCTGGTATTTCATGGAGCCTGTTTCTGACGCACACCACGCTTTCTGTGCCAGCACTTACAGGGGCCATTATGTGCATGGGCACGGCCACGGCCAACGCCATTTTGGTGGTGGCCTTTGCGCGTGAACGGCTGGAAGAGCACGGTGATGCCATTAAGGCTGCGCTGGAAGCCGGGTTTGAGCGTATTCGCCCCGTGCTGATGACAGCCTCCGCCATGATTATTGGCATGTTGCCCATGTCTTTAAGTAATTCGCAAAACGCACCCTTGGGTAAGGCGGTTATGGGCGGCCTGATGGTGGCAACTGTTGCCACGTTGCTGTTCGTGCCCTGCGTATTTGCCATGCTGCACACACGTAAAAAACCGCATGAAACCGAACAAGAGGAAGCTGCCGCATGACCCAAGAGCATCCAGACGCTTCAGGGCCTCAATCTCCCACGCCGGCTGGCAGCACACGTAAACGCAAGATCGGGTTTGTGGCTGTTGGCGGGGTTGCTATCCTGCTGGCAGTGGTGGGCATTGTTCAACGCCACACGCAGTATGTTAATCTGGCGCACGAAACGGCACATAACGCCATTCCATCTGTGCAGGTTATCTTTCCCCAGCCGGGGCCAGATGAACGCACGCTTTCCCTGCCAGCCAATATAGCTGCATGGTATCAGGCGCCCATTTATGCGCAGGTCTCTGGCTATGTGAAAATGTGGTACAAAGACTTTGGCGCCAAGGTGAAGGCGGGCGATGTGCTGGCCGAAATTGATACGCCGGGGCTGGATGCTCAGTTTGCCGCTGCCAAAGCCAACCTGAATGTGGCGCTGGCGCGGTACAAGCTAGCCCAGATTACAGCAAAACGCTGGAAGGCCCTGCAGGGCACGCAAGCTGTTTCTCAGCAGGAAGTGGACGTGCAGGCGGCCAATGCCGAAGCCCAGAAGGCCGAGGTGGAAGCTGCCCAGCATGATGTGGAACGTTATGCTGCGTTGGAGGCGTTCAAAAAGATTGTTGCGCCGTTTGATGGTGTCGTCACATCGCGCCTGGCGGATGTGGGGGATTACGTCAACGCCGGGCGAGGGGATGTAGATGCCCACGGTAATGCCACTGAGCTGTTTAGTGTGGCAGATGTGCATGCCATGCGTGTGTTTGTGGCCGTGCCGCAGGATTATGCAGATATTATCTCCCCTCGGCTGGAGGCAGATTTAAGTATCCCGCAATATCCTGAACGCACATTCCGGGCACATTTTTTGGCCACGGCTTCGGCCTTTAATGCCTCTACCCGTACCGTCACCACAGAACTGACACTGGATAATAAATCAGGAGAGCTCTGGCCCAATTCCTACGCCACAGCCACGTTCCATGCTCCCGGTGATACGGATGAGCTGATTCTGCCGCTGGGCGCCATTGTGTTCAGGGCGGAAGGTACACAGGTTGCATTGGTGGACGATACCAACCACGTGCATCTTGTCAGTGTCACGCTGGGCACCAATTTCGGCACAACGGTGCAGATTCTGCGCGGTGTGAAAAAAACGGATCGGGTTATTAACAACCCATCTGCTGGTCTGCTGGATGGGCAGGAGGTGCGCATTGTTAAAGGCACTCCCGGCTATAACATGCCCAGCACACCGCCTGCGGCCAAAAAGCAGGAACCCCAAAAGCCAGTTTCCCCCACAAAATCCTCCGAACAGGAAGAAGGGGATGATACCCGCGCGATGCCTGATGACAGTGCGGATGCATCTGAAGCCGGGGCCCGCCCATGAGGAAGGGAAACATTCTGCCGCGTCACGTTACGCATATTTTGTTGGTGGGGGTGGCCACATCAGCCTTGGCTGGGTGTGATATGGCCCCACGTTACAAGCCCGCGCAATTTGTGCTGCCCGATAACTGGAGCGGGCAGGGGGTGATGAAGCCCGCGCATCCATCGGATGATGCCATTCGCCCAGATTGGTGGACAATGCTGGGTGACCCGGTGCTGAACCAGTTGGAAGATCAGGCCATGCGCCTGAACCCGGATTTGCAGGCGCAGGCTGAGGCGTTCATGCAATCGCGCGATATGGCGGCGGAGGCCAAATCCCACCTCTATCCGCAGTTGAATGGGGCTGCGAGCGGAGAAAAATATAAAGGCTCGCAACACAGGCTTTGGCGTGGGGCTGGGGCAACCGGGCCGATGTATATGTCGTCCGAGCAGTATTCAGCCACAGCCACGTGGGAGCCGGATTTCTGGTCTGCCATCCGTAACCGTATTCGTATGGCTAAGCAGGGCGTGCAGGAAAATGCTGCAAATTACGCCTCGGCACGATTGAGCCTACAGGCTGAACTGGCATCGGATTACGTTATTCTGCGCGGGTTGGATGCGCAGGATGCGGTGTACAAGGATTCTATCCGGTATTACCAAACAGCCGTGCAGGTTACGCGCATGCGTCTGGCCGGAGCTATTGCACCGGGCATGGATGTCTCCCGCGCAGAAGCCCAGCTTTACACAACACAGGCGCAGGAAACAGATATTCGCACCCAGCGCGATGTGATGGAACATGCCATTGCCGTGCTGGTCAATCAGGCTCCGGCCTCGTTCCATATCGCGCCGGTTACCAAGCTGACATTTGCGGATAAAGAACCACCCGTGGCGCTGCCCTCTACCTTGCTGGAACGCCGGCCAGATATTGCCGCGGCAGAACGGCGTATGGCTCAGGCTAATAGGGCCATTGGTGTGTCCCGCGCGGCGTTTTATCCGCACGTTACGTTTAACGCCATGACAGGCTTTATGGATAACGGGTTCGATCTGGCCTCATTGTACAACGCTATGTACCAGTTTGGGGCGCAAGCTGTGCTGCCGTTATTCCAGGGTGGCTTGCGGCGTGCAGAATTGCAGCGCACGTGGTCGGGCTATCGGCAAACGGAAGATCTTTACCGTGCCACGGTGCTGGATGCCTTTCAGGAAGTGGAAGATAACCTCACGCGCACCAATCGTTTAAAAACGCAGGTAAAGCAGGAAAGCAACGCCGTAGATGCCGCCTTGCGCACGCAGGGTATGACAATGGCGCTATATACCGGCGGGCTTACCAATTATCTGGATGTTGTGGTGGCACAGGTGGCGGCACTGAACGCGCGCATTTCATTGGTGCAGGCCCAAACCCGGCAGGTGGATGCACGTGTGCAGCTTGTGCGGGCCCTTGGGGGCGGGTGGTCTCGCAGCCAGTTGCCGCATGGTGAGGAAACCATCATGCCTTTCAAGCCCTTACAGTATGAAAATCTGCGCCATGCAGCGCCACTGGGCGGCATTAGCACCCAGACAGATCCGGTTTCCAATGATCTGACGGGCGGCATGAAAAACACACAACCACTTGACACACGGCCAACGCCCCGGTAAGCGCGGCACTTCTGATCGGAACGCGGGAGATTCTTGTCTGCGCCCTGTGCGTGGTGCGGAATCGGAAGAACCGCGGTCCGGGTTCATTTTGAGGAGTCCCGGATATGGCCAAAAAAGTTGTTGGCTACATCAAACTTCAGATCCCCGCTGGTAAGGCTAATCCTTCCCCGCCGGTTGGTCCGGCACTGGGTCAGCGCGGTCTGAACATCATGGAATTCTGTAAGGCATTTAACGCCAAGACCCAGGGTCTTGAGCCTGGTATGCCGATTCCGGTGGTTATCACCGCATATGCAGACCGTACGTTCAGCTTCATCACCAAAACCCCGCCGAACACCTACTTCCTGCTCAAGGCCGCCAAGATTTCCAAAGGCAGCCAGACAGTTGGTAAGGGTGGCAGCGTTGGTAAGGTGACCATGAGCCAGCTTCGTGAAATTGCTGAACAGAAACAGCAGGACATGAACGCAAACGATCTGGATGGCGCAGTGCGCATGCTGATCGGCTCTGCCCGCTCCATGGGCATCGATGTGGTGGAGGGCTAATCTATCATGGCAAAGAACAAGCGTCTCGCCGCTGCGCGTGCCAAGGTTGAAGCTGGTAAAGCTTACGGTGTTGATGAAGCTGTTGCGCTGGTAAAAAGCAACGCAACAGCCAAGTTTGACGAAACCGTTGAAATTGCACTGAACCTGGGTATTGACCCGCGTCATGCAGACCAGATGGTTCGTGGTTTTGTTTCCCTGCCGAACGGCACGGGCAAAACCTTGCGCGTTGCTGTATTTGCACGTGGCCCGAAAGCTGAAGAGGCTCAGGCTGCTGGTGCAGATATCGTGGGTGCAGAAGATCTGATGGAAAAAGTGCAGGCTGGCGAAATCAACTTCGACCGCTGCATTGCTACGCCTGACATGATGGCCCTGGTGGGTCGTCTGGGTAAGATCCTCGGCCCACGTGGGCTGATGCCGAACCCCAAGCTGGGCACCGTGACCATGAACGTAAAGGGCGCTGTTGAAGCGGCTAAGTCTGGTCAGGTTGAATATCGTGCTGAAAAGAGCGGTATCGTGCACGCTGGCGTTGGCAAGGCTTCCTTCAGCGAAGACAAGCTGGCTGAAAACGTACGTGCATTTATTGATGCCGTGCAGAAGGCTCGTCCGTCTGGCGCAAAAGGTGCTTACATGAAGAAGGGCGCTCTGTCCTCCACCATGGGCCCGGGCGTTCAGCTGGACCTCTCTGCCTTCGCTGGCTGAGAAAGAATGACGCTGCGCCAGCTTTCGGGTTGGCGTGGTGCATGAAGGGGTGGTTACGGCTGCTCCTTCTTCCTGTCCGAGACCGTGCGCAACTGCGGTTTTAATCAACCTTCGGGTTGGCGAACGGTAAGACGGGAATGCTGGTTACAGGTCGTATTTACGGCACGCCAGATATTCCGTTTCAAGGACAGGCGAGCGGGTTCCGCTATGTATGGTGGAACCTAAAGGGCAACCCGTTCTGTTGGGCGTAAGCTTGATGGAACAAGACGGAGACGGGATTTGAACCGTACGGAAAAGAAGGCCTTTATCGCCTCTCTGGCCGCCGTTTTCGCCCAGACGTCCATGGTTGTGGTCACCCGTAATGACGGGCTGACTGTGGCTGCTGTGACGGAACTGCGGCGTAAGGTGCGTGCAGCGGGTGCGAACTATAAGGTCGCTAAAAACCGGCTGGCAACTCTCGCCCTGGATGGGACCCAGTTCAACGGCATCGCACCGATGCTGCAGGGCCCGACCGCGCTTGCGTGGTCTGAAGACCCTGTGGCTGTGGCTAAGGCTGTCGTTGAGTTCGCCAAAACAAATGACAAGCTTGTGCTGCTTGGTGGTTCTCTTGGTTCTCAGGTGCTTGACGCCGATGGAATCAAGGCTCTGGCCGAGCTGCCGTCTCTTGATGCGCTGCGCGCGCAGCTCGTGGGTCTTATCTCCACGCCAGCTACGCGTATCGCCAGCGTTACTCAGGCGCCGGCAGGCCAGCTTGCACGTGTTTTTGGGGCCTATGCCAAAACGGGTGAAGCTGCCTGATTTCATTCCCTTGTATGAGGGAATGTTCAAGAATTTTGCGCTGCCTTCGTGCTTGAAGGTTGCGTTCTGCTAACCAGTATCTATATTAGGAAGTCAAACTATGGCTGATCTTGCTAAGCTTGTTGACGAACTGTCCGCTCTGACCGTTCTTGAAGCTGCTGAACTTTCCAAGCTGCTCGAAGAAAAATGGGGCGTTTCCGCTGCTGCTCCTGTAGCAGTTGCTGCTGCTGCACCTGGTGCTGCTGCTGCTCCGGCTGAAGAAAAGACCGAATTCACGGTTGTTCTGGCCAGCGCTGGCGACAAGAAGATCAACGTGATTAAGGAAATCCGCGGCATCACCGGTCTGGGCCTGAAAGAAGCTAAGGACCTGGTTGAAGGTGCGCCGAAGACCGTTAAAGAAGGTGTCAGCAAGGACGAAGCTGACAAGATCAAAAAGGCTCTTGAAGACGCCGGGGCAACCGTCGAAGTCAAGTAAGTTTGCCAAATTTCTGATGCATGGCATCGGAGAAATGGGAAAAAAGGTTTTCGGGTGGGGGCGCTGTGCCTCTGCCCGTTTGCCTGTTTCGGGTTGATCTGAAACAGGAGCCGGGTAAAACCGGTATGGGCTTGAGACCAAAATTAGGTCGGACCATCAGGCTCGCGGGAAGACCACGGGCATGATGGTCCGAGATAAATGGGCGGGGCAGGAGCGACGATGAACGCAATCACTAAATCGTTCACAGGACGGAAGCGGATTCGCAAAAGTTTCGGGCGGATTCCCGAAATCGCCCCGATGCCGAACCTGATTGACGTGCAGCGTGCGTCTTACGAGACATTCCTTCAGGCAAATGTATCGCCTGATGCGCGTACTCCAACAGGTTTGCAGGAGGTATTCCGTTCCGTTTTCCCCATCAACGATTTTGCGGGGCGGGGGCGTCTGGAATTCGTTAGCTACGAATTTGAAGAGCCTAAGTATGATGTGGAAGAGTGCATTCAGCGTGGCCTGACATATGCTGCACCGTTGAAGGTTATTTTGCGCCTGATCGTATGGGATGTGGACGAAGATACGGGGTCTCGTTCCATCCGCGATATTAAGGAACAGCCGGTTTATATGGGCGATATGCCGCTCATGACAGACAACGGCACCTTTATCGTAAACGGTACGGAGCGCGTTATTGTTAGCCAGATGCACCGTTCACCCGGTGTGTTCTTTGATCATGATAAAGGTAAGACGCATTCTTCCGGCAAATATCTGTTTGCTGCGCGCGTTATTCCTTACCGTGGTTCTTGGCTGGACTTTGAGTTTGACGCCAAAGATCTGCTTTACGTTCGTATTGACCGTAAGCGTAAGCTGCCTGTTACCACGCTGTTGTATGCGCTTGAAGGCGCGGCATCTGAAGCTGCACGCAAAGCGAAAGCAGCTGAAGGTGGCGATGTTGACTCTATGGAAATCAAGGGGATGGATGCCAATGAAATCCTCGCCTATTTCTATAATGCTGTCACATTCATAAAAACACCTAAAGGCTGGGCCCGTCCATTTGATGCGGACTCTTTCCGTGGTCTCAAGCTGCTGGCACCGCTGGTGGACGCAGAAACCGGTGAGGTGGTGGCAGAAGCCGAAACCAAGCTAACGGCCCGCATGGTGCGCAAGATCGCGGAAAAAACGCGTGAAGTGCTGGTGGGTGAAATCGATCTGCTTGGCCGTTACATTGCCCATGATATCGTCAATATGCAGACTGGCGAAATCTATGGTGAGGCTGGTGAAGAAATCACCGAGGCACGTCTTGCTGCCTTGGAAGAAGCCGGTATTACGGAACTTCCTCTGCTGGCGATTGATGCAGCTAACGGTCCGTGGATCCGTGATACACTTACGGTAGATAAAAACAGCACGCGTGATGAAGCGCTGATTGATATCTACCGTGTGATGCGCCCTGGTGAGCCGCCAACGGCGGAAACCGCCGAAGCCATGCTGAACGGCTTGTTCTTTGATCCTGACCGCTATGATCTTTCCGCCGTTGGTCGCGTGAAGATGAATATGCGTCTGGACATGGATGTGCCGGACACAGTGCGTGTGCTGCGTAAAGAAGACATTCTGCGCACCATTAAAACGCTGTGTGACCTGAAAGACGGTCGCGGCCAGATTGACGATATTGATAACCTTGGTAACCGCCGTGTTCGCTCGGTTGGTGAACTGATGGAAAATCAGTACCGCATTGGCCTGCTGCGTATGGAACGTGCCATTCGTGAACGCATGGGTTCTGTGGATATTGATACGGTCATGCCGCATGACCTGATCAACGCCAAACCAGCTGCTGCTGCTGTGCGTGAGTTCTTCGGTTCTTCTCAGCTCAGCCAGTTCATGGATCAGACCAACCCGCTGTCTGAAGTTACGCATAAGCGTCGTCTCTCAGCGCTTGGCCCGGGCGGTTTAACCCGTGAGCGTGCAGGCTTTGAAGTGCGTGACGTTCACCCAACGCATTACGGCCGTATCTGCCCAATTGAAACGCCGGAAGGCCCGAACATTGGTCTGATCAACTCTTTGGCAACCTATGCCAAAGTGAACAAATACGGCTTTATTGAAACGCCTTACCGCCTGGTAAAAGACGGTGTGCTGCAGGATGGCTGGAAGTACCTCTCCGCTATGGAAGAGGAAAAGCTGGTTGTTGCGCAGGCCGATGCCAAGGTGAACGATCAGGGTGCGCTGACAAGCGATCTGATCTCTGTGCGCCGTAACGGTGATTTCCGTCTGGTTCCGCCAACAGAAGTTACAGCGTGTGACGTTTCTCCCAAGCAGTTGGTGTCTGTTGCTGCGGCGCTTATTCCGTTCCTGGAAAACGATGACGCGAACCGTGCACTGATGGGTTCCAACATGCAGCGTCAGGCTGTGCCGCTGGTGCGTTCCGATGCGCCGTTGGTTGGTACAGGCATGGAAGCTGCTGTGGCGCGTGATTCTGGTGCAACAATTGTCGCCAAGCGCGATGGTGTGGTTGACCAGATTGACGGTGCCCGTATCGTGGTGCGTGCAACCAACGCAGCAGGTTCTACGCAGGGTGTGGATATCTACCGTCTGCGCAAATATTCTCGTTCCAACCAGTCCACCTGCATCAACCAGCGTCCGCTAGTTCATGTTGGTGACAATGTGCGGGCCGGTGATATTATTGCCGATGGTCCTTCCACGGAGCTGGGTGAACTGGCGCTGGGCCGTAACGTGCTGGTCGCGTTTATGCCTTGGAACGGCTACAACTTCGAAGACTCCATCCTGATTTCCGAACGGATTGCCAAGGATGACGTTTTCACCTCGATCCATATCGAGGAATTCGAAGTCATGGCGCGTGATACCAAGCTGGGTCAGGAAGAAATTACGCGTGATATTCCGAATGTGGGTGAAGAAGCCCTGCGGAACTTGGACGAAGCCGGCATTGTTTACGTAGGTGCCGAAGTTAATCCGGGTGATATTCTGATCGGTAAGGTGACGCCAAAGGGTGAAAGCCCGATGACACCGGAAGAAAAACTTCTGCGTGCCATCTTTGGTGAAAAAGCCTCCGATGTGCGTGATACGTCCCTGCGTCTGCCGCCTGGCACGTCTGGTACAATCGTTGATGTGCGCGTGTTCTCCCGCCGTGGTGTGGATAAAGACGAACGCGCCATGGCTATTGAACGTGCGGAAATCGAACGTCTGGCCAAAGATCGTGACGATGAACGCGCTATTCAGGAACGCTCTTTCTATAGCCGTCTGCGTGAAAAACTGCTGGGGCAGGTTGCTGGTGCTGGGTTCAAGGGCATTCGCTCCGGAACCGAAATCACGGATGCGGTTCTGGATGAGCACCCGCGTGCTACGTGGCGCCAGATCGTTGTCGCCTCTGACAGTGTAATGGCCGAGCTTGAAACCCTGCGGCGTGAATTTGATGCGGCTATTGCCCGTATTCAGGCACGTTTTGAAAGCAAGGTTGAAAAGCTGCAGCGTGGTGATGAACTGCCACCTGGCGTGATGAAGATGGTCAAGGTTTTCGTGGCTGTTAAGCGTAAGCTGCAGCCCGGGGATAAAATGGCCGGTCGTCATGGTAACAAGGGTGTGGTTTCCCGCGTTGTGCCAGTTGAAGACATGCCGTTCCTGGAAGATGGCACGGCTGTTGATCTGGTGCTGAACCCGCTGGGTGTGCCTTCACGTATGAACGTGGGGCAGATTCTGGAAACCCATCTGGGCTGGGCTTGTGCCAAAATTGGCCGTGGCATCGGCGATATGGTGGATGAATACCAGCGTAATGGCGAAAAACGTCAGGAACTGCTGGATCGCCTGAAGGATGTGTACGGGGATAAGGTTTACAGCGAAGACATTGCAAATATGAGCAATGATGAGCTGGTTGAACTGGCCAATAACCTGCGTAAAGGCGTGCCGATTGCAACTCCTGTGTTCGATGGTGCTTCCATTCCGGATATTGAAGCCATGCTTGAAAAAGCTGGTGTTGATAAATCCGGTCAGTCTCAGCTGATTGACGGACGCACAGGCGAGCCGTTCGAGCGTAAAACAACGGTCGGTTACATCTACATGCTCAAGCTGCACCATCTTGTTGATGACAAGATCCATGCACGTTCTATCGGCCCATACTCGCTGGTTACACAGCAGCCTCTGGGTGGTAAGGCGCAGTTTGGTGGTCAGCGCTTTGGGGAAATGGAAGTGTGGGCGCTGGAAGCATACGGCGCAGCTTACACTCTGCAGGAAATGCTGACTGTGAAGTCGGATGACGTTTCTGGCCGAACCAAAGTTTATGAATCCATCGTGCGTGAGCAGGATGATTTTGAGGCCGGTATTCCGGAAAGCTTTAACGTTCTGATCAAGGAGCTGAAGTCTCTGGGTCTGAACGTGGAACTGGAGCAGGGGGCCGAGTGACGGTGAATTTCGCCACCACTATCCGTTCTTATTTCAAAGGGGAGGCCGGGGTAGAAACCTCGGCTCCCCGTTTCCCGCTGGGGGCTTCGGCACATGAATGAGCTCATGAAAATTCTTGGCCAGACCGGCCAGGCGATGACGTTTGATCAGATCAAGATTCAGCTGGCATCGCCCGAACAAATCCGTTCCTGGTCTTATGGCGAAATCAAGAAGCCCGAGACCATCAACTACCGTACATTCAAGCCAGAACGGGATGGCCTGTTCTGTGCACGTATCTTTGGTCCGATCAAGGATTATGAGTGCCTGTGCGGTAAATACAAGCGGATGAAATTCCGCGGTATTATCTGCGAAAAGTGCGGTGTTGAAGTCACGCTGGCCAAGGTGCGTCGTGAACGCATGGGCCATATTCAGCTTGCCAGCCCGGTTGCCCATATCTGGTTCCTGAAGTCTCTTCCTAGCCGTATCGGCCTGATGGTTGATATGACGCTGAAAGATCTGGAAAAGGTGCTTTACTTTGAAAGCTACCTGGTTCTGGAACCCGGCACGTCTCCGCTGAAGCAGTACTCCTTGCTGACGGAAGAACAGTACCTTGATGCCATGGATGAATATGGCGATGAGGGTGTTGAAGTCGGTATTGGTGCAGAAGCCATTAAAAAAGTTCTGGAACGCATTGACTGCGATGCCGAAAAGGTAGAGCTGCGCCAGGAACTTAAGGAAACAACTTCAGAAGCCAAGCGCAAGAAGCTGGTTAAGCGTCTGAAGCTGATTGAAGCATTTGCAGAAAGCGGTTCCCGCCCAGAATGGATGATTCTGGATCTGGTTCCGGTTATTCCGCCGGATCTGCGTCCGCTGGTGCCGCTGGATGGTGGTCGCTTTGCCACGTCTGATCTGAACGATCTGTATCGTCGCGTTATCAACCGTAATAACCGTCTGAAGCGCCTGATGGAGCTGCGTGCGCCCGATATTATCGTGCGTAACGAAAAGCGTATGCTTCAGGAAGCTGTGGATGCGCTGTTTGATAACGGGCGTCGTGGCCGGGCTATCACGGGTGCTAACAAGCGTCCGCTGAAATCCCTGTCCGATATGCTTAAAGGTAAGCAGGGTCGTTTCCGTCAGAACCTGCTGGGTAAGCGCGTCGATTACTCCGGCCGTTCCGTTATTGTGGTGGGGCCAGAACTTAAGCTGCACCAGTGTGGCCTTCCCAAGAAGATGGCGCTGGAACTGTTCAAGCCGTTCATTTACGCCAAGCTGGAAAAATACGGCCACGCCACCACCATTAAGGCTGCAAAGCGGATGGTGGAAAAAGAGCGTCCGGAAGTTTGGGATATTCTTGAAGAAGTTATCCGCGAACATCCGGTTATGCTTAACCGTGCGCCTACGCTGCACCGTCTGGGCATTCAGGCGTTTGAACCGGTGCTGGTTGAAGGTAAGGCTATTCAGCTGCACCCGCTGGTCTGCACCGCGTTTAACGCAGACTTTGACGGTGACCAGATGGCCGTGCACGTGCCGCTGAGCCTTGAGGCCCAGCTTGAAGCGCGTGTGCTGATGATGTCCACCAACAACATCCTCAGCCCGGCAAATGGTAAGCCGATTATCGTGCCTTCTCAGGATATTGTTCTGGGGCTGTATTACCTCAGCCTTGAAACACCTGAATTCAAGGTCACGCCGGATCGTTGCGAGTATGACGAGACAACAGGTGCTCTGACTAAAGAAGGTGCGCCGTCTTTCTCTTCTATCGGTGAAGTGGAATATGCACTGAGCGCCGGTGCACTGAAGCTGCATGATAAAATTCGTGCACGTTTCCAGAAGGTCGGTGCAGATGGTAAGGTTACCTACGAAACAGCTGTGACCACCCCTGGTCGTGTGCTGATTGCGCAGATCCTGCCTCAGCATGAAGCTGTGCCGTTCTCCCTTATCAACCGTCAGCTCACCAAAAAGGCTGTGTCTGACGTTATTGATACGGTGTACCGTCATTGTGGTCAGAAAGAAGCCGTTATCTTCTGTGACCGTCTGATGGCTCTGGGTTTCCGTCACGCTGCTAAGGCCGGTATTTCCTTCGGTAAGGATGACATGATCATCCCGCCCGAAAAGAAAGAACTGGTTGATCGTACGGCTGCCGAAGTGAAAGAGTTTGAACAGCAGTATCAGGATGGTCTGATCACGGCTGGCGAACGCTACAACAAGGTGGTGGACGCATGGTCACGTTGCACGGACGAAGTGCAGGCGGCCATGACCAAAGAAATTTCTCGTCAGGAAGTTGGTAAGCAGATCAACTCCGTATGGATGATGAGCCACTCCGGGGCTCGTGGGTCGCCGGCTCAGATGAAGCAGCTGGCCGGTATGCGTGGTCTGATGGCCAAGCCGTCTGGTGAAATTATTGAACAGCCGATTATCGCCAACTTTAAAGAAGGCCTGTCGGTTCTCGATTACTTCACCTCTACCCATGGTGCACGTAAAGGTCTGGCTGATACCGCGCTTAAAACCGCTAACTCCGGGTATCTTACCCGTCGTCTGGTGGACGTGGCGCAGGACAGCATCATTATTGAAGAAGATTGCGGCAGTGAACGCGGTCTGACAGTTCGCGCAGTTATGGACGGTGGGGAAGTTGTAGCTTCTCTGTCCGAACGTATTCTGGGTCGTACTGTTGCTTCTGATGTGATTGTTCCGGGCACCGGTGAAGTTATCGTGCCGCGCAATCATCTGATTGATGAAGCCGATGCGGAACGTATTGAAAAGTCTGGTGTGGAAACGGTTCATATCCGCTCCGTGCTGACCTGTGATAGCCGCGTTGGTGTTTGTGCCCGCTGCTATGGGCGTGATCTTGCACGCGGCACGCCGGTAAATATCGGTGAAGCTGTGGGTGTTATCGCTGCTCAGTCCATTGGTGAGCCCGGCACACAGCTGACAATGCGTACCTTCCATATTGGTGGTGCGGCACAGCGTGGTGCAGAACAGTCCATGATCGAAGCTTCTCGCGATGGTCAGGTTGTGATCCGTAACCGCAACGTTGTGCATAACAGTCAGAACGTGCCGATCGTGATGGCGCGTAACTGTGAAATCCTGCTGTCTGACGAAAACGGTGTGGAAAAAGCCCGTTACCGTGTGCCGTATGGTGCACGTTTGCTGACGGAAGAAGGAGCAAAGGTTGCACGTGGCCAGAAGTTGGCTGAGTGGGATCCGTACACCCTTCCGATCATCACGGAAAAAGCCGGTAAGGTTGAATACCTAGACCTGATTGATTCCATCACGCTTGTTGAGCGTATGGACGAAGTGACCGGCCTGACATCCAAAGTGGTGGTGGACTACAAGCAGGCAGGTAAGGGGGTGGATCTGCGCCCACGTCTGCAGCTTAAAGATGCCAACGGCGATGTGGTGAAGCTGGATAACGGTGCAGATGCCCGTTACTTCCTCTCTCCCGAAACACTTCTGTCTGTTGAAAACGGCACGGAAGTGAATGCCGGTGACGTTCTGGCCCGTCTGCCTCGTGAAGGGTCCAAAACCCGCGATATTACGGGTGGTCTGCCCCGCGTTGCTGAACTGTTTGAAGCACGCCGGCCAAAAGACCACGCTATTATCGCGGAAATGGAAGGTCGCGTTGAGTTCGGGAAGGATTACAAGTCCAAACGCCGTGTTATTGTGAAGAACGATGAAACGGGTGAGGAACAGGAATACCTGATCCCGAAAGGCAAGCACATTTCCGTTCAGGAAGGTGACTTTGTGGAAAAAGGTGATCCGCTGGTCGATGGTCCGCGGGTGCCCCACGATATCCTGAAGGTGATGGGTGTTGAGGCTCTGTCCGATTATCTGATTAACGAAATTCAGGATGTGTATCGTCTTCAGGGTGTGAAGATTAACGATAAGCATATTGAAGTTATCGTGCGTCAGATGCTTCAGAAAGTTGAGATTCTGGAGCCGGGTGACACGACATACCTGATTGGTGAAACCGTTGACCGTATTGAGTTCGAGGCTGAAAATGCCAAGTGTCTCAAGGCGGGTGAACGGCCTGCTCAGGGTATGCCGGTGCTGCAGGGTATCACCAAGGCCTCTCTGCAGACGCAGTCCTTCATCTCTGCTGCATCGTTCCAGGAAACCACGCGCGTGCTCACAGAAGCTGCTACGGCAGGGAAAGTGGATAAGCTGATGGGCCTGAAGGAAAACGTGATTGTCGGGCGTTTGATCCCGGCAGGGACGGGCAGTGTCATGAAGCGTCTGCGGGCTATTGCCGCGGAGCAGGATCGCCAGCGTGTTGGGCGTTCTGCGGCCGAATAAACGTTGCGAATATGCCGCACGAAAAAAGGATCAGGGGAAACTCTGGTCCTTTTTTCATGTACAGCAGACGCAATTCTTTAAGAATCGCAGGGTAAAACTTGACTCCCGGCGGGGGGAAGGTTAGGTAGCAGCCCTCAGCTCTGGATATCCCTGTGGATAGAAAGAGCAATTAGGTTTTCTGTGTGAGTCTAGCATGCGGTTGGCTTCCGGGGTGGAAGCGGGGCCGGATGCCAACATAGCCCCATACAGGCAAATGCCTGATGGGATCTTTTTTAATGAAAGTCGGCAGTCAGAAATAATGGCGGCCGGCCGAACTGTGTAAGGATCGGGAAAGGCGCATGCCGACCATCAACCAGCTCATTGCCAAGGGGCGCAAGCCTGCGGTCAAGCGCAACAAGGTGCCCGCGCTGCAAGGATGCCCCCAAAAGCGCGGTGTTTGCACCCGCGTTTATACCACGACGCCGAAAAAGCCGAACTCCGCACTGCGTAAAGTCGCTAAGGTGCGTCTGACGAACGGCTATGAGGTGGTCAGCTATATTCCAGGTGAAGGTCATAACCTTCAGGAACATAGTGTTGTGCTGATCCGCGGCGGTCGTGTGAAGGATTTGCCGGGTGTGCGCTATCACATCCTTCGTGGTGTTCTGGATACGCAGGGTATTGCCAAGCGGCGTCAGCGTCGTTCGCTGTATGGCGCCAAGCGTCCGAAATAAGAGGAAGAACAGGTATGAGTCGCCGTCATCGCGCAGTAAAGCGCGAGATCCTTCCCGATCCGAAATTCGGAGATATCGTTGTCACGCGCTTCATGAATGCGCTGATGTACGATGGTAAGAAGTCTGCTGCAGAAAGAATCGTATACGGTGCTCTTGATGCCATGGTGCGTCGTAGCGGTAACGGTGCTGATGCAGTGGTGCTGTTCCACAGTGCGCTGGATAACGTAAAGCCGGCTGTTGAGGTGCGTTCTCGCCGTGTTGGTGGGGCAACCTACCAGGTGCCGGTTGAAGTTCGCGCAGACCGCCGTCAGGCGTTGGCGATCCGTTGGGTGATTGATGCAGCGCGCAAGCGTGGCGAAAACACCATGCAGGATCGGCTTTCCAATGAGCTTCTGGATGCTGTCAACAACCGTGGCGCAGCCGTGAAGAAGCGGGAAGATACCCATCGTATGGCGGAAGCTAACAAAGCATTCAGCCACTATCGCTGGTAATGAAAGAAGCTGCTGCATTTCCTCTTGCAGTGAGTTTGCAGGGCTTATAACAACTGCATCCCGAATGGTTTTTGGGGCATGGAGTAAAAAATGGCTAAGGCTAAATTTGAGCGGAATAAACCGCACTGCAACATCGGCACCATTGGTCACGTTGACCATGGTAAGACCTCTCTGACGGCTGCGATCACCAAGACGCTTGCTAAGAAGGGTGGCGCTGAATTTAAGGCGTATGACCAGATCGACGCAGCTCCGGAAGAACGCGCTCGCGGCATCACCATTTCCACAGCTCACGTGGAATATGAAACCGACAAGCGTCACTACGCGCACGTTGACTGCCCCGGACATGCTGACTACGTGAAGAACATGATCACGGGTGCAGCGCAGATGGACGGCGCAATCCTGGTTGTGTCCGCTGCTGACGGCCCGATGCCGCAGACCCGTGAACACATCCTGCTTGCTCGTCAGGTTGGTGTGCCGGCTCTGGTTGTCTTCCTGAACAAGGTTGACCAGGTTGACGATCCGGAACTGCTGGAACTGGTTGAAATGGAAGTTCGTGAACTTCTGTCTTCCTATCAGTTCCCTGGCGACGATGTGCCGATCATCAAGGGTTCCGCTCTGGTAACTCTGGAAGATGGTGATCCGGAAATCGGTGAAAACCGCGTTCGCGATCTGATGGACGCAGTTGACTCCTACATCCCGCAGCCGGAACGTCCGGTTGACCGTCCGTTCCTGATGCCAATCGAAGATGTGTTCTCCATCTCTGGTCGTGGCACCGTGGTGACGGGTCGTGTGGAACGCGGCGTAATCAATGTTGGTGACGAAATTGAAATCGTTGGTCTGAAGCCGACCACGAAGACAACCGTAACCGGCGTTGAAATGTTCCGTAAGCTGCTTGATCGCGGTGAAGCTGGTGACAACATCGGCGCTCTGCTGCGTGGCACGAAGCGTGAAGATGTGGAACGTGGTCAGGTTCTGGCAAAGCCAGGCTCCATCACGCCGCATAAGAAGTTCAAGGCAGAAGCTTACATCCTGACGAAGGAAGAAGGTGGCCGTCATACGCCATTCTTCACCAACTATCGTCCGCAGTTCTACTTCCGTACGACTGACGTGACGGGTGTTGTGCATCTGCCAGAAGGCACCGAAATGGTGATGCCGGGCGACAACTGCGCCATGGAAGTTGAGCTGATTGCTCCGATCGCCATGGACGAAGGTCTGCGTTTCGCTATTCGTGAAGGTGGCCGCACGGTTGGTGCTGGCGTTGTTTCCTCCATTATCGAGTAATCGATAGAGGATATTGAGCCTAAGTGGCCCCGACCGATTCATTTTGGTCGGGGTCTTACTTGGCGGCCGGGATTCCCCGGATAGGTAAAGTGTTGGACTAAAAAACAAATGGACAACCAGAACATCCGCATTCGCCTGAAAGCGTACGATCATCGGGTGCTGGATAACAGCACGAAAGAGATCGTAAATACGGCGAAGCGTACGGGTGCGCGGGTTCGGGGTCCTATCCCGCTGCCTACGCATATCGAACGGTTTACGGTTAACCGTTCTCCTCACGTTGATAAAAAGAGCCGCGAGCAGTTCGAAATTCGAACTCATCGCCGTCTGCTCGACATTGTTGAGCCCACTCCGCAGACCGTGGACGCTCTCATGAAGCTCGACCTCGCCGCTGGCGTTGATGTCGAGATCAAACTCTAAGGTCCAGACGATGCGCACCGGATTGATCGCAAAGAAGTTGGGCATGTCCCGACTGTTCAAGGAAGATGGCACGCATGTGCCTGTTACCGTCCTGCATGTTGATGATGTGCAGGTGGTTGATGTCCGTAACCAGGAACGGGATGGCTACGTAGCTGTTCAGCTGGGTATGGGTAAAGCCAAGGTGAAAAACGTAACCAAGCCGAATCGTGGGCATTTTGCTCGCACGAAGGTGGAGCCCAAGCAGGCGCTTCGCGAATTTCGTGTAGCTGATGATGCCGCTCTTGAGGTTGGTGCTACCCTTTCAGCTTCGCACTTTGTTGTTGGCCAAAAGGTTGACGTTACGGGTGTAAGCAAAGGTAAGGGATTTGCTGGCGCAATGAAGCGCTGGAATTTTGCTGGTCTTGAAGCCACGCATGGTGTGTCTATTTCGCACCGTTCGCATGGTTCGACCGGTAATCGCCAGGATCCCGGCAAGACCTTTAAGAATAAGAAGATGGCTGGTCATCTCGGTGATGAACGCGTGACCACCTTGAATCTGGAAATCGCAGCGGTCGATCCGGAAAAGAATCTGATCATGGTTCGTGGCTCCGTGCCAGGAGCGAAGAACGGTGTTGTTCTGATCCGTGACGCCATTAAAAAAGCCCGCCATGGTGACGCGCCTTATCCGGCCGGCCTCGTGAAGGCGGAGGGCTGAGGTCATGGAAATCGAAATCAAGACGCTAGACAACAGCAGCGCTGGTTCTGCAACGCTTCCGGACGAAATTTTCGCCGTAGCACCGCGTGCAGATGTCATGGCTCGTGTTGTGCACTGGCAGCTGGCAAAGCGCCGCGCTGGCACACACAAGGTGAAGGGCATGGGCGAAGTGTCCGGCACCACCAAAAAGCCATATCGCCAGAAAGGCACAGGCAGCGCCCGTCAGGGTTCATTGCGTGCGCCGCAGTATCGTACCGGTGGGGCAGTGCATGGCCCGGTTGTGCGTGACCACGGTTACGATCTGCCGAAAAAAGTGCGTCGCCTTGGTCTGATCTCTGCGCTTTCTCAGAAGGCAAAAGACGGCAAGTTGATTGTGCTGCAGTCTGCTTCTGGCGTTGATAAAACCAGCGAACTGGCAAAGAAGCTGAAGTCTCTGGGTTGGACATCTGCACTGATCGTAGATGCAGCCGTGGATGAGAACTTCGGTCGTGCCGCCCGTAACCTGCCCAAGATCGACATTCTGCCGACCATTGGTGCGAATGTTTACGACATTCTGAACCACGAGGTGCTTGCTATTACGCAGGCCGGCCTTGAAGGACTGAAGGAGCGCCTGGCATGACGAATATTCTTGCCATTCGCAAGAAAGCCGAGCGTCTTTCCCGTGAAGCGATGTACGACATTGTGCGTACACCTGTGATCACGGAAAAAGCTACGGCGCTTTCTGAAAAGAACCAGGTTGTTTTCAAAGTGGCAATGTCCGCTACGAAGCCTGAAATCAAGGTTGCGGTGGAAACGCTGTTCGGGGTCAAGGTTGTTGGTGTCAACACCTTGGTTCAGAAGGGGAAAACCAAGCGCTTTAAAGGGCGTGTTGGGCAGCGTTCTGACGTGAAGAAGGCGTTCGTTCAGCTTGCGGAAGGTCAGTCCATTGATCTTACCGCCAAGCTGGCGTGACCGAAGGTAGAAATTCATGGCTCTGAAGCACTTTAATCCTGTCACGCCAAGCTTGCGTGGTACGGTGCTAGTTGATCGTGCTGACCTTTGGAAAGGTAAGCCGGTCAAACAGTTGACCGAAGGTAAAAACAAGACAGGCGGCCGTAATAATAACGGTCGTATCACTTCCCGTTTCCGTGGGGGTGGTCATAAGCAGTCTTACCGTTATGTAGACTTCAAACGTCGTAAGTTTGATGTTCTGGGTACGGTTGAGCGTCTGGAATATGATCCGAACCGCACCGCGTTTATTGCGCTTGTGAAGTACGAAGATGGTGAGCTTGCATATATCCTGGCCCCGCAGCGTCTGAAGGTTGGTGACAATGTCATCGCTGGTGCACGCGTGGATATTAAGCCTGGTAATGCTATGCCGCTGGCTTCCATCCCGGTGGGAACGATTATCCATAACATCGAGCTGAAGCAGGGTGCAGGCGGTAAGCTGGCACGTTCTGCTGGCACATACGCCCAGCTCGTTGGTAAGGATTCCGGCTACGCCCAGATTAAGCTGCAGTCTGGTGAGCTGCGCGTTGTTCGTGGTGAGTGCATGGCTACCGTTGGTGCTGTGTCCAACCCGGATAATATGAACCAGCATATGGGCAAGGCAGGGCGTTCCCGTTGGTTGGGTCGTCGTCCTCACAACCGTGGTGTGGTGATGAACCCCGTTGATCACCCACATGGTGGTGGTGAAGGTCGTACCTCTGGTGGCCGTCATCCGGTTACACCGTGGGGTAAGCCAACCAAAGGGTACAAAACTCGGGTCAACAAGCGGACGGACAGTCTGATTATCCGTCGTCGAAAGACCGGCAAGTAAGGGGCAATAGAAGATGGCACGTTCCGTCTGGAAAGGCCCGTTCGTCGACGGGTATCTGCTGAATAAAGCTGAGGTATCCCGCGCGTCGGGTCGTAACGAAGTGATCAAGATCTGGTCTCGTCGTTCTACAATTCTTCCGCAGTTCGTCGGTTTGACGTTCGGTGTTTATAACGGTCAGAAGTTTCTGCCCGTACAGGTTACGGAAAACATGGTCGGACATAAGTTCGGCGAATTTTCCCCGACCCGTACATTCCACGGGCATGGCGCTGACAAGAAGTCTAAGCGGGGCTAAGCAGAGATGAGCAAGCCGAAGCATCCGCGCACACTCGCGGAAACAGAAGCGCAGGCAGTTACGCGCAACATCCGGGTTAGCCCCCGCAAGCTGAACCTTGTGGCTGGCCTGATCCGCAACAAGCCTGCTTCCCAGGCTGTTGCAACGTTGACGTTCTCTAAGCGCCGTATCGCTCAGGAAGTGAAAAAGACGCTGGAAAGCGCAATCGCTAACGCTGAAAACAATCACCAGCTGGACGTTGACCAGCTGGTGGTGAAGACAGCTGAAGTTGGAAAATCCATTGTCATGCGGCGTTTCCACGCCCGTGGCCGTGGGCGTTCTGCTCGCGTTGAAAAGTTTTTCAGTCACCTGAAGATTGTTGTAGCTGAACGGGCTGCTGAGCCTGAAGCAGCTTCTTCCGAACAGAAGGCGGCCTGAGGTATGGGACATAAAGTCAATCCAATCGGGCTGCGGCTCGGTATCAACCGCACGTGGGATAGCCGGTGGTATGCCGATTCCGACTATTCAAAGCTGCTTCATGAAGATCTGAAGCTGCGTGCATTCCTGCGCCGCAAGCTGGTTGGCGCTGGTGTGTCTCGTGTCGTTATCGAACGTCCGGCTAAAAAGCCCCGCGTTACCATTTACGCTGCTCGTCCGGGTGTCGTGATTGGTAAGAAGGGCCAGGACATCGATGCGCTCCGTAAAGAGCTGACACGTATGGCTGGCACGGAAGTTGCGCTGAACATTGTTGAAATCCGCAAGCCGGAAATCGATGCAACCTTGGTTGCAGAAAACATTGCTCAGCAGCTGGAACGCCGTGTGGCTTTCCGTCGTGCCATGAAGCGTGCCGTGCAGTCTGCAATGCGTCTGGGCGCTCAGGGCATTCGTATTAACTGCTCTGGTCGTCTTGGCGGTGCGGAAATCGCACGTATCGAATGGTATCGTGAAGGTCGTGTGCCTCTGCACACCCTGCGTGCCGATATCGATTATGGCACAGCCACAGCAAAGACCACCTATGGCACTTGCGGTGTAAAAGTCTGGATCTTCAAGGGCGAAATTCTTGCTCATGATCCGATGGCTCAGGATCGCCGGGCGGCCGAACAGGCTCCTCAGCGCTGAGGAGAGGGATAAAACAACATGCTTTCCCCGAAGCGGACAAAATTCCGTAAAGCCCACAAAGGCCGTATCCACGGCCTTGCAAAAAGTGGCACAACGTTGAACTTCGGTACGTTTGGACTGAAGGCTCTTCAGCCGGAACGTATTACGGCACGCCAGATCGAAGCCTCTCGTCGGGCTATCACACGTGCCATGAAACGTGCAGGTCGCGTCTGGATTCGTATTTTTCCTGACCTTCCGGTCTCGACAAAACCTGCAGAAGTGCGTATGGGCTCCGGTAAGGGTTCCCCCGAATACTGGGTGGCCCGTGTGAAGCCAGGTCGCATTCTGTTCGAGATCGAAGGTGTGCCCCCTGAACTGGCGCGTGAAGCGCTGGCTCTGGGTGCAGCAAAACTGCCGATCAAGACAAAGTTTGTGACCCGAATTGGAGATGCGTGAGATGGTAAAGGCAACTAAGCCAGCCGATTTGCGCGCCAAGACTCCAGACGAGCTTGAAGCTCGTCTGGTTGAATTGAAGCGTGAGCAGCTTAATCTGCGTTTCCAGCAGGCCACGGGTCAGACTGAAGCGCAGAGCCGTATGCGTGCGGTGCGTCGTGAGATTGCACGGATCAAGACGATTGCGGTGCAAAATGCAAAGACTGCAGCAGGTGCAAAAACATCTGCTGCCAATGCCTGAGGAGAGTTAGCCGATGCCAAGGCGCGTCCTGACCGGGCGTGTGACCAGCGATAAGATGGACAAGACCGTTACGGTTCTTGTCGATCGTCGCGTCATGCATCCGCTCTATAAGAAGTTCATTCGTCGCTCTAAAAAATATGCGGCGCATGATGAAGAAAATATCTGCAAGGTTGGTGACTCCGTGCGGATTGTTGAATGTCCGCCTATTTCACGCCGCAAGACGTGGACTGTGATTTCCCGCAACGGCGAAGTCGTTGGTGCGGAAGCCGGTGCATCGGCTTAACGTAAGGATATTTAGGTTATGATCCATCCCGAGACCAACCTTGACGTAGCCGATAATTCCGGTGCGCGTCAGGTGCAGTGCATCAAGGTGCTGGGCGGCTCCAAGCGGAAGTCCGCCTCGGTCGGCGACGTGATCGTCGTTTCCGTTAAAGAAGCTATCCCCCGCGGGAAAGTGAAGAAGGGCGACGTTCACCAGGCTGTTATTGTGCGGACTTCCTATCCAGTCCGTCGGCCTGATGGTAGCGCTATCCGTTTCGATAAAAACGCAGCCGTGCTGATTAACAAACAGCAGGAACCGATTGGTACGCGTATTTTTGGACCGGTTGTGCGTGAATTGCGTGCGAAGAAGTTCATGAAGATCATCTCTCTCGCGCCGGAGGTGTTGTAATGGCTGCCCGTATTAAAAAAGGCGATACGGTTGTCGTCATCAGCGGTTCCTCCAAGGGGACGCAGGGGGAAGTTCTGGAGGTTCGTCCTTCCGAAAACCGTGCAGTTGTGCGTGGTGTGGCGCTGATCAAGCGTCATCAACGTGCGCGTCGTATGGGTGAAGAAAGCGGGATTATCACCCGTGAAGCACCTATTCACCTTTCTAACCTGAAGCTGATTGACCCGGTCTCTAAAAAACCAACACGCGTTGGTTTCCGAGTGCTGGAAAACGGCAAAAAAGTTCGCATCGCTAAGGCGACCGGCGAAGCTATTGAAGGTTGAGGGGCTACGAATGAGTGCGAAACAGGAAGGTCGTTCCCTGCCGCGCCTTCAGCAGCGGTATGAAAGCGAACTGCGTGCCAACCTGCGTAAGCAGTTTGGTTACAAAAACGAAATGCAGGTGCCTCACCTTGAAAAAATCGTCCTGAACATGGGCGTGGGTGAAGCTGCTGGCGATCAGAAGAAGCTGGATGCTGCTGTTGCAGAAATGGCTCTTATTGCTGGTCAGAAGCCTGTTAAAACTGTAGCGAAAAAAGCTATTGCGGGCTTCAAGATCCGTGAAGGTCTGCCGATTGGCTGTAAGGTCACTCTGCGCCGTGCACGGATGTATGAATTCCTTGATCGTCTGGTAACCATTGCTATGCCACGCATCCGCGATTTCCGCGGTCTGCCAGCAACCAAAGGTTTTGACGGTCGTGGTAACTTTGCTCTGGGTTTGAAAGAACAGATCATCTTTCCTGAAATCGAATACGATAAGGTAGATGAAATCCGCGGCATGGACGTGGTGTTCGTAACCAGCGCAAAAACAGATGCAGAAGCCAAGGCCCTGCTTAAGGCGTTTGATCTTCCCTTCCTGGGATGATACAGACCCTTCTGGGTGTTTTAATGTGTGATCTTGGAAAACCGTCGAAGGTTTTCGAAGGGTTCCGGAGGTAATGTTGTATGGCTAAGACTTCTGCCATTCTGCGTAACGCAAAGCGCGCGCGCATGGCGGCACGGGATAAAGAGAAGCGGGTAGCTCTCAAAAATATCGTTATGGATCGTTCTCTTCCCGTGGAGGATCGGTTTGATGCGTCTTTGAAGCTGGCTGAACTGCCGCGCAATGGTTCGCGCGTGCGGGTTCGTCTGCGTTGCAAACTGACAGGTCGTTCTCGCGGTAACTACCGCAAGTTTGAACTGTGCCGTATTGCTTTCCGTGATCTGGCATCTGAAGGCCAGATTCCGGGCGTGGTTAAAGCAAGCTGGTAAGGGCGCGAGATGTCACTTTCTGATCCTTTGGGTGATATGCTCACCCGTATTCGTAATGCTCAGCGTGCGCGTCACAATGCTTGTGTTGCTCCGGCTTCTAAGCTGCGCGTGAGTGTTCTGGAAGCTCTGCAGCGTGAAGGCTACATTCGTGGCTATAAGCGTGAAGACGTCCGTAAGGGTATTGCTCAGCTTCATATTGAACTGAAATACACTGACGGTGAGCCGGTTATTCGCGAAATTCAGCGCGTTTCACGCCCTGGTCGTCGCGTATATTCCAAAATTAAAGAACTTCCTCGTGTTTGTGCAGGTCTGGGTGTTTCCATCCTTTCCACGCCGCGCGGTGTTCTTTCCGATGTTGAGGCTCGTGCTGCCAATGTTGGCGGTGAAGTCCTCTGCCGTGTTTTCTAAGGAGGGGTAAATGTCACGCGTAGGCAAGTATCCTGTTGAAGTGCCGGCAGGGGTAACCATTGCTATTGCAGATGGTGTTCTGAAGGCCAAAGGGAAGTTGGGGGAGTTGGCTCTGCCACTTTCTTCACACGTTTCCGTTGATGTGCAGGATGGTAAGGTTGTTGTGCAGCCAGTGGGCACCGCTGCTCAGGCTCGCATGATGTGGGGTACAACACGTGCCCTGATCGCAACGGCTGTTAAAGGGGTTTCGGAAGGTTTTTCCAAGGCTCTGGAAATTAACGGCACAGGTTACCGTGCAGCTGTGCAGGGTTCCAATCTGGTGATGAACCTTGGGTTCTCCCATGATGTTGTGTATCCGATTCCTGCGGGCATCAAGATTTCTACGCCGCGTCCGACGGCTATTGTGGTGGAAGGGATCGATAAGCAGCGGGTTGGGCAGGTTGCCCTTGATATCCGCAGCTTCCGTAAGCCTGAACCTTACAAGGGCAAAGGTGTTCGGTACGAAACGGAAACCATTCGTCGTAAGGAAGGCAAGAAGAAATAATGAGCACTCAGCAGGAATTGCGGAACCGCCGTCGGGCGCGTCTCCGTTTTCAGCTGCGCCGCAAGGCAGGTGGGCGCCCGCGTCTGTCTGTTTTCCGGTCTGGCAAGAACATTTATGCTCAGGTGATCGACGATGCGCAGGGCCGTACTCTGGCCTCAGCGTCCTCCTTGGATAAGGAGCTGCGGACGGATCTGAAAAAAGGTTCCACGCAGGAAAGCGCTGGCGCTGTCGGTAAGCTGGTTGCACAGCGCGCCGTTGCTGCAGGTGTATCTCAGGTCGTGTTCGACAGGGGGTCTTATCTTTATCACGGGCGCGTCAAGGCCCTGGCAGAGGCGGCCCGTGAGGGCGGTCTCTCCTTCTGAGGAAAGGATCACGGAATGGCTCGTGAACCAAGAGAAGGCGGTCGAGGCGGCCGTGAGCGTGAGCGCGAAGGGGATGAACTGGTTGACAAGCTGGTAACCATCAATCGCGTTGCGAAAGTGGTTAAGGGTGGTCGTCGGTTTGCTTTCGCTGCTCTGGTTGTCGTTGGTGACCAGAAGGGGCGTGTTGGCTACGGTGCAGGTAAGGCCCGCGAAGTTCCTGAAGCAATTCGTAAGGCTACGGAACGTGCCAAGCGCGGCATGATTCGTGTCCCTATGAAGGAAGGCCGTACGCTGCATCATGATGTTGCTGGTCACTTCGGTGCTGGTAAAGTTGTGCTGCGGTCAGCTGAAGCCGGGACAGGGATCATCGCTGGTGGTCCGATGCGTGCCGTGTTCGAAAGCCTTGGCATTAACGATGTTGTTGCGAAGTCTCTGGGCACCCGGAATCCGCACAACATGGTTAAGGCAACTTTCGATGCGCTGGCACGTTGTGCAAGCCCACGTTCTGTAGCTAGCCGTCGCGGTAAGAAGGTTGCTGAAATCTTCGGTAAGCGTGAACAGGCTGTTGCTGCGGAGGCCGCTGATGTCTGATAAAAAAACCTTTAAGGTTGTGCAGATTGCGTCCGGTAACGGACGTAAGCCTGGGCAGCAGGCAACTTTGATCGGTCTGGGTCTGAATAAGATTGGCCGTGAACGCGTTCTGGAAGATACTCCGTCTGTTCGGGGTATGGTACGCAAAGTGGCCCACCTGGTGAAGGTGGAGGATTGAAATGAAGCTGAACGAACTTCGTGATAACGAAGGTTCCCGTTACCGGAAAAAGCGTCTTGGGCGCGGTATTGGTTCCGGTAAGGGTAAGACGTCTGGTAGGGGTGTAAAAGGCCAGAAGGCTCGTGAAGGGGTTTCTCTGAACGGGTTTGAAGGTGGTCAGCTTCCTATCTATCGTCGTCTGCCGAAGCGTGGTTTCAAAAACATCTTCCGTAAGGTTTACGCTCCCGTAAATCTTGGCGCGGTGGAAAAAGCCTTGGCTGACGGCAAACTGGCAGCAGGCGCAGCTGTTACTGAAGAAGCTTTGAAAAAAGCTGGTCTGGTTGGCACTGGCAAATATGCTGGCGTGCGCATTCTGGCCGAAGGTGAGCTGACAAAAGCTGTTACGTTTGAAGTCTCTGGTGCATCAGCTTCTGCTGTTGCGGCAGTAGAAAAAGCCGGAGGTAGTGTTAAGCTGCTGCAGCCAAAAGCTGCTGAAGCCAGCGCTTCCTGATGTTGCAAAAAGGAGAGCAGTGTTTGCACTGTTCTCCTTTCTTGTTCCTTCTCAGAATGTTGTCTGAATTTTTCAGGCGATTGTGCCAGCGTCTCCACAGCCGTGGTGGCGCTGTTTGTATGAAAGGACGGATGCATGGCTTCCGCGGCCGAACAACTGGCTGCCAACTTTAATGTAGGCTCTTTTGCCAAAGCGACTGAACTTAAAAAGCGAATTTGGTTTACACTGGGTGCGCTGATTGTTTACCGCTTGGGCACATACATCCCGGTTCCGGGGGTAGATGCCACAGTTATGGGGCAGCTTCTGGCGCAGCATCAGGGTGGCATTCTGGGCATGTTCAACATGTTCACGGGGGGTGCGCTTGGGCGTATGACCGTGTTCGCACTGAACATTATGCCATATATCTCTGCGTCTATTATTGTGCAGCTTATGTCTACTGCTGTGCCTTCTCTTGAGGCTCTCAAGAAAGAAGGTGAACAGGGGCGTAAAAAGCTTAATCAGTACACACGTTACCTCACTGTTCTTATCGCGCTGTTTCAGGCGTATGGGATAGCTGTGGGGCTGGAGAACGTGCACAGCGCTGCTGGCGCTGCTGTTGTTCATCCAGGCATGTTCTTTTTGCTTTCATGCGTTACCACGCTTGTTGGCGGAACCATGTTTCTGATGTGGCTGGGTGAGCAGATTACCGCGCGCGGCGTGGGGAATGGCATTTCGCTCATTATCTTTGCTGGTATTGTGGCCAACCTGCCGCATGCACTGGCAAGCCTCTTTCAGCTTGGTTACACGGGCGCACTTTCACCGTTTTTTGTGCTGCTTTTCTTGGTTCTTGCAGCGCTTACCATCATGTTCATTGTGTTCATGGAACAGGCACAGCGTCGGGTTGTTATCCAGTATCCAAAGCGCCAGATGGGGCAGCGGATGTTTGGGGGTGACACAACCCATATGCCACTGAAAGTGAATACGGCGGGTGTTATCCCACCGATTTTTGCCTCTTCAGTGTTGCTGATTCCGGTTACGATTGCTGGCTTTATGAACGGCAAATCACTGCCGGGCTGGCTTTCATTTCTGGGGCAGGAACTTGGGCAAGGGCAGCCGTTGTATATGCTGTTCTATGCTGCCATGATCGTGTTTTTCTCATATTTCTATGCGGCCGTTACCTTCAATCCGACGGAAACAGCCGATAATCTGAGAAAGCAGGGTGGGTTTATTCCTGGTGTGCGCCCTGGTGCGTCTACGGCGTCGTACTTTGATAAAATTCTCACCCGCCTGACCACGATTGGTGCGGCGTATATGGTGGCAGTCTGTCTGTTGCCTCAGATCCTGATCAGCCATTACAACGTACCGTTCTATTTTGGCGGAACGAGTCTGATTATTATTGTGTCTGTAACCATTGATACGGTCACACAAATTCAGTCTCATCTGGTGGCGCACCAGTATCAGGGGCTTATGCGTAAATCACGCGGCGGCAGGAAGCAGAGGATCATCAGACGATGAATATTATTTTTCTGGGCCCTCCCGGCGCGGGAAAAGGTACGCAGTCCAAACTTCTTGAAGAGCGGTATGGGCTGATTCAGATTTCTACGGGCGATATGCTGCGCGCAGAAGTGGCCAAGGGATCTGAAACAGGGAAGCAGGCAAAAGCTTTGATGGATGCCGGGAAACTGGTGCCGGATGAGCTGATTATTGCAATGCTGAAAAGCCGGATTGCGCAGGCAGACTGCCAGAATGGTTTTATTCTGGATGGTTTCCCGCGTACCTTGGCGCAGGCTGAAGAGCTGGACAGCATGCTATCTTCTGATGGGAAGAAGATCGATATCGTTCTTTTCCTGGATGTGGATGAAGAAATTCTGGCAGATCGGATTTCCGGTCGCTTTACTTGTGGTAACTGCGGCAAGACGTACAACGAGGTCTCTAACCCACCGAAGGTGGAAGGGGTCTGTGATTCTTGCGGCAGCCATGAGTTCAAGCGCCGGGCGGACGATAAGCGGGAAACCGTTGTTGAACGGCTGAAAGAGTACCGGAAACTCACGGCTCCGATTCTGCCGTTTTATGAAAAAACCGGACGGCTGCACAAAATTAACGGCATGCTGTCGGCCTCTGAAGTGACAGGCGAAATCGAAGATGCGCTTGCCAGCGAGGGGCTGATCACGAAAAAGTGATCCGTTTTCGTTGACTTGTGGCGGTGGCCGGTATATTTCGCGGCCACCAAGTGAAATCTGCCCCAAGGGCTATGAGCGTTCGTGGTTAAGGCGGGCGAACAGGAGTATAAGGCGTGGCACGTATTGCCGGCGTGAATGTCCCGACCAACAAACGGGTTGTTATCGGGCTTCAGTATATTTACGGGATTGGCGCAACTAAGGCTGCTGAAATCTGCAAGGCTCTGGAAATTCCGGAAGCAAAGCGGGTTAACGAGCTGAGCGATGACGAAATCCTGAAGGTGCGTGAACTGATCGACAGCAAGTATCGCGTTGAAGGCGATCTGCGTCGTGAAATCGCAATGAACATCAAGCGTCTGATGGATCTGGGCTGCTACCGCGGTCTGCGTCATCGTCGCGGTCTGCCTGTGCACGGTCAGCGCACACACACCAATGCCCGCACGCGCAAGGGCAAGGCTGTGGCGATTGCAGGCAAGAAAAAAGCAACGCGCTAATCCAACTGGTTAGGATGTCTAACCCTGCTACGGCAGGCTCTGGGCAGGGACTGAGGTAGAAAAGACATGGCGAAAGCCGCAACTCCGCGTATTCGCAAAAAAGAGCGTAAGAACATTATTTCTGGCGTGGCGCATGTGCTCTCCACGTTCAACAACACCATGATCACCATCTCTGATGCACAGGGGAATGCCATTTCCTGGTCTTCCGCTGGCGCACAGGGTTTTAAGGGGTCTCGGAAATCTACGCCTTATGCGGCGCAGGTTGCGGCGGAAGACGCTGGTCGCAAGGCTCGCGAACATGGTATGGAAACTCTGGAAATCGAAGTTTCCGGTCCTGGGTCAGGGCGTGAAAGCGCACTGCGTGCTTTGCAGGCTGTTGGTTTCACCATCACCTCCATCCGCGATATGACGCCGGTTCCGCACAATGGCTGCCGCCCGCGTAAGCGTCGCCGCGTCTAAGTCCTGAGCAGGAAGGCAGCTTATCAATTAGGCTGTCTTCCGGTTGTTGTGTCCACTTCAGAGAAATCGCTGCGATTGCAGTGGTTTTTCGTATTGAAAGGCCGGTACCTTGGTCCTTCAGAAAAACTGGCAATCTCTGATCAAGCCTGAAAAGCTTGAGGTCGAATCCGGTGTGGAGCCAGCACGCATCGCAACCGTGGTTGCAGAACCTCTGGAACGCGGGTTCGGGATGACACTGGGGAATGCGCTGCGGCGTGTTCTGCTGTCCTCGCTTCAGGGTGCGGCTGTTACTGCTGTGCAGATTGACGGCGTGCTGCATGAGTTCTCGTCTGTTGCAGGCGTTCGGGAAGATGTCACGGACATCGTGCTGAACATCAAGCAGCTGGCACTGCGTATGCATGGCGAAGGGCCAAAGCGTATGATGCTGACGGCCACAGGCCCCGGCGAAGTGCGTGCCCGTCAGATCCAGACCGGCCATGATATCGAGATCATGAACCCCGATCTCGTTATCTGCACGCTGGATGATGGCGTTAAGCTGGGCATGGAATTTATTGTTAACATGGGTAAAGGCTATGTGCCTGCCGCGGCTAACCGCCCGGAAGATGCACCAATTGGCCTGATTCCGGTGGATGCAATTTATTCCCCCGTAAAGCGCGTGTCTTATAAAGTTGAGCCTACCCGCGTTGGGCAGGTGACCGACTATGATAAGCTGCTGCTGACGGTTGAAACCAATGGCGCTGTAACGCCTGAAGATGCTGTGGCTCTGGCCGCACGCATTCTGCAGGATCAGCTCCAGCTGTTCATCAACTTTGATGAACCGCGCCCTGTGCAGGCTGAAGAGCCTGAAGATGATCTGCCGTTCAACCGTAATCTGCTGCGTAAGGTGGATGAGCTTGAACTGTCTGTTCGTAGTGCAAACTGCCTGAAGAACGACAACATCATCTACATTGGGGATCTGGTGCAGAAGAGCGAGCAGGAAATGCTCCGTACTCCGAACTTTGGCCGGAAATCCCTGAACGAAATCAAGGAAGTTCTCACCTCTATGGGGCTGTCCTTGGGTATGAATGTGCCGGCTTGGCCGCCGGAAAATATTGAAGAGCTGGCAAAGCGGCTTGATGAGCCGTTTTGATCTGACTTTTCACACAGTACGTAGGAACTAAACTATGCGTCACGGGATTGCCGGCAGAAAGCTCGGCGTTACTTCTTCTCACCGCGCAGCCATGTTTCGCAATATGGCTGTTGCACTGATCAAACACGAACAGATCACCACCACGCTGCCTAAAGCAAAGGAACTGCGTCCGGTTGTTGAAAAGCTGATTACGCTGGGCAAGCGGGGCGACCTGCATGCACGTCGTCAGGCTTTTGCCATGCTGCGTGATGATGTGATCGTGAAAAAGCTGTTTGCTGCTATTGCAGAACGCTACAAGGCTCGTAACGGCGGTTATACGCGCGTTCTGCGTGCTGGCGTGCGTTATGGCGATGCCGCACCCATGGCTGTTATCGAACTGGTTGATCGCGATGTTTCTGCCAAAGGGCAGGACAGCGGCCCGCGTCCGGAAGCAGAAGAAAAGCAGGATCTGGCTGCATAAGCCACCCATCCGGTTTTTAGAAAAAAGGCTGGCCCAGAAATGGGCTGGCCTTTTTTTATGCGTTTATGGCACCGCTAGTGATGCGATTTTATATCGTGGAATTGCTTGGAAAATTTACACCATTTCTACTTGCTATATTGACAATATAGCCGTGTAGCACGTTAGTAATTGCAAAATGAACGGCGCAAACAAACACGGTGGCATTATGAGGCGAGTTTTTCTGCGGATTATGCTGGTGATCAGCCTGCTTTTTGTAGGGCTGACACAGCAGGCACGGGCCGGAACCCCGGTGCGTATTGGGTATATTCCTGTTCTGGGCTCATCCGCCCTGTTTGTTCTGGATGGTGAAGGCTGGGCCAAGCAGGCCGGGTTGGACTTGCAGCTTGTGCGCTTTGGCTCTGGCCCGCAGGCTATTCAGGCTTTGGTATCCGGGCGGATTGATGCCTACGTGGCGGGTGTGCTGCCGTTGTTGCAGGCACGTGCACATGGCGTGGATGTTAAGGTTGTAGCTTCCGGTTCGGTTGAGGAACTGGAGCTGGTGGCGCGTGGTCCATTGGCGCAAATGGTGCCAGAGGGACAGGAAGGCGGTCTGTCTGCTCAGGTCATTAAGGATGGCTTTGCCAAGTTCAAGCAGGAACAGGGCCATCTGCCACGAGTTGCAGCACAGCCAGCTGGTTCTGTGCCGGATATCATGCTGCGTTATTGGCTGCAAAAACGCCTCGATATTGCGCAGCCGGCCTCTGTTATCAACATTGCCGGTGTAGATATTGATGCCGCACAGCAGGCTTTTCTGGCTGGCGCGGTGGATGCCGCTGTATTGCGCGAACCTTCTTTAACCGTTGTTAAAACCCGCATTCCAGATGCACGTATTCTGGCTACTGGGCATGATATGTTGCCAGATCAGCCGGGTTCCGTGCTGGCTATTGTCAAACCAACAGAAGTGCCTTGGGCAAAAACGCTGACAGGCCTGTTTGTTAAAGCCAACACTCTGGTGGCCCAGCACCCGGATGAAGCTGCTCCTTTTGTGCGCACGGCACTGGGTGGCGGTATGCTGAAGGAAGAAGTGTTGCAAAAAGCTCTTGCGCGCTCTGCCCAGCATTTTGTGAGCGATCCTGCGCGTATTGTAGAAGGCGTGCGCCAGTTGCAGGATTTTGAGGTTGAGCAGGGGCTTTTGCGCAAAGCCGAGCCAGTGGATGGCCTGTTTGATCTGGAGATGTGGAAGCAGAGCCAGCAGTGAGGGATAAAGTTTCGTTTTCAACAAAATGGGCGTTAGGTCTTACCGGGCTTATCGTCTTTTTTGGAGGATGGGAGGCAGCAGTCCGCACAGGGTTGCTGCCTTCTGGTATGGTGCCTGCTCCCAGTTCACTTGGGCCAGCCTGGCTGGATGAAGTGCGCGGGGGTTTTTGGCAGCAGGCCATTCTGGATAGTCTGCATCATTATCTGTTGGGCCTGCTTATTGGTTCTGTGCTGGGGGCTGGGTTAGGCATTCTGTGCGGCATGGTGGCCGTTGTAGATGGCTTGCTGGAGGGCATAGTGCGGCTTCTGCGGCCTGTGCCCGGCTTGGCGTGGGTGCCTTTTGCCATTTTGTGGTTTGGTCTGAACACATCTGGCGCCACTTTTGTTATCGCCATTTCAGTTTTCTGGATCAACTTTTACGCAGCGCATAGCGCCGTGCGCGGGGTGGACCCAGAGCTGTATGAACTGGCAGCCGCTTTTGGGCATGGCAGCTTTTTCGGCCGTTTATTCAAAGTGGTGCTGCCTGCGGCTTCTCCCGGCCTAATGTCTGGCTTACGCACAGGCTTGGGGCAGGGCTGGATGTCTGTTGTGGCGGCAGAGCTGTTTGGTGTGCCGGGTATTGGCGCGCGGATGATGCAGGCTTCCAGCTTGCTGGCAACCGATGTTGTGGTTGTTTACATGCTCACCATGGCGCTGCTTTATGCGGTAACTGATTTCCTGTTCGGGTTTGTAAGAAAGCGCGTGCTGAGGTGGCAACCATGAGCGAAAAACATAGTGTTGCCAGTTTGGAGAATGTTGGCCTTTCGCATGATGGTGGGGCCAATTTTGTACTGCGCAATGTGAGCCTGACATTGGAGCAGGGGGAGTTTGTTGCGCTTTTAGGCCCATCTGGCGTGGGCAAATCCACACTGTTGCGCGTGTTTATGGGGCTCATGCAGCCTACAGAAGGCATAGTAGGTGGTTCGGCCTGCACAACGGATGCAGAGGAAACAGGCACCAAGCGGCGCAGGCGTGCCTTGGTGTTTCAGGATGCACGGCTGATGCCGTGGCGCTCTGTGCTGAAAAATGTAGAGTTCGGGCTGGAAGGCTTGGGCCTAACGCGTGAAGAAAAGCGCACACGCGCCATGGATGCTCTCAAGCTGGTGGGGCTGGAAGATGCCGCAGACCGGTGGCCCCGCCGTATGTCTGGCGGCCAGCGCCAGCGTGTGGGGGTTGCACGTGCGTTTACGGTCAACCCTGATCTGCTGTTGATGGATGAGCCCTTTGGCGCGCTGGACCCTATTACACGCAGCAGCTTGCAAGAAGAACTCCAGCGTATCTGGCAGCAAACACATAAAACCGTGCTGTTTGTTACGCATGATATTGAGGAAGCCTTGCGCCTTGCCACACGTGTGGTGGTGTTGGCAGGTGGCCCACCAGCGGGCATTACGGGTGAAATTGCCATTACGATGGATGAACGAAACCCCGAAAGCACGGTTTTTAGAACCTATGCCGCCCGTTTGCGGGCCATGATTGCAGGGGAAAAAGACCCCGGTGGCGCTCCGTACTGGCGTTCTGCTGAAATTTAGTTGAAAAGCATATAAATAAACACAACACGGCATCCTTTACGGGGTGTCGTGCGTTCACATGCAACAAAACGGGGAGACATCGCATGAGCGATGACAACACAAAGGATTACGCGCTGGAAGAAGGTATTGGCCGTGTTCAGGATGGTGCGGAAGGCTTGTTCAGCCAGCTCCCCAGTTATGATGAAATGAACCCGGGCAAGCGTTGCGCTGCAACAGAAGCAGTGAAAGATGTGGTGATTGACCGGCCATTCCTGGTCCTGCCGGTTGTGGGGATTTTCAGCTTTATTGTTGGCGGCCTGCTGCGTCGGCGACGCTGAGGTTTTTTAATAGATGTCTTTCAGTCAGAAAAATTCTGCCTGAGAGTATAAAGGAGATGATTACATGCTGAAGCTGGCACTGTTTTTTCTGGTTATTTCCCTTATTGCAGGGCTGTTCGGTTTTGGCGGCATTTCCACTGCAGCTGCGGGAATGGCAAAAATCCTGTTCTTTATTGCAATTATTCTTTTTGTTGTTTTCCTGGTGGTGGCCTTGCTGGCTGGGCGCGCCATTACAAAATAACCGCTCCTGAATAATCAGAGCATGAAAAAACCCCCGGTCTGGAAAGGCCGGGGGTTTTTGTTTGTGCTGCAGAATGACGTAGACCCTAGTTTTTGTCCTTCTGAATAAACGAAGGCAGAAGCGGATTATCGGTTTGCATGGAATCTTTGCTGGGCAGGGAGGATGCATCCCACCCACCACCAAGCGCCTCAATGAGCGTCA
This sequence comes from Acetobacter oryzoeni, assembly GCF_004014775.2. NCBI lineage: Bacteria > Pseudomonadati > Pseudomonadota > Alphaproteobacteria > Acetobacterales > Acetobacteraceae > Acetobacter > Acetobacter oryzoeni. The sequence continues at coordinate 899,357 of NZ_CP042808.1, forward strand.
CGGAATCCAGAATACGGCTTTGCTGGATTTGCAGCGCCGTTTCCGCGTTGGAAAGGGCCGTTACTTCCGCCGTAATCACTGTGGTGTAAATCTGGGTGCCAGCCATGTACTGGTTGAAGGAAATCTGCACAGCCTTGTTGGCGGCTTCTACCGCAACAGCCTGCTGGTCGGCCTGGTCTGCCAGTACGCGCAGGTTGGCAAGCTGATCTTCCACCTGTTGCAGGGCGGTTAGCACTGTCTGGCGGTAGGCAGCTACGTAGTAATTATAATTGGTTTCGGCTTCACGCACGGCGGCAGTGCGTGCACCGCCTTCAAACAGGGTTTCCGTGGCGGAAGCCCCAAGCGCCCAAATACGGTTGGCCACCTGCACCAGTGCCCCCACTGGGTCACCACTGTAGGAGTAACTGGCTGTCAGTTTTACGTCCGGGTAAAAGGCGGCAAGGGCTGCGCCAATCTGGGCGTTATATTCTTCCATCCTGCGTTCTGCGGCAGAAACATCAGGCCGGCGTTGCAAAAGCTCGGAGGGCACAGCGACGGGAATGGCCGGAATATCCCGCGTAAGCGCACCATGTGGAATGGAAAGATCTGCCGGGGCCTTACCCATTAAAATGGCAATAGCGTGCTCATACCCAGCACGCGCGGCATCTGTTGCTGTGGCTTGGGCGCGGGTTTGTTCAAGCTGCGTTTTGGCCTGCATCAGGGTGGTGGGGTCGGCCGTGCCAGCGTCGTACTGGTTTTTGGTAATCTGGTAGGAGCGTTCGTAAAAATCTACGTTCTTTTGCAGCAGATCGTGCAGGCTGTCCTGATACCGCAGGTTGAAATAGGCGGTGGCCAACTGCGCCTGATAGGAGAGCTTGGCATTGGCCAGATCCGCCGCAGAAGCCTGAGCCTCGGTTACCTGAGCCTGAATCTGGCGGCGGATAGCGCCCCACAAATCCAGATCCCACGATGCTGAAGCACCCATGGCATAGGTGTTTTCTGTGGTGTTGGAGGCAACGGAGGAGGTTGTATCTCCGTAATTGATAATCGTGCCCGATGAGCGTGACCCACGGCCAGAGCTCTGCCGGTTGAAGGAGAGGGCACCGCTTAAGGTCGGATACAGTTGTGCCCGGATGGCGTTAATGGCGGCGCGGGCATTGCGGTATCTGGCCTCATACTGCGCCACGTTCTGGTTGTTGATTTCAACCTGAGATTCAAGCTGGTTCAACAACGGATCATTATACAGCGTCCACCACGCACCTTTGGGAATGGCCGCCAAACTGGGCTGCGCGTAGTTCCAGCCGGGGGCAGGCCGCAACTCCTTGAACTTGGGAGAGATAATGGCCGCGGGCCGCTTGTAATTGGGGCCAACCATGCAACCCATCAGCACTAGTGGCGCCATAAGGCTGGCAGCACGGCGGGACAGTTTTTTGTGTTTGAGCATCATGCTGGAAAAAGAAGGCGAAACCATCAGCTATCCTGCCGGGAGGTGCGAGAAAAGAAAGAGCGCAGGCGTATTTTCTGAACACGCAGCCGCCACGTATCAAGCGTAAGATAAATAACAGGGGTAGTGTAAAGCGTAAGGGCCTGACTGACGAGCAACCCACCCACAATGGCAATGCCCAACGGGTGACGCAGTTCTGCCCCATAGCCATTGGTGATCATAAGCGGCGCAGCCCCCAGTGCTGCGGCAGCGGATGTCATGATAATGGGGCGGAAGCGCAGCAGGCAGGCTGTACGAATGGCCTCAAGTGAAGACATGCCATGTTCGCGTTCTGCCACAAGGGCAAAATCCACCAGCATGATGGCGTTTTTCTTCACAATGCCAATCAGCAGGATCACCCCGATCATAGCGATGAGCGAGAACTCTTCACCAGCCAGTTGCAGCGCCAGCAGCGCGCCCACACCTGCAGAAGGCAGGGTGGAAAGAATGGTGAGCGGGTGCAGGTAGCTTTCGTACAGAATGCCCAGCACAATATACACGGCGCATAGGGCTGCCAGTATCAGCAGGGGCTCATCATTCACGGCTTTCTGGAACTGTGCGGCATTCCCCGCAAAGCTGCCGTGGATGGTGGAAGGCATGTGCAGCGTAACCTGAACCGCATTGATAATCTGCGTTGCCGTGCTGAGCGAAACCCCTTTGGCCAGATTGAAGGAAATGGTGGAAGCCACCGCCATACCCTGATGGTTGACCGAAAGGGGCGTGCGTGTCTGCACAATTTGCGAAACCAGGGTAAGCGGCACCATGCTTTCTGAGGATGTGCTGACGGCAGACCCGTTAGAAGCCCCGGCACCCCCAGCCAGTGCGTTGGCAATCTGGTTTTTGAAGGATTCCGAACTCAGTGAGGATGCTGAACTGTTGCCGGCTGCATCCAGCCCGGTCGTGTTGCGCACACGTATGGTGTTGGATTGTGTGCCACCGCCTGCTGTGCCGCCGGCCACACTCACCCATACCTGCATCAGGCTATGGGGGTTGGACCACAGCACCGGATCGGCTTCCATAACTACACGATACTGATTGAGCCTGTTGTAAATAACAGAGGCCGCACGTTGGCCGAAGGCATCATACAGCGTGTTGGAAAGCAACTGGGGCGTGATGCTGACACGTGCGGAGGTATCACGGTCTATATCCACGCTCATGGCGGAACCGCCTTGCTGCACGTCGGATGAAAGATCTGTCAGTTCCGTATGATGGCGGAGCTCACTTAGCAGTTTTTCAGTCCACGTATAAAGCTCGGAGGCGTTTTCACCCTCCAATGTATATTGGTAGGAGGCATTGCTCTGCCGGGCACCTGCACGTACGGCGCCCGGTTCCATCAGGAAGAAATCAGCCCCCACCAGTTTGCTCAGCCGCTTGCTGATACGGTTGATAAGGTCTGTTGGTGTATCGGAACGCTTACTTTTATCCTGCAACTGCAGGAACAGATTGGCTTGGTTGGATGAACCACGCCCGCCGATAAAGGAGGAAACACTCTGCACCTCCGGCTCTGCCAGAATAGCCTTTTGCACATCAGCCAGTTTTTTGCTGAGTGCGCCAAAAGAGATGGACTGATCGCCCTGCAAATGCCCCATGAGCAGGCCCGTATCTTCCACCGGGAAGAAGCCTTTGGGCATAAGGATAAACAGCGCCACAATGAGCACCAGCGTAAAAGGCAGGCTCAGCAACACCAGCTTGTTATGCCGCAGCGCCACATCCAGTGAATGTGCATATCCAGCCTGCAGTTTATCCAGCGCACGCGTAATGCGTGCCGCCACGCGGGCAGAAAGCGGAGGGTGTTCCTGTGTTTCAACCGCCGGAGCACGTGGGGCCAGCAGGTAAGCGGCCATCATGGGCGTAAGGGTGAGAGACAGCACCATGGAAATAATGATGGTGATGCTGACCGTCATGGCGAATTCGTGGAATAACCGGCCCGCAAGGCCACCCATCAGCAGAATGGGCAGAAAAACCGCAATCAGCGAAATGGAAATGGAGAAAACGGTAAACGCCACCTCGCCACTGCCTTTTATGGCAGCCTCACGCGGGGGAAGGCCTTGTTCTATGTAGCGGGCAATGTTTTCCACCACCACAATGGCATCATCCACCACAAAGCCGGTGGAAACCGTAAGCGCCATAAGGGACATGTTGTCCAGCGAATAGCCAAATAGCGCCATCACCCCAAACGTAGCTACAATGGAGGCTGGCACCACAATGGCGGGAATAAGCGTCATTCTGACAGAGTGCAGGAACAGCAGCACCATCAGCACAACCAGCACCACGGAAATAACCAGCGTAAGCTGTGTATCCGCCAAAGAGGCACGGATGGTAAGGGAACGATCAAGCCCCACATGCAAATCCACCCCACCGGGCAGGGCGGCCTTGAGCATGGGCAGTTTGGCGTTGATCTGATCCACCGTATGGATCACGTTGGCCCCAGCTTGTGGGAACACAACGGCAATAACGGAGTCCTGCCCGTTGTAATAGCCGGCGTTGCGCAGGTCTTCCACGCTGTCACGCACTTGGGCAATATCTGCCAACCGCACGGGCCGGTTATTGCGCCATGCAATAATCAGATCCCGATAATCCTGCGCCTTGCTGACCTGATCATTCGTATCCAGCGTAAAGCGCATGCCGCCTTGGTCAATAATACCTTTGGGGGTATGGGCATTGGCCGAGGCCAAGGCTGCGCGTACGTCTTCAAAGCTGATGCCATAACGGTAAAGCGGCAGGGGGTTTATTTCTGCACGGATAGCCGGCAGTGCACTCCCGCTGATTTCTACCTGCCCAACGCCCGCCACGGAGGAAAGATGCTGCACCAGCACGTTGGTGGCGTAATCATAAAGCTGCGGGCGCGTATGTGTATCTGATGTCAGGGTTAAAATCAGAATGGGCGCGCCGTTGGGGTTGGCTTTACGGTACGTTGGGTTTTGCCGCAGGGAGGAAGGCATATCCGCATGGGCGGCCTGAAGGGCGGCCTCCACATCTCGCGCAGCGCCGTTGATATCGCGCGAGAGGGAGAATTGCAGCATGATGCGCGTGGTGTTTTGTGAGGACTGTGACGTCATTTCCGTCACATCCGCAATCTGGCCCAGATGCCGTTCCAGCGGGGCCGCTACGGAGCTGGCAATTTCTTCGGGGCTGCCACCGGCCTGCGTGGCCTGCACCATAATAACCGGAAAATCCACATTCGGCAGGTCAGATACCGGCAATGTGCGGTAGCCTAAAATGCCCCCCAGCAACATGGCCACCGTAAGCAGAATGGTGGCCACGGGCCGGTCAATAAACAGCCGGCTTATGCTCATGGCGCGGAATGTCCATCAGCCGGAGGTGGGGCAGAAGGCTGGTTGTGCCGATGCCGCATGCTATTGAACTTATGGGCCAGCGTATCCAGCGCCAGATAGATAACCGGCGTGGTGAACAGCGTAAGCAATTGGGAGAGTGCCAACCCGCCAATAATGCTCAGCCCCAGAGGGTAACGCAGTTCCGAGCCCGTGCCGTGTGAGATTACCATAGGTACGGCGCCCAGCATGGCGGCAAGGGTTGTCATCAAAATAGGGCGAAAACGTAGTGTGGCGGCGGTGCGGATGGATTGCAGGGAGTCCATGCCATGCTCGCGCTCGGCTTCCAGCGCGAAGTCGATCATCATGATGGCGTTTTTCTTCACAATGCCAATCAGCAGCACAATGCCGATAATGCCCATAATATCCAGATCCACACCTGCAATCATCAGCGTCAGCAGCGCACCAATGGCGGCGGAGGGCAGGGTGGACAGAATGGTAACCGGGTGCACAAAGCTTTCGTAAAGAATACCCAGCACGATGTACACGGCTATCAGCGCCGCTGCCACAAGGAACAGTTCGTTGCTGAGCGAGCCTTCAAACGCTGCCGCCGTGCCTTGGAACGATGTCTGGAAAGCAGAGGGCAGCCCTATTTCCTTTTCCACCTTGCGAATGGCGGCCGTGGCATCCCCCAGCGCGTAACCATCGCTCAGATTGAAGGAAATGGTGGTGGCGGGGAACTGCCCAAAATGCGTAAGCAGCAGGGGCGCTGTTTCCTGCGTAACGGTGGTAACGGCAGCCAGCGGCACCAATCCGGAGGTGGGCGAACGTGTGGGGCCAGAAACACTTTCCCCCGAATTGCCGCTAATACCCGGCAGGTAAAGCTGGGAGAGTGAGGTAAGGTTGGTCTGGAACCGAGGGTCCGCTTCCAGAATAACGCGATACTGGTTGGACTGCGTATAGATGGTGGAAATCTGCCGCTGGCCAAAGCTGTCATACAGCACGTTATCAACGGTTTGCGGCGTGATGGAATAGCGCGCCCCGGTGGCTCTATCCAGCGTTACCTTTGCCACCAGCCCAGATGCCTGCAAATCCGATGTTACATCAGAAAGCGCAGGTTCCTGCTTCAGGCGGTCCAGCAGCTTTGGCACCCATATTTTAAAGGCGCTGTATTCCGGGTTTTCCAACAAAAACTGGTATTGCGTAGCCGTAACCGTTGTATCCAGAGAAAGGTCCTGAACAGGCTGCATATACAGTTTGATACCCGCTACCTGTGCGGTTTCATCTGCCAGCCGGCGGGCAATCTGTGCCGCAGTGCTTGTGCGATCATCATGCGGTTTGAGGTTGATGAGGAACCGGCCCTGATTGAGTGTTGCGTTCTGCCCATCCACCCCGACAAAGGAGGAGAGCGAGACCACATCCGGGTCCTTCAGCAGCACTTTGGCCAGTTCCTGCTGATGCAGCTTCATGCTCTCGAAAGAGATGGTTTGTGAGGCAACGGAGATGCCCTGAATAACCCCCGTATCCTGCGCGGGGAAAAAACCTTTGGGAATAACCCATGCCAGCACGCCCGTAAGCACCAGCGTACCTACAGCCACGCACAGAGTGAGCACGCGGTGGGCCAGCACCACATCCAGCATGCGGTCATACCCGGCAATCAGCTTTTCCGTATAGTCTTCCATCCGGGCAGACCAGCGCTGGAATGCCGTAGTGGCAGATCCGGCATCATGCACACGTTCGGAAAGAATGCGCGCACACATCATCGGCACCAGCGTAAGCGAGACCACGGCAGACAGAATGATGGTAACAGCCAGCGTAAGCGCAAATTCATGGAACAGGCGGCCCACCACATCGCCCATGAACAGCAGCGGAATCAGCACCGCAATCAGCGAAATTGTAAGCGAGATAATGGTAAAGCCAATTTCCCCGGCCCCTTTCAGGGCGGCTGTCATCCGGTCTTCTCCTGCTTCCACGTAGCGGGAGATGTTCTCGATCATGACAATGGCATCATCCACCACAAAGCCGGTGGCAATGGTCAGCGCCATGAGGGACAGATTATCCAGCGAGAAATCGAGCAGATACATCACCGCCAGCGTGCCGATAATGGAAAGCGGCACAGACAGGCTGGGAATAATGGTGGCTGGGATATTGCGCAGGAATACAAAAATAACCGCCACAACCAGCGCGAGGGATAAAAACAGTTCACCCTGCACATCGGAAACAGAGGCGCGGATGGTGGTTGTGCGGTCTGTTAACGGGGTAATATCAATGCCCGGAGGCAGCGTTTCCCGCAGGGCAGGCAGGGTAGCCTTTACGTTGTCCACCACAGAAATCACGTTGGCGCCGGGCTGGCGCTGCACGTTCATGATGAGTGCAGGTGTCAGGTTGGACCACGCCGCAAGCTGCGTGTTTTCTGCACCCACAACCACCGTTGCCACATCACGCAGGCGAATGGGGCCGTTGTTCTGATAGGCGATTACCTGATTAAGCAGCACATCTGCGCTGGTAATCTGCCCATCCACCTGCAACGTGGCGGCCTTTTGCGGGCCATCAAACGTACCGGTGGGGGAATTTACGTTCACGTTGCCAATGGTGGTGCGCAACGTGTCCAGATCCATGCCGTAGGAGGTCAGCTTGGGTATGTTCACGCGCACCCGAATGGCCTTGCGGTTACCACCAGAAAGCGTCACAAGCCCCACGCCGGAAATCTGGCTGATCTTTTGCGCCAGACGGGTATCCACGTAATCTTCCACTTCGGGCAGCGGAATGGTGGAGGATGTAATGCCCAGCGTAAGCACAGGTGTATCTGCCGGGTTTACCTTGGCGTAAACCGGAGGGGCTGGCAGATCTGTTGGCAGCAGAGAGTTGGCCTGGTTGATGGCGGCCTGAACTTCCTGCTCCGCCACATCCATGGAGGTATCAAGCGCAAAGCGCAGAGTAATAACCGATGCCCCACCAGATGAGCGTGATGTCATCTGGTCCAGCCCCGGCATCTGGCCGAACTGGGTTTCCAGCGGTGCGGTAACGGAGGTGGACATCACATCCGGCCCGGCGCCGGGGTAGAATGTTTCAACCGTAATGGTTGGGTAATCTACCTGAGGCAGGGCGGAAACGGGCAGAAAATGGTAGCCCAGCAGGCCAGCCATAAAAATGGCCAGCATAAGCAGAGTAGTGGCAACCGGCCTGCGAATAAAAAGGGCTGATGGGTTCACTTTGCCGCGTGATCCGATGCTGGAGTGGTTTGTGCAGGAATGGTGACTTTAATGCCGGCGCGCAGATGGTCTGTGCCATCTGTTACCACTCTGTCACCATCTTTTAGGCCGGTAGGTACAACAATGTTGTTGCCATCCGATGTGCCGGTGGTAACGGGCCGTACCTCAACAGTGTTATCGGCCTTTACAACGTAAACAAACTGGCCGGTGGGGCCGGTTTGCACTGCTGTGGTGGGCAGCAGCAGCACGTTATTAAGTGTTTTGACCAACAGGCGCGCATTTACAAACTGATTGGGGAACAGATGCTCATCCGTGTTGGGGAAGATGGCACGCAGGCGCACGGTGCCGGTGGAGGTATCTATCTCACTATCCAACGTGCTGACGGTGCCATCAGCAATTTTTTGCGTGTTGGAACTGTTCCATGCCTCTACAGGGAGAGACTTCTGGGTACGTAACTCTTCCGCCACTTCCGGCAGTTGGTCCTGCGGCAGTGTGAAGATGACGGAAATAGGCTGCATCTGCGTGAGAATGGCTAAGCCGCCAGATTGGCCCGCTGTAACGTAGTTGCCCTTATCCACGGCGCGTATGCCAATCCGGCCATCTACAGGCGCAATAATATGGCAGTAGGTGATCTGGAGCTTCTGGTTATCCACCAGTGCCTGATCGGATTTTACTGTGCCTTCCAGCTGCTGCACAACAAACTGCTGATCCTTGGCCGTTTTGGCATCAATACTGTCTTGCCGGATCAGGCGCTGGTAACGCGCGCTATCCACACGGGCCTGTGCAAGCTGGGCCTTGTCTGCGGCAAGCTGGCCTTCATATTGGGCCAGCAGCACCTCATAGGGGCGGGTATCTATCAGTGCCAGCAGATCGCCTTTGTGTACGTGCTGCCCTTCAGTAAACAGCACGTTCATCAGGTAGCCTTCCACGCGGGTCTGCACCGTTACGTTGGTAATGGGGACCACCGTGCCCAGTTCTGTAAACACCACGGGCATGGAACCACTATGCACCGTTTGCACGGCCACGGGCTGCGCTTGCGATGCATCCGCAGTGTGGTGTTTGCCTTTTTTATGCGTTCCGCTGCTGGTATCTCCGTGCGGGCGCAGGAACGCAAAGGCCAGTACGCACGCACCTGCCAGAGCTATGCCTGCAAGTAACATCCGTTTTTTACGGGGAGGGCGCGGAGATGGTGAAGACGGAGAAGCGGGAGAGGCTGGCTGATGTTCATCCATGTGGCGCGCTGCGTATTACCTGAAAATAAGGAGTGTTGGTTCAGACAGGAAAATAAAGGCCAGAATAAGGTTTTATAATCCATCTGAAGGAATTGATATGTGCCGGAAAGCAGAAAATCCTGCTTTCACCGTAAAACGTACCACATGGATATGGGAAGGGCTTGTTACGTTTTTTTAGTGCTTGTTGCCGCTCATGGAGGCCCCGGCAGAAGGCGCAAGGCTTGCCGCAAAAGGCACCGCCAGCAGAGATACAGCCCCAGTTACCAGAAAGCCGGCGGAAAAATCACCCAAAGTGGGTGTGGTGTGGCCATATATTTGCCCCAGCACCGTAAGCGTGCCCGCAGCAATACATATGCCAGCAGAAAGCATGATCTGCTGCATGGTGGAATACAGGCTGGTTGCTGCACTCATGCTGCTTGCAGGCACATCCGCGTAGGCAATGGTGTTGTAGGCGGAAAACTGGATAGCTTGCGCAGCGCCCGCACATGCCAGGATAAGTGAGAAAAGCCACAACGCATGCGGCAGCCGAAAGCTGGCCACCAATGTAAAAACAACAGCCGCAGAAACACCATTAAACATAAGCACTCTGCGGAAGCCCCAGCGTTTGAGAATGGCTGGCACAAAGGGGCGCGTTAGTAACGCCCCAATAGGCGCTGTAAATGTGACCAACCCGCTTTGTGCGGCATTCAGCCCCATACCGATTTGCAGGAAAGACGGCATAAGAAAAGGCAGAGACCCAACAGCCACGCGTGAGGCTGCGCCCGCAAAAACCGAAATCCGAAACGTGGGAATACGCATCAGCCGGAAGTCCAGCAATGGCGCGGGAATGCGAAAGGCGTGGATGCAGTAAATGGCCATCAAAAGGCAGCCAGCCCCCAGCATGGCCAAGCGCAAAGTAATAGAGCCTTCAGCGTGGCTGAACAGTTCTGCAAAAACAGAAAGCAGAGCCAACCCGCCACCGGCCAACACCATACCTTTCAAATCAAACGGCGGGGGAGTGGGTTCATAAATTTGTGGAATGAAGCGCCACGTCAGCCCCAGCCCAACCAACCCGATGGGAATGTTGAGGTAAAAGTTCCACCGCCATGAAAACCATGTGGTGATAAATCCACCCACCACCGGGCCTAGCAAGGGGCCAAGCGTGGCGGGCAGCATCATCCATGTCATGGTGCGTACAAGCTGATCACGCGGTGTGCTGCGGATAATCACCAGCCGCCCTATGGGCACCATAAGGGCACCACCAATGCCCTGTAGCGTGCGCATGCAGGCCAGAAAGGGCAGGGAGTTTGCCTGCGCACAAAGCAGGGAGCTGGTTACAAAAATGCAGATGGCCACCATCAGCACGGAGCGGCTGCCCAGCCTGTCTGCCAACGCGCCAGAAGCCGGTATGAAAATGGCCAGACCAATAATATACGATGTAAGTGCAACAGAGGTTGCAACTGTATCAACGTGTAAACTGTTAGCGATAGAAGGCAGAGCTGTTGCCAGAATGGTGCCATCAAGCTGTTCCATAAACATCATGGAGGCAACGATCAGGGCGGTGAACTGCGCTTTGGTCGGGCGTGGCATGCCTAGTCAGAAACGTGTTTTTGCGGTCTGATGCAACCTATGATCCTGCAAGCACTGTTTTGTTACGGCAAGCAGGCGGGCAGGATTGCACTCAAAGTTTAAGGAAAAAGTCATGGCTGAAGATAAAATCAAAAATGTTGAAAGCAAGGTTGAAGGCGCAGCAACAGATGCCAAAGGCCATGTGAAGGATGCCGTGGGTGGTCTGACAGGTAACATTGGCATGCAGGCTGAAGGCAAGTTCGATCAGTTTGCTGGCCACATGCAGCAGGATTTTGCAGACCTGTACGAAGAAGGTGAAGGCGTGCTGGAAAAGGCAGCCACCTTTGTGCGTGATAAACCCCTGCTTTCATTGGGTATTGTGTCTGCCATTGGCCTTGTTCTGGGCTGGCTGATCTTCCCCCGTCGCAAGCGTTCTTGAAAAATTAGTTTACCGGGACTCTTGCGCTCCTAGGTAAAAAAATGCTTCTCCTTCTCTGCGGAGTCGCAGTTGATGCGACTCGGTTAATTTAGCCGAGTCGCATCAAATGGATGGAAAGAGGGGCAATGCCGGACTTTACGCGGGAACAGCAACTGGGCGGCCGAGTGGCCGGGGTGGATGAAGTGGGCCGTGGCCCGCTGGCAGGCCCCGTGGTTGCTGCCGCAGTGGTGTTTGGCGCTGGTGTACCTGCTGATCTTGCCGCCGTTATTGATGATTCCAAAAAATTAAAACCAGCTGTGCGCGAAGCCATAGCGGAACGCCTGCCACAGGTGCCGGGTATTGAAATCGGCATTGGGGCGGCCTCCACTGCGGAAATCGATAAGCTGAACATCCACCATGCAGCCCATCTGGCCATGCAAAGGGCGGTAGGCCGCCTGCCGCGCCTGCCAGACCATGTGCTGGTGGATGGCAACAAGCTGCCGGATTTTGGCTGCGCTGCACAGGCCATTGTGGGCGGAGACAGGGTAAGCTTGTCTATTGCTGCGGCATCTATTGTGGCCAAGGTGGTGCGTGATCGCGCTATGGCCCGGCTGGATGCACGCTGGCCTGATTACGGCTGGGAGAAAAACGCGGGCTACGGCACGGCTGTTCATCGCAAGGCGCTGATCAGCGTGGGTATTACACCGCACCACAGAAAGACGTTCGGCACAGTGCGCCGGCAGCTAGAAGAACATTATTCGGCGGAGAAGCAGGTATGAGCGGCGCAAAATCAGCATCCATGGAACTCCCTCTTGATCAGATCCTCCGTGGTGAATGTGTGGAGACCATGCGCTCCCTGCCTTCTGGCTCTGTAGATTGCGTGTTTGCAGATCCGCCGTACAACCTTCAGCTGCGTGGGGAACTGCGCCGCCCGGATGATACGCTGGTGGACGGCGTGGATGATGATTGGGACAAATTCTCCGATCTGGAAGAATATGACCGCTTCACCCGTGCATGGTTGGCAGAAGCCCGCCGCGTGCTGCACAAGGATGGCACAATCTGGGTGATTGGCTCCTACCACAATATCTACCGCATTGGCGCCATTTTGCAGGATCTGGGCTTTTGGATTCTGAATGACATTGTGTGGCGTAAATCCAACCCCATGCCCAATTTCCGTGGTCGGCGCTTTACCAACGCGCATGAAACCCTCATCTGGGCCGCGCGTGGGCAGGATAGCCGCTACCGCTTTAACTATCAGGCCATGAAGGCCCTGAATGATGATGTGCAGATGCGCTCAGATTGGTATCTGCCCCTGTGCACAGGTAATGAACGCCTGCGGAATGAACACGGCCTGAAGCTGCATCCCACCCAAAAGCCGGAAAGCCTGCTGCACCGCGTGTTGCTGGCCTCCACCACAGTAAATGATGTTATTCTGGACCCATTCTCCGGCACGGGCACCACGGCTGCCATGGCACGCCGTTTGCGGCGGCACTTTATTGGTATTGAACGCCACCCGGATTACGTAGAAGCTGCCATGGCGCGTGTGGCTGCTGAAACACCGCTGGAAGCCGATGCCGTGCAGACCACACAGGACAAGCGCGAAGCCCCGCGTATTCCTTTTGGCTCATTGGTGGAGCAGGGAGTGATTGCCGCTGGCACAGTGGTGTGTGACAAAAAGCGCCGTGTGCATGCCACCGTTTCACCCGATGGCACGCTGGTAAATGGCACCAAGCGCGGCTCTATTCACAAGCTGGGTGCGCAGCTTACAAACGCCCCATCCTGCAATGGCTGGACATTCTGGCATTTTGAACGGGCAGGGGAACTGTTGCAGCTTGATGTGCTGCGGCAGGAAACACTCCAGAAAACAGCGCAGGCCTAACTGCGCTTCTTTCTGACAATCAAGAAAATACTTTAAAAACAGATATAAAAAGGCAGCTTTTTTAGCTGCCACCAAAGCCCAAAAAGCCAACAGAAGGCTGTGCAGTGCCGCCGGTGCTATCGTAACGCCGTTCTTGAATGCGCTTCTGTTCTTCCTGTTCATAACGGGCATTGTTGATGCCGCCAGAAACAACAGGTTCCGCGCCCCCATCATCCATGCTGCCACCGTAAGAACGCGGATTATCAGCCGGTGTGCGGAGGGAAAGCAGCAGGAAGGTAATGGGGTTTCGGTTGAGGTCGATAGACATATCCAGCGGTGTCTGGCCCAGAATATTATGCCCGTTCAGATCTGCCCCACGGTTAATGGCATCTTTTGCAGCAGAAATGCTGCCACGGTTGATGGCATCAAACAAAGCCGCTGTGGGTTCCACATCCTTGTTGGATTTATCCCCGTCATCTTCATCCAGACCTGATGCACCGGGAATATTGGTGGGCGGGGCGGCCCGTTTGGCAGCCTGTGCGTCTTCCGCCTTTTTGGCGTCTTCAGCTGCGGCTGCTTCATCGCCCCCTTGTGCCTGCGCCCAGACAGGAGAGGTGGCAAAGCAGGCAAAACTGCCCATAAGCATGGCAGAAGAAGCAAGGCGGCAGAAACGGGTCATTGTCTGTCCATCATTACACGTATGCGTCATGCTATCACACCGTATAATGGTGCGAAAGTGGAGAGACCGCACACCTCGCTCTTTCCCTGCTGGTATCAATTTCGGCCTTCACGCCACCATCCAGCAAAAAGGAAGGTGAGGGATAGCAGCAGCATGCTCCATGTTGGCAATAACGGCTCTGCACTTTTACCCGTAACAATATGTGCACCACGCTGCGGAAAGGCCAGCCAATCTGCGCCGTGCAGAGTGGTAGATTCTGCCATCCGAATGGTTGGTATGGCCAAATGCCCGGGTGCACCCAGCCAGAACACTCCTCCGCCCGATTGTTGCGCCATAGGTGCCAGCTTGGTGGCCGTGGCCCGTAAATCTGTCATTTCACGGATATCGCTTTGTACAGGGGCTGCGTAGGCAGTGTGTGCACCATCCGTTATCTGCCAAATGCCTGTTTCGTTTGCAGGCAAGGTTGCCGTTTGGCTGCCATCCTGCGGGGCGGCATGCAGGTGTAGCGTTGTATGTGTGCCCGAAGGTGCCGTAAGGGTTACATCAGGTGGTGTGGCTTCGGTGCTGATGCTGTGGCGTGTTACGGTTAACACGTTGTCGGTAATGCTGGCGGCCAGTTGTTCTTCTTCTAGCTCTGGCTCTTTCATGAGCCAATGGGAAATCCGGCGCAGCAATTCCGCCTGCGGTCCGCCACCACCTTCCCCGCGAGACCAAAGCCAGATCTGGTCAGAAAGCAAGAGGGCCACGCGGCCCTGATCTACCCGGTCCAACACCAGCAGGGGGGCGGCATCTGGCCCGCTCATCAGCACTTCACCATGTGTGCTGTCTGGCTTGAGGGCGCGGTACCATGGGCCCCATGCACCGGCAACGGTTGTTGTGCTATCCGGCACATTTGCATCTGGCGCCCCAGAGAGAGCCGCCGTTACAGGGTGTTGGCGGCCCTGAGCCGTTAACCGGGGGCGGAACTGGTGTTCCACCATGCCAGTTTCCAGTGGTACATGTGCGGGCAGTACATCGCCCACAGGTGTTTCCTGAAGTGATCCGGAGCCTACAAACTCCGGCCCGGCTGTCAGCAACAGCCCGCCACCACGGCGCACAAAATTGGCAATGTTTTCCAAATAACTGTGGGGCAGAATGCTACGGTTTTCAAAACCATCCAGAATAATCAGGTCAAACTGGTTGATCTTGTCCTGAAACAGTTCCTTTACGGGAAAAGCAATCAAAGCCAGATCAGATAGCGGCGTGCCATCATCTTTTTCTGGTGGGCGCAAAATGGTGAAGTGAATGAGATCCACCGCAGGGTCGGCTTTCAGCAGCCTACGCCAGACACGTTCCCCTTGGTTGGGTGTGCCGGAAATCAGCAAAACCCGCAGCCTATCCCGAATGCCCATAATATGGGTGATGCTCTGATTATTCAGTTGTGAGACTTCCCCCTCTAAAGGAGAAACCGAAAGGCTGATGAGCATCTGCCCCGGTCGGGCAACGGGAATACTGATATCCTGCGGCGTGCCTGTAACAACAGGAATAACCACAGGTTCTTCCCCATTTACACGCAGGGTCAGTTCTGCTGGCGTGCCGGTGTGCGTGTTGGGGCCGGAATCTTCGGCCAATACGCGCAAATGTGCAGGTTGCCCGGCAATAGCGTAGGGCGGTGCTTCCAGTATCTGGAGCTTGCGGTCTGTTTCCTCACCTTTGGCAGTCAGCACCACATGCAGGGGCAGGGTGGTTTGTTCCCCCGTAGCGGTGCGCGGGCGCAGGCGATCAGGCAGGTTGGCCGGAACATCAGCTACCTGACCGTCTGTAACCATCATGGCGCCAGCAAGCTGATCGGGCGGGATATCTGCCGCGGCCTGATCTAATGCCTCAAACAGGCGTGTGCCATCATGCCCGTTCTGGCGCACTGTAATGGTGCGAATATTCAGCCCATCCACCTGCATATGCGCCAATGCATCCGCAGCCTGCCGGGCAATAGCCGCCCGCTGCCCGATAGACATGGAGGGGGATTGATCTACCAGCATCAGGGCGGTTTGGGGCAGGCTATGCCAGCTTTCACGCAGGTGCTGCGGGCCTGCCAGCCAGAACAGAAGTGAGGCAAGTGCGGCCAGGCGCAACAAGGCCCCGCGCGCGCCGTTATACAGGCTCCACGCACAAAGAAGCACGCCCGCAACGCCAAGCACAGCCAGCAGCCATAAAGGCAGCAATGGCGCAAAACCGATAGATTGCATCAAACTGTTCATCATGGCCGGTCTTCCAGCCGTTTCAGAAGCATGGGCACGTGTACCTGGTCCGCCTTGTAGCTGCCGGTAAGCGCGTAAATGACAATATTCAGCCCAAAGCGATAGGCCTGCACACGCTGCTCCGCCCCACCGGGAATAACCGCAAAGGGCGTGTTGCCAGATGGATCAACCGCCCACGCATGTGCCCAATCTGCCGAGCCGATAATGATGGGGCTGACTTCATCATTCCCCGCATCACCTTCACGCGCCACCCATATGGGCTGGCCAGCATAGCGGCCCGGAAAATCATGCAGCAGGTAAAAGGTATGTGCCAGCAGGTGATGGTCATTCATGGTCACAAGTGGTGGCACTGTCAGCCCTGTTGTGGCACGGCGCAGGGCGGCGCGTGTGCCCGGGGCATCGCCGGCAAAGCTGGCATCATCTGAGGTGCTGTCTGGTGTGTCCTGCCCTTGGGTATCAATCAGCAAAATACCACCATGCGCCATAAAGCGGTTGAGTGCGGCTATCATGGCGGGGGAGGCATGGGCATCTGGCGTAATGGGCCAGTATAGCAATGGGTAATACGCCAGATCATCCGTTTCGGGGTGCACGCCATCAGGGTGGCCCAGCACGGCAGATGTGCGGGCATTGGTGAAATCTGCCAGTCCCTGAAGCCCTTGGCGGGAGGCCTCATCTACATCTGCATGCCCCGTTAAAATATAGGCCAGACGTGTTTCAAGTGCCGCTCCGGGCACGGGGGGCGTAGCTTGCGGCGCAGGGGCAAGTGGCTGTGTATCTGCTGCATGGGCAGGAACAGCCATACCAAGCAGCATGCCCCCCATAACCATGGCGGCCACGTTGGTGCGTTTGGGCGCCAAAAATCCCTTACGCATGAGTAGCGCCAAAGCACCATCAAGCAACAACAGAACAAGAGCAGCCAGAAGGCAGAAGCGCCCAAGCGGCACATCCGGCTGTTGGCCTGCGGGGTCTGTAATAACCCCCACAGCACTTTCAGAATGCAGCGCGGTAATATGATCTGCTGCATTCAAGGCGCGGCGGCCAGAACCGGGGCCATACAGGCCGGGTGGGTGCGCGGGGGATACATCCGTGGTGGCAAAGGCAGAGGCTTTCAGGCCACGAGCATATGGTGGCGGAGAGCCAGCAACGCCTGCGCCATCAAGCGTAAGGGCTGGCTGCAATATGGCATCATCCGCAGGTACGCTCACGCCGTTTGCGTGGTCTGTCAGCCGTTGCAGCATGGAGACAAACAACCCGGAAAGCGGCAGGTTAGACCAATCCGTGGTGCTGCTGACATGGAACAGTACAATCTCTCCCTTGCCCAACGTTGCGTGCGTTACCAGTGGCGTACCATCTGCCAGTCGGGCCCATGTATGTTCAGTCAGTGTAGCGGAGGGACGGGCCAGAACCTGCCGTGAGACCGTAACATCATTGGGGGGCACCAACCCGGCAAAGGGAGAGGTTGCATCAAACTGAGCAAGTTTTTGTGGCGTGCCCCATGTCATGGAACCGCCAAGTTGGCGTGCGCCATCCAGCAAGGCAACGGGCAGCAGGTCTTGTGTAGGTGGCTGGGTGTTTTCGCTTTCTGCGCTTTCGGCAGCCTCATCATGCTGAGCACCGGCAAGGGCTGGGCCAGCAAAGCGGATAAGCGTGCCGCCATTTTTCACCCATTCGCGCACTTTTTCCCGTGTTTCCGGGTCTGCCAACGTGCCATCGGGCGCGATTAAAACAGAAAGTGGGCGGCTTAAAAGAGCTGTTGGCGTGCCTTCATGCAATTCGGCAGAAGGTGCAAGGGCGCGGCGCAGATAGAACAAAGACCCCACCAAAGGTGTATCTGCGCCACCAGAAGCCAGAAGGCCGACCGGATGCAGGCGGCTGCTTTCATCCATCAGCACCGTGGTGGCCGCGCTGGCCGTGCCCGCAAGTGTAAGCGTGTCTATACGGTTACGCACAGCGGCTGGCAGGTTTACCGAAATATCGGCATAGGCGGATTGTGCGGGCAGGGTTACGGGCACAACAGCCAGCGTGCCACCATCTTGCGTGTGTGCAACAACGTTAAAGGCGCGTGGAGCCGCCGTTGGCATTGCCACCAAGCGGGCCATGACGTTACTGCCTTTATCGGCCATTGGCACCAAAGCCACAGCATTTTGGTGTGGAAAGCGCACTTCGCGCACATGGCCTAAACTTTGCAGGGCGTGCGTAAAGGCATTATCGCCGGGGGTGGCTATGCCATCCGCCAGATACAGAACGCTGCCAAATGCCTGTGCTGTCAGATGTTCCAGTGTATGAGCGGAAGCTGATCGATCCACTTGCCAAGGTTCGGGCCGCAGCGCGTTCAAGTGCTGCCGTACCTGTGCAACTGGCAGAGGGGCGAGGTTTTCTGCAGCGGATGTTTCTGCTTCTGGTGCGGTTGTCAGCAACAGCACAGGGCGTTTGGCGCGCTCGGCATCATCCAGAAGGTTTTGTGCAGTAGCTAGCCGTTCGTTCCAGTCTGCGGCGCTGAACATGCCGTTATCTATAACAAGCAGCACCGGGCCAGAGCCTTGCTGGGCGGCATTATGCCCCGGCAGCACAGGCCGGGCAAGGCCAAACACCAACAAGGTAACAGCCAAAAGGCGCAACAGCAGCAACCAGAGCGGAGAGCGTGCGACTTCGGTCTGGCGTGGTTTCAGGCTGGCCAGCAGTTTTACGGGCGGAAATGCCTGTTGGCGTGGGCGCGGCGGTGTTGCACGCACAAGCCACCACACCAGTGGCAGCGTAAGAAGCCCCAGCAGGGCAAGGGGAGCCAGAAATATCATACCCGGCGGCCCATCAGATTATGCAGGGCCAACAGTGTGGGTGTGGCTGGGGTATCTGTTACATGGCAAAGATAATCATGCCCAAGGCTTACGGCCATTTGTTCAATCTGGCCGCTGCGTGCTGATGCCAGATGGGTGTAATCTGCACGCAATGTTTGCACATGGGGCAGCTCTATGGGCGGTTCGCCTTCCAGCCCCGTAAATTCAACACGCCCTTCATAGGGGAGTGAAAGTTCGGCCGGGTCTGCAATATGCAGCACATGCGTACGCACACCACGGGCCGCGCATTGATGGAGCAGCCCACGCAGGGCGTCTGTTTCGCACAGCAGATCACTGGCCAGCAGCAAATGCGCGTGGCGCGGTAATGCGGCTGCGGCGGGTAGGGCATTTTTTTGCGGTGTGGATGCCTGAAATACTAAAGCCAATGCCAGACGTTCCAGCAGGCTGCCACCAGAAGGCAAATGCACCATGCCAGAGGAGGAAAGCAGGCGAATGCGCTCTCCTCCGCGGGCAAGAGCGGCGGCCATTGCCAGCGTAAGCAGAATGGCGCTTTCCAACTTGGTGAGAATGTTGGTGCGGGATTGCCAGTTCATGGAACCAGAAAGATCACACCATAACAGAATGGTTTGCGCGCTTTCGGCTTCTGTTTCGCGCACATAGGCGTGGGTGCTACGGGCAGATTGTCGCCAGTCTATGTGCGCGGCAGGTTCCCCCGGTTGGGCCGGGCGATATTGCCAGAAGGTATCGCCCCATCCCGCACGCTGTTGCGGGTGCTGCCCGGCTGCTAGCGTGGCGGCTGTGCGGTTGGCCTGCACAATCAGATCGGGCATGCGTGCTGCCAAAGCCTGCGCCTGTTGGGTAAGGGCAGCAGGTTGCCCGATGGCAACAGACGCATCTGCCTGCATGGCAAAATGCGGTGCCTGTGTGGTGCCAGCCTTATTGCGGCGGAATGCGGCGGTAAGAAAAGATGGGCCGCGCAATGGCTTTAACCCAGCTGTTGCAGAAGGCGGGAGATTACATCCTGAATCTGCACACCTTCAGCACGGGCGGCAAAAGTCAGCGCCATACGGTGGGCCA
This sequence comes from Acetobacter oryzoeni, assembly GCF_004014775.2. NCBI lineage: Bacteria > Pseudomonadati > Pseudomonadota > Alphaproteobacteria > Acetobacterales > Acetobacteraceae > Acetobacter > Acetobacter oryzoeni. The sequence goes on from NZ_CP042808.1 coordinate 919,147, forward strand.
GAACAGGCTGTGCCAGTGCCGCAACATCATCCAGACTGGGGGAAAGCCTACCATCCAGCAAAGCACGCGCACGGGTGGCCAGCATAAGCGTTTGGGCAGCACGTGGGCCGGGGCCCCATGCAATCTGTTCACGCAAGGTGGCATCCTGCGTGGTTTCTGGTCGGGCGTTGCGTACCAGATTGAGAATGGCATCCAGCACTTTTTCACCCACCGGAATGCGGCGCACCAGTGCCTGTGCTTCCAGCAGGCTTGCGGCGTCCATCAGGGTTTGAGGCTGCTCGGTTTGTGCACCAGTGGTGGCCAGCAGCATCTGCCGTTCCGCTGCTTCATCAGGGAAGGAGAGCGGGATTTGCAGCATAAAGCGGTCAAGCTGCGCTTCTGGCAGCGGGTAGGTGCCTTCCTGCTCCATAGGGTTCTGGGTGGCCAGAACATGGAAGGGGCGCGGCAAGGGGTATTCCGTTCCGGCCACGCTTACGCGGTGTTCCTGCATGGCCTGCAACAGGGCAGACTGCGTGCGCGGGCTGGCGCGGTTAATTTCATCCGCCATCAGCAGTTGGCAAAACACGGGGCCGGGCACAAAGCGGAAGCTGCGATGGCCAGATGCATCTTCATCCAGAATTTCACTGCCCGTAATGTCGGAGGGCATAAGGTCTGGCGTAAACTGCACGCGGCGCGAATCAAGCCCCAGCACTGTTCCCAAAGTTGTGACCAGCAATGTCTTGCCCAAACCGGGTGCGCCCACCAAAAGCGCATGCCCACCAGCCAGAATGGTGGCAAGTGTTTGGCGGATAACCTGTTTTTGGCCAAAAACAATGCGAGAGGTTTCCTGCTGCACGGCTTGCAGCCGTTCGCAGATACGGTCTGCCTCCCGCACTTCGGGAGGAGAGGAGGGCTGTTGCGCGGGCTGCGATGCGTCTGATGCGGTCATGGTTCCAGTGTGAAGCACATACGGGGCTTACATCAAGCGGGGTATCATCCCTATATCATCAGGATGACGGTATGGACACGTATTACAGGATGATAGGCCAGTGAAAGGCGAACACGCAGTGAGTGGCGACAGTCTTGCCTGTTCGGGGCATCAGGAAAGCCCGGAAAGAAAAAGGCACGACTTGGGATATCTGCCTTTTCTGGTGCGGCGTGATGGTGTGTGGCTTTATCGGGGCACGCCCATAAAGCGTAAGGCCATGCTGTGCATGTTTGGCTCCATGCTCACGCGGGATGAAAAAGGGGCATACCTGCTGCGCTCCCCTTTTGAGACCGGGTATATTGAGGTGGAAGACGTGCCTTTTCTGGCGGTAGAGCTGGATTGGACGGGCTGCGGCAAAATGCAGCGCCTGTGTTTTCGCACCAATATGGATGAAGTGGTGGTGGCCGGACCGGAGCACCCGATTCGGACAGATTGGAACATGCCACCAGAAGCCTGCCCGGAGAGCTGCCCCCCTTACATTCGGCTGCGGGAAGGCGATAACCGGCACTTTCCGCTAGAGGCGCGTTTATCTCGCCCGGTGTGGTACGAACTGGCAGCTTTGGCAGAGCCGGGCATGTGCCAGGGTATTCCCTGCATGGGCGTTTGGAGCTGCGGCTGCTTTTTTCCGCTGGCCAGGCAAACATCCGGCACAGATTGCGACGCATGACCCCAACTTTATTGGACCGCTTGGAGCCTGCGCGCCTGCATGCGCTGGAGCAGATATGGGCCGTGCTGCCTGAAGCGCGTCTTGTCGGTGGTGTGGTGCGTGACCTGATGGTGGAGCGCCCCATTGCGGACGTTGATCTGGCAGTGCCTCAACCGCCCGAGGAGGTCATGCAGCGCCTGAAGGCACAGGGTATGACAGTTGTGCCCACAGGGCTGGCGCATGGCACGGTCACGGCGGTGATCGATTCCGCGCCCTATGAAATTACAACCCTGCGGCGAGATGTGGAAACAGACGGACGCCACGCCGTGGTGTGCTGGACAGACAATTGGCAAGAAGATGCCGCGCGCCGTGATTTTACAATCAACGCCATGTCCTGTGACAGCACGGGCACTGTGCACGATTATTTTGGCGGCCAGCATGATCTGGCAGATGGAACTGTGCGCTTTGTAGGCGATGCCACGCTGCGGATACAGGAAGATGCCCTGCGTATTTTGCGTTTTCTTCGCTTCTGGGGGCGCTACGGGCGTGGGCAGGCAGATGCACAGGCCATGCACGCCATTACCGCACAGGCAGAATTGCTGAACGGCCTGTCTGTTGAGCGTATATGGTCTGAACTCAAGCGTATTCTGGCTGGGCCGAAGGTGCTGGAAGTTGTGTATCTGATGCAGCAGGCCGGTATTTTGCCTGTTCTGCTGCCAGAAGGTACGAATGTGCCTTTGTTTGCGCAGTTAATGGCGTGCCATCCGCCAGCAGATGCCTTGCTGCGGTTGGCGGCTTTGGTGCCAGAAAAAAGTGCGGATCTGGCGCGCCGCCTCAAATTCTCTCGCGCTGAAGCCGCGCGTCTGAAGGCCATGCGGGCTGAACCCGTGCCTTTGCCCGATATGTCTGATGCGCAATTACGCCACTTATTGGCAGATACTCCGCCGGATATTTTGATTGCACGCAGTTGGTTGTATCAGGCGCGACATCCTGATGTTTTGGGCACAGAACTGCGCCAACGTTTGGCGCAGCTTGAAATACCTGTGTTCCCCCTAGCAGGGCGAGATCTGCTGGAGGCAGGTTGCCAGCCGGGGCCACATGTTGGGCTGGTGCTGAAAGATGTGCGCAACTGGTGGCAACAGGGCGGCTGCACGGCGGATAAACAGGCCTGTTTGGCCCATGCGTTAAGACGGGCGAAAGCGTTGCCATAATAAAACCATGCACCAGCCTCTTACGTGGAAGGGGGGGAGGCTGTTAGAGAAGAGCGCATGACGTCACAAGCATCTGCTTCCTCTACCCGTTCGTCCCGTTCATCCCGCGATTTGTTGCCGGATGATACCCGCGTGCTTCTGAGGAGGTTATGGCGGGAGCAGGTGCGCCATTATCCCGGTAACCTTACGGCTGTTGTGCTGCTTACGGTGTTAACCGCCGGGCTTACGGCGCTGTATCCGCTGGTTATCCAGCGCGCGCTGGATATGTTTTCTAGCCACGATTCCCGCATTCTGTATCAGGTGCCGTTGCTGGTGGTGCTGATTACGGTTGCCAAATCCATTTCCCAATACGCGCAAACGCTGGCGTCTCAAGGGTTGGTGCTCAAGGTTATTCGCGGTTTGCAAAGCGAGATGTTCGCGCATCTGGTGCAGGCAGATATTACCGATGTAGAGCGCGAGGCTCCGGCCAAGCTGGCAGCCCGCTTTACCACGGATGCCGTTTCCATCCGTGAAGCCATGATCCGGGCCGTGAACTCGCTGGGTGATGTTGTGACCGTGGTGGGGCTGATTGCCTCCATGTTCTACATGGATTGGGAACTTAGCCTGATTGCCGGGCTGCTTTACCCTATTGCCGCAGTGCCTATTCAAAAACTGGGCAAGCGTGTGCGTCGCGCTTCTGGCGGCATGCAGGAACGGATTGGGGAAACAGCCGCATTTCTAACGGAAAGCTTCAGTCAGGCGCGCACCGTACGTGTGTATCGGCTTGAACAGCGCGAGGAAGAGCGCGCTGCTATTTCTTTTGATCATCTGCATCAGGCCATGTTGCGCATTACGCGGGGCCGTGCGCGTGTTGACCCCTTGCTGGAAGCACTGGGTGGCTCAGCCGTGGCAGCCGTATTGGGTTTTGCAGGCTGGCGTGCGGCTATGGGTGGCGCCACGTTGGGAGATTTTTCCGGCTTTGTGGCTGCTTTGTTGCTGGCAGCGCGCCCTCTGCGTGCATTGGGCGCCTTGAATGCTGCCTTGCAGGAAGGTTTGGCCGGCCTTGTGCGCATTTTTGAAATTATTGATGAAAAACCGGCTGTGGCCGATAGCCCGAATGCTGTGCCTCTTTGTGCCGGGCAGGGTGATCTGGTTTTTGAAAACGTAGGTTTTGTTTACCCAGATGGGCGGGTTGGCCTTTCTGGCCTGAATTTTGAGGCCAAGCCCGGTTTTACTGTCGCTTTGGTGGGGCCATCTGGGGCAGGTAAGTCCACCGCACTTTCTCTGGTGCCGCGCCTGCATGATGTAACATCTGGCCGCATTTTGCTGGATGGGCAGGACTTGCGTGATCTCACGCTGGCCAGCCTGCGAGATGCCATTGCCTATGTTAGCCAAGACCCTTTGTTGTTTGATCTTTCTGTGCGCGACAATATTCTGATAGGCCGCCCCACAGCTACGGAAGAAGAAGTGCAGGCCGCAGCCAAGGCCGCAGCGGCTGAAAAGTTTATTCTGGCTTTGCCCGCAGGGTATGAAACCATAGTGGGGCCGGGCGGGCAGCGCCTTTCTGGCGGCCAAAGGCAGCGTGTGGCCTTGGCACGTGCACTGCTGCGTAACCCGCGCCTTCTGCTGCTGGATGAGGCCACAAGCGCGCTGGATAGTGAAAACGAAGCCGCAGTGCAGGATGCCTTGGCAACCCTGCGTCAAGGGCGCACCACGCTTGTTGTGGCTCATCGTCTTTCTACCGTGCGTTCGGCTGATCTGGTGGTGGTGATGCAGGAAGGGCATGCCGTGGAATGCGGAAACCATGATGAGCTCATGGCGCAAAATGGCCTGTATGCGCGTTTGGTCAGAACGCAGGGGCTGGAACGCTAAGGCCAGCACTGCAGATCAGGCAGTAGCAAACTGCGTCTTTTTTACAGCAAAACATGAAAAACCTAGGTTGCACGTGTGCTGAATACCATGTGCGACTTGATGCCCGCCTGTGAACATGCCACAACTCTGACCGACCAGTTCGGTCAGAGAAAGAGTGACCGAAAAAGCAGGGTATGCGCCGTGCGTTTGAGATGGCAGGGAACAGTATGACAGACGACCACAACGACCAGTCTTCCGCAAATACCGGCGCACCAGCCAAGCCAGAAGAAAAGAAAAAAGAAAATCCCCGCCGCAAGATTATTCTCACTGGGGTTATTGCCGTACTGGCTGTAGGTGCCGGTGTGTACTGGTTTATGACTCGCAATGAAGTGGAAACGGATGACGCCTTTACCGCAGGGCGTGCCATTACCATTGCACCGCATGTGAGTGGGTATGTGACGGAACTGCTGGTGAACGATAACCAGTTTGTGCGCAAAGGCCAGCTTTTGGCCCGCATAGACCCCCGAGACTGGAAAGCAGCGCGAGATCAGGCTGCTGCACAGGTTGAAAGTGCGCAGGCCTCCAAAAACGCCAGTGACATGATGCACATGGTGGCCATGCTGGAGTTCCCCGGTAAGCTGTTGCAGGCAAAAGGTCAGCTAGAAGCCGCCAAGGCGCAGGAATTTAAGGCGCAAACAGATTTTCGCCGCCAGCATGTGGTGGAACGTGCAGCAACCTCGCAGCAGGATATAGATTCCGCCCGCGCGGCGTTGGATGCCGCCAAGGCCCGCGTGATAGCCGCACAGGGTGCCGTGCAGATGGCCATGCCCGTGCAGCCCAATATTCAGAACGCCGCTATCCAGATCAGTCAGGAAGAGGCCGCGGTTAAAACTGCGCAGGCCCGGCTGGAAACAGCAAACCTGAATCTGGAATGGACAGAAATTCGTGCCCCGCATGATGGCTGGATTTCTCAGCGTAATCTGGAGCAGGGCAATTACGTGCAGCAGGGGCAGAATATACTGTCCATTGTACAGCCAGAAGTGTGGGTGGTGGCCAACTACAAGGAAACCCAGATTACCCGCATGAAGCCCGGCCAGAAGGTGGATATCAAGGTTGATGCCTATCCATCCCTTAAGGTGCATGGGCATATTGATTCATTGCAAAAGGGCACGGGCGCGCAGTTCAGTGCCTTCCCGCCAGAAAACGCAACAGGCAACTACGTAAAAATTGTGCAGCGTGTGCCTGTTAAAATCCTGATTGATGATGGTCTGGACCCCAACCAGCCGCTGGCACTTGGTATGTCCGTAGTGCCTACTGTGCATGTTGATACAGAAGGCCATTCTGATGCCCCGCCGCGTGATGGGGCAGAACCTGCAACTCCGGCCCCGGCTGCGCAATGAGCACACAGGCCGAAGTAGCCCCCGGCGGGTGGAAGCCGAAGCATAACCCATGGACTGTCGCCTTTGTTGTTACCATGGCGGCGTTCATGGAAATTCTGGATACAACCATCGTGAACGTCTCCCTGCCGCATATCGCAGGGAGCCTATCCAGCACGTATGATGATGCGACGTGGACACTCACGGCCTATCTGGTAGCCAACGGGATTGTGCTGACAATTTCTGGGTGGCTCGGTAAGGTTTTTGGCCGCAAAAACTACTTTCTTATCTGTATTGTTATGTTCACCGTATCATCGTTTTTGTGTGGTACGGCTACCAGTCTTGCAGAACTGGTTATTTTTCGTCTGATGCAGGGCTTTTTTGGCGGAGGGCTTCAGCCCAACCAGCAATCCATTATTCTGGATAGCTTCCCGCCCGAAAAGCGTGCCGCAGCGTTTGGCCTTACCGCCATTGCAGCGGTTGTGGGGCCGGTTATTGGCCCAACGTTGGGTGGGTGGATTACCGATAACTTCTCATGGCGCTGGATTTTCTTCATCAACGTGCCATTCGGGTTTCTTACAACCGTTGGTGTGATGGCGCTGGTGGAAGATCCACCATGGGCGCGTAAACAGAAAGCCCCGGTAGATGCCATTGGCATCAGCCTGATTACCATTGGTTTTGCCAGCCTTGAAGTGATGGTGGACCGTGGTGAGGATGCAGACTGGTTTGGTTCCACCTTCATTCGTATTATGGGCGTTCTGGCGTTTCTGGGCATTGGTGGCGCCATTTTGTGGTTGCTGCATGCCAAAAACCCGGCGGTGGATTTGCGCGTGTTCAAGGACCGCAACTTTGCGGTGGGCACAGCACTTATGGGGGCAATGGGCGCGCTGCTTTATGCATCCGCCATTATTGTTCCGCAGTTTGCCCAGCAGGTTATGGGCTACACGGCCACAATTTCTGGTTTGCTGCTTTCTCCGGGCGGGATTGCCGTTATCTTCCTGATCCCGATTGTGGGTAAGTTGATGACGCTCATGCCCGTGCGCAATGTGATTGCACTGGGTTTTGGGCTTATGGGCATCGCTCTGTTCTGGTCTGCCCATTTGCTGCCATTGCTGGATTTCCATCACCTCATGCTGTTCCGCATGAGCCAGACGGCCTGTTTGGCCTTTCTGTTTGTGCCGCTTTCTACCATTGCGTATTCCACTATTCCCGAAAAGCTGAATGCAGATGCCTCGGCGCTGTTCAGTATGGCGCGTAACGTGTTGGGGTCTTTGGCTATTTCTGGTGCTACGGCACTGCTTACAGAGCGGCGGCAGGCGCATCAGTCTTACATGGTGCAGTGGATGACACCGTACCATCAGCCGTATAATGATTATCTGGCACAGGCCAAAGGTGTTGCCACAGCCCACGGATACGCCCCTGGTGCCGCACAGGCTATTGCCCAGCATACCCTGTTTCAGGAATTTACCCGGCAGGTGGCCATGCTTTCTTACAACGAAGTGTTTATGATCTTGGGTATCGGCTCGTTCCTGTGCGTGCCGTTCTGCTTCCTGTTTTCTGCCATTACAGGCAGCGGCAAAACGACTGGCGCACACTAAAAAGCGCAGCAAAAAGCCAATAAAAAAGCTCCCTGACTATGGTTGGGCAGGGAGCTTTTTATTATGCGTTATGTTTATGCGCGGGGTTTTGCAAATTGTGCAAAATCCTGCACCAAGCGTTCATAAATCGGTTTTTTAAACCCGACATTCTGCTGGGGCAGAGTGGCAAGCTCTATCCATTGCCATGCGTCAAATTCCGCTGGGGTTTGGGCATCCAGCCGGATATCGGCATCTGTGCCTTCAAAAGCCAAGGCAAACCATTTTTGTGTCTGGCCCCGATACTTTCCACCCAATGCACGGCCTATAAGGTGCTGGGGCAGATCATACGTAATCCATTCTGGATGTTCGGCCAGAATACGCACTTTATCTGTGCCAATTTCTTCCGCCACTTCGCGCAGTACGGCCTTTTGGGGGTCTTCTCCGGCATCAATGCCGCCTTGGGGGCATTGCCATGTGCCTTCGCTCAATGGGCCGCCAGCGCCGGGCATATCCGTGCGCCGGGCAATAAAAATGCGTCCATCAGCATGAAAAATCATGGCCCCCACATTAGGGCGATACGGAAGGGACGGAGAGCTTGCGTCTGTCATTGTTGCGGCTGGCCTTGCTGCTGCACACGTGGGTTGGAAAGGTTCACATGCATGCTGCCGTCTGCAGCGGCTGGGCCGTAAGCAGACATATCTGGCGGCAGAACAATCTGGCTGACTGGCACCAACGCAATGCCCATGTCTTTGAGGTGCGGCAACCACGCGCGCAGGCAGGCCATGGCCACAGGCCGCAATGGCCCCAAAATGCCAATGGCGCGGCCGTTCTGCCGTGCCATTTGCTGGAGTTTCAGCAACTGGATATCAATGTTGACAATATCCGTATCCGTGTTCACCACCACATCAGCGGTGGCGGTGCTGCTAGCCCCTTCGGTTTGTGTGCCGGGTGTGGCATCCAGATACAGCAGACCACGTTGGTCTATGGCCTTTACCAGAGATTTAAAGCTTTCAGATTGCGGGAAACTGCCACCATTCTGGCCTGCAAAGGCGTTGGTAACACCCACATAGCCCGCCAGATGAGAAAGCGCCCAGTTCAGATTATCCATGTTCTGCTGGGGTGAAAGCAGCAACCCAAGTGCCTTGGGGCCGGCATCTGTGTTCTTGGTGGCGTTATCCTGAATGGGGAGAGAAAGCAGCGTTTCATGCCTGTGCTGGCGTGCTGCGTTCATCAATTCTTCAGGGTTGGCGGCATAAGGTGAAATGCCCAGAGAAACCGGGCCGGGCAGGGAGTTTATGGCTTCGGTTGTCAGGTCATCTGTCTGGTCTATGCCATCAATCAGCAATGCCACCATGGGGGTGCCGGGTGGCACATCCACTGCAGGGGCGGCATAAACCTTTTTGGGTGTGCGATCATGCGCACCCACTTTGGGGAGGGGAAAGCCCCCCGGCCCATTCTTGCTTTCCAGCAGATCAGCCTGCGGCCCCGGAATGGTGGTGCGCTGCGCGGGGGAGGATTGTTTGGCAGCAGAATCTGCCGAAACATCAATATCCTGCCCCTCAATGGAAAGGCCGGGCGGCCCCATAACCTGTAACCCTATGGCAAGCGCCACAGCAGCTGTGGCGCACCCGCCCCAAAAGCGGATAAAGGCGCGCCCGTTAGAGGGCAGTTGCTGCCAGAGCGATGGAGTGTGCATGGCCTTTCCCTTTCGCGCCCTTAGTGGTGCGTTGCACTATCCGTTTTGGCGGGTTGCTTGGCAGGTGGCAGAGATGCAGCCGGATCAGGAGAAGGCAGGCCCGCCATAAAGCGCACAATGCGCAGGCCTTCCTGAAGCTGGAAGTCTGTTGCAGGCTTATCGTATTCAAACTCCGGCCAGTTTGCTGGCGGTTCGTTTGGAATATCCTTGGCAATGGCAGGCAGATCTGTGCGCGGCTGTGCTTTGGTCTGGTTGCCACCCTGATTTTTCAGAATATGTTCCAGATCAGCTTCGCGCAGGCTGAAGGCCGGGTCTTCCCGCGTTTCCTTCACCACAATATCGGGCGTGATGCCCAGCGCCTGAATGGAGCGGCCAGAAGGTGTATAGTAACGTGCGGTGGTCAGCCGCACGGCACCGTTACCCGGAATGGGGATAATGGACTGCACAGACCCCTTACCGAAGGAACGTGTGCCAACCAGCACAGCCCGGTGATGATCCTGCAACGCGCCGGAAACAATTTCGGAAGCAGAAGCGGAGCCACCGTTAATCAGCACCACCAGCGGCAGACCATCAGTAATGTCGGTGCCGTGGGCATCCCAACGCTGGCTATCTTTGGGGTTGCGCGAGCGGGTGGAAACAATCTCACCCGAGCGAATGAAGTTGGAAGAAACATCCACAGCCTGATCCAGCAGGCCGCCCGGATCATTCCGCAGATCCAGCACCAGCCCGGCCAGCTTGCCACCAGCCTGCTGTTTAAGGCTGTTATAAGCCTTCAGCAGTTCTTTTTCCGTGGTTTCGTTAAACTGTGCCACGCGGATATACCCCACCCGGTCATACAGCGCGGATTTCACTACATCGATGTGAATCACTTCACGCGTTAGCGTCACCACAATTGGCTTGGGTGTTTTTTCGCGCACCAGTGTCAGGGTAATTTTGGTGTTGGCCTTGCCGCGCATTTTCTTCACGGCTTCGTCCAGCGGGGTGCCGTCAATCGGGTGGCCATCTACGGCAATAATGTAATCACCCGGCTTGATGCCAGCCCGAAAACCCGGTGTGCCATCAATGGGGGATACAACGCGGATATGCCCATCCTGCTGCTGAAGTTCCAGACCAAGGCCGCCGAACTCGCCCTTCATCTGCACCATCATGTCATCATACTGTTTTTGCGTCATGTAGGAGCTGTGCGGGTCCAGCCCGCTCAACATGCCATTCAGCGCATTTGTAATCAGATCACGGTCTGAAACAGGTTCCACATACTGTTGGCGGATCATGTCCATAACCGTGCCAAACAGTGTGAGAAGCCGGTATGTTTCAGCGTGGTTTGTGGTGGGTGTGGCATCTGGCGCAGTGGCAGCCTGCGCGGAGGAAGCTACAAGGGCAGAGCCAGAAAAGTGGCCCGGATGAAAAGCCAGGGCAAGGCCGGTTAAGGCAGTGGCGCCGAACATCAGACCTGTGCGGAACTTCATGCGATCGTCTCTCCTGTCGCAGGGCTGTATGTGGCCCTTGCGTGTTCTTCCTGTCTTTTCAGCCAGCACAATAGGGGTGTGGCCAAGGTTTTACGCGCATAACCAGATGTTCTGGCGTTGGTTGGGCAGAGTAACCTTTGTGCTCCTGCTTGGCAAAGTGCCAGCGTGTTTTCTGCCATTACAGAAACGGCGCGGGATTGATGGTTTTCTGCCCATGGCGCAACTGAATGAACAGTGTGCCAGAGCCTCCGGAACTGCCCATCTGTCCTATAGGTGCGCCCTTTGTCAAACTCTGGCCCATATCTACGGCCAGTCCGCTTAGGCCCGCCATGATAAAGCGGTAATGGCGGCCGCAATTCAAAATAAGCATTTGCCCATAGGTGCGGAACGGGGCTGCAAAATCCACAGTGCCAGCACAGGGCGCGCGCACGCTGGCACCGGGGGGCGTGCGATACGTCATACCCGTAGCGGGGCCAGATTCGGTGGCAGACCCCCAAGTAGAAATAAGCGTGCCCGCAACGGGCCGTAGGCCAGACCCGGCAGAGGGATGCTCGGCCAGCCCCGGGCCCTGTGTTTTTACCATAGCGGCCATTTTGCGGCGTGCAGCTTCTGCCCGCGCGGCCTCATGCGCACGTTCTGCGGCAGCTATTTCCTTTTGCAGGGCAGATTCGGCCTGTGCCTGAAGGGCATCCAGTTTAGAAACAGCATCCTGCAAACTGGCCGCGCGTTGTGTGGCGGCCTGTAGCTGATGCGTGGTGTTCACGGCAGTGGCAGACGCCTGTTTTTGTGCTTCCCGCGCAAGGGCAGCCTGTTGGCGCACGGTATCGCGCTGGTGGCTTTGGGTTTGCTCAAGCTGGTTTAATTCAGCCAGCTTGTTTGTAAGCGTGGTATTTAATGCAGCCAGCCGAGCCTGACGGGCGCGCATGCCTTCGGCTTCCTGCTCCATCTGCCGGGAAAGCCCGCGCAAAACCAAAAAGCCGGTAATGGCATCACCCTGCGGCATGGGGGCAGCCAGCAAGGTATCTGATGGATAAAGAGAAAGACGTTCCGCCAAAGGCAGAATAGGGGCAAGCGCATGGGCATCCTGCACCAAGGCTGCCTGAAGAGATGCCTGCTCCTTTTTCACATCCGAAATCTGATCTTGCAGATCAGCAATTTGCTGCTCGGTGCTTTGAAGTTGCGATGTCGCGTTTACCGTTGCAGCAGAAAGTGCAAGCGCACGGTTTTTGGCTTCTGCCGCTGCGGCCTGAGCTGCCTCATTCTGGCTGCGAGATTGCGTAACTGCGGCGGCTTGGCGCGCTTTTTCCTGCTCCATGGCCTCATGCTGCGCATGGGCCGCATTTACGGCAGCCTGTGCTTCGCGCACTGAACGATCGGACATAACGGAAGGTTCTGCGGCCGTTTTGCTTTTGCGCGCATGTGTGCTGCGGGCTTTGCTTTCCCGCGCAGGGGTTTTGGCCGTAGTTTGTGTGGCATGATGTGCCGTGGCTGCTTTTTTATGATGTGTGGTTGCAGCCTGTAAGGGCATTGCCGGGTAGGCCGCCAGCAAAGCAGGGGCTGCAACCAGAAGCGCCGTATATCCGGCCAGTTTTCCCCAGTGGGAAGAAGGGCAGACAGGGGAAGAAAAAGGCCGGATACGTTTCATTCAGCGTTCAAGCAGGGAAGAACCCGTCATTTCCGCAGGTTTTGGCAGGTTGAGAAGAGCCAGCAGCGTGGGGGCAATATCTGCCAGCCTGCCGCCATCGCGCAGGGCAGATGCGCCCGAGCCATAGGCAATAAAGGGCACAAGGTTAAGCGTGTGTGATGTATGCGGGCCGCCGGTTTTGGGGTCTTTCATGGTTTCGCAGTTACCATGATCTGCCGTTACCAGCAGCGCGCCATGTTGTTCTGCTATGGCCTGCGCAATGCGGCCCAAACCGGTATCCACGGCTTCCACGGCCTTTACGGCAGCATCCAGCTTGCCTGTGTGGCCGACCATATCCGGGTTGGCAAAGTTGAGAACAAGCAAGTCGTATTCACCACTTTTAATGGCCGCTACGGCTTTGTCCGTCAGTTCCGGGGCAGACATTTCCGGCTGAAGATCATAGGTGGCCACTTTGGGGGAGGGTACCAGAATACGATCTTCCCCTTCAAACAGCATTTCGCGCCCACCGTTCATGAAGTAGGTGACGTGCGGGTATTTTTCCGTTTCCGCCATACGGATCTGCTTGAGGCCTGCGCGGGAGACAACTTCCCCCAACAGGTTTGTCAGTTCTTCTGGGGGGAACAGAATGGACATGCGTTTGGAAAGCGTATCGCTGTAATGTGTCATGGCCACAGCGGCGGCAAACTGCACAACCTTGCTGCGTGCAAAGCCGTCAAAATCAGGCTCCAGCAGGGCATCCATCAACTGGCGGATGCGGTCTGCACGGAAGTTGAAGGAGAGAATGCCATCTCCATCCTTCATGCCGGTATAGCCTTCCAGCACGGTGGGGATGATGAACTCATCCGAAATATCGGCCTGATAGGCGTTGCTTACCACATCTTCTGGGGTGGCAGCTTTTGGGCCTTCTGCGCTGACAATGGCGTTGTAGGCTTTTTCTACCCGGTCCCACCGTTTGTCGCGGTCCATGGCGTAGTAACGGCCGGAAATGGTGGCGAGCTTTACGGAAGAAGGCAGATCAGCACGCAGTTTTTCCAAAAACTCCTGTGCGGAGCGTGGGGCCGTATCGCGCCCATCTGTAAATAGGTGGAAGGCCACTGGCACACCAGCTTGGGCAACAATGCGCGCAAGCGCGACAGCATGATCCTGATGGGAATGCACACCACCGGGAGAAACAAGGCCCATCAAATGGCAGGTGCCGCCGCTTTTTTTCAGCGTGGCAATAAAGTTTTCCATCACCGGGTTACGGGCAAGGCTGCCATCCCGAATGGCGGTGAAAATGCGCGGCAGTTCCTGCATCACCACACGGCCAGCACCAATGTTCAGATGCCCAACTTCGGAATTGCCCATTTGCCCTTCAGGCAGGCCTACATCTTCACCACTGGTGCGCACAAAGCTGTGCGGGCTGTTCTGCCACAGCTTGTCAAAATTGGGGGTGCGGGCAATCTGCACCGCGTTGTCTGACAGATCCTCTCGCCATCCAAACCCATCAAGGATGACAAGCATGACTGGTCTTTTCTGTGGGTGCGATGTGGAGGTCATAGGTTAAGCCTTTTTATGTTTTTTGTTTATGCGTGAATAATGCCACCAAATTGCATGAAGACAAAGAGGGCAAGTGCAGCAGGTGCCCATATGCCCAAACACAAAGGGCAGCCCCAATACTGGAGCTGCCCCTTGTAAAAGCCTTAACACCTAAAAGTTTTCAGGCGCGGCGCACAATGTAGGATTTACCCAGTTCCTGCGTGATAAGGGCAGCGTGTTCTGGGTCTCGCGCTTCTATCATCACTTCCAACTGCGCTGCCTGCACGGAAGGGGCAGCAAACAGGCGCTGGTGCGAAACTTCAATAATATTGCCGCCAGCTTCCCCGATGCTTTTGGAAATATCGGCCAGAACACCGGGGCGGTCTGGAATTTCCATAATCAGGCGCAAAATGCGGCCATCACGCAGCATGGCGCGCAGCAGGGTGTTGGCCAGAATACGGCTATCAATGTTTCCGCCAGAAACAGGCAGGGCAACCTTTTTACCGCGGAACATATCCGGGTAGGTTAGCAGGGCAGCAAGCCCGGCAGCGCCTGCGCCTTCACTAACCTGCTTGGCGCCTTCAGCCAGCAGAGTAATGGCGTTTTCAATAGCGGATTCAGAAACAACCAGAACCTGATCAACCAGCTTGCGGATAACTTCATCCGTCTGGCGGCCAATTTGCAGAACGGCAATACCTTCCGCAATGGTGGCGCCACCATTGGGGTGCGTAGCAGGGCCGGGGAAGGCGCAAAGGGAATCATACTTTTCCACCTGCACGCCAATCAGCTTGATATCCGGGCGCATGGCGCGGGCCGCCACGGCGCAGCCAGAAAGCAGGCCACCACCACCAATAGGCACCACCAGCGCATCCAATGGCCCGGCATCCTGAAAAAGCTCCAGCGCGCAGGTGCCTTGGCCCGCCATCACTGCGGGGTCATCATACGGATGGATAAAGGTGCGGCCTTCACGCGCTTGCAGGTCTTCTGCAAACATCAGGGCTTCTGCAAAGCTTTCGCCTTCCAGAATAACACGTGCCCCCCAGTTGCGGGTGCGCACCACTTTGCCTGCCGGCGTAAACTTGGGCATGACAATAACAGCATCAATACCCAGCAGGCTGGCATGGCGGGCCACACCCTGTGCATGGTTGCCAGCAGATACGGCAATGACACCACGGCTGCGCTCTTCGGGGGAAAGCAGTGCCAGTTTGTTGGCGGCACCACGCTCCTTGAACGACCCAACAGCCTGAAGATTTTCAAGCTTAAGGGTAATATCGGCCCCGGTTGCCTTGGAAAGCGCGTGGGATGCAATGGTGGGCGTGCGGATCACATTGCCACGGATACGATCTGCCGCGGCTGTGACATCCTCAAACGTGATCATATTAGATGAATTTGACGGAAAGGATTTCGTAAGTCCGATCTCCGCCCGGTGCGGGCACAGAAACGGTATCGCCTTCTTCCTTGCCAATCAGCGCCTTGGCAAGTGGGGAGGAAATGGAAATGCGGTGTTGTTTGATGTCTGCTTCATGCAGGCCAACAATCTGGTACGTAATTTCCTTGTCCGTATCTTCGTCCACAAGGCACACAGTGGCCCCGAACTTGACCTGCTTGCCAGAAAGGGTTGTGGGATCAATAACTTCTGCAGTGGAAATAAGTTCTTCCAGCTCCAGAATGCGGCCTTCAATAAAGGACTGTCGTTCCCGAGCTGCGTGATATTCCGCATTTTCAGAAAGATCGCCGTGGCTACGGGCTTCCGCAATGGCGCGGATAACTGCCGGACGTTCTTCTGATTTCAGCTTGCGCAGCTCATCTTCTAGCTGCAGCAGGCCCTTGCCCGTCATTGGAGTTTTCTGCAAGACGCATCCCCAGACTTAAAAAAGCAGCCGGAACCAGCGGGTTCCGGCGCAAAAGTTAAACAGTTACACGGGCAAGGCATAACCTGAAAGCAGGCTGCCACCCGAACATGGCTAAGGGGGCGCGGGCGGGTTATGCCCGCGCCTTTAGCTTAGAATGTTCCACTAAAGTATGACTGAAGTGGCGCAACATCAAGCGGTCCTTCACGCATTGCCGCAATTGCATGAATTGCAGCCCGCGCTCCGGCCATGGTGGTGTAGTGTGGAATACCCAGCACAAGGGCAGAGCGGCGGATATCAAAACTGTCTGCCACAGACTGCGCACCCTGTGCCGTGTTGATAACCATCTGCACCTCACCAGAGCGAATGGCATCCACACAATGTGGGCGGCCTTCCAGCACCTTGTTCACAAGGTTCACCTCAATACCGGAATCGCGCAGCTTTTTGGCTGTGCCGCGGGTGGCCATGATACGGAAACCCATGGAAGCCAGCAGGCGGCCCAGCGGCGGCAACTGAGGTTTGTCACTTTCACGCACGGAAAGGAACACCGTGCCGGAGGTTGGCAGCTTAACGCCAGCCCCAAGCTGGGATTTGGCAAAGGCACGCTCGAAAGATGTATCCAGCCCCATGACTTCACCCGTGGAGCGCATTTCTGGCCCCAGAATGGTGTCTACTTCCGCAAAACGGTTGAAGGGGAATACAGCTTCCTTGACCGCAACATGCGGCACCACGGCCCGGTCATCCAGATTAAAGCCGGAAAGTTTGGCGCCAGCCATAACGCGCGCACCAATCTTGGCTACCGGCACACCCGTTGCCTTGGCCACAAACGGCACGGTGCGGGATGCGCGTGGGTTCACCTCAAGAACAAAGATTTCCTGATCCTTGATGGCGTACTGCACGTTCATCAGGCCCACAATGCCCAGTTCCCGCGCCATGGCTTCTGTCTGGGCTTTCAGCTCAGTTACAATCGCGGGGGAGAGGGTATAGGGCGGCAGGGCGCAAGCGCTATCGCCAGAATGGATACCTGCTTCTTCAATGTGTTCCATCACGCCAGCCACATACACATCCGTGCCGTCTGCAATGCAGTCCACATCAGCTTCAATGGCTTCGTTCAGGTACCGATCAAGCAGGATCGGGCCGGAAGAAATATCGTGCCCGGCCATTGTCAGCACATCGCGCATGTAGCGTTGCAGGCCGTTACGGTCGTACACAATTTCCATGGCGCGGCCACCCAGCACGTAGGAAGGGCGCACCACAACCGGGTAGCCAACCTTTTCGGCCACGGCTTCGGCTTCTTCCGGCGTGCGGGCAATGCCGTTTTCTGGCTGACGCAGGCCCAGCTTGTGCAGCATGGTCTGGAAGCGTTCACGGTCTTCTGCCCGGTCAATGGCGTCTGCCGGGGTGCCCAGCAGCGGAATACCTGCGGCTTCCAGAGCACGAGAAAGCTTGAGAGGTGTCTGCCCGCCATACTGCACAATGCAGCCCTTAACCGTGCCTTTCTGCTGTTCGCAGCGGATAAGGGAGATCACGTCTTCAGCCGTCAGCGGTTCAAAATACAGACGGTCGGATGTGTCATAGTCGGTAGAAACCGTTTCCGGGTTGCAGTTGACCATGATGGTTTCATAACCAGCTTCACGCAGGGCGTAAGCGGCATGAACACAGCAGTAATCGAACTCGATACCCTGCCCGATACGGTTGGGGCCACCACCCAGAATAACAATCTTTTCCCGGTCTGTCGGGTTGGATTCACAGGTTGGCGGCGCAAACTGCCCTTCGTAAGTAGAATACATATACGGGGTGGAGGATGCGAACTCACCCGCACAGGTATCAATGCGCTTGTAAACCGGCGTAACGTCAGCTTCTGCCCGCAGTTTGGCCACTTCTTCAGGCTGCGTGCCAGACAGGCGGGAAAGCTGCACATCCGAGAAGCCAAGGGCCTTCAGGCGGCGCAGGCTCTGGGCATCCTTCGGCAGGCCGTGGTTTTCCACTTCCCGTTCTGCATGAATGATTTTTTCCATTTCACGCAGGAACCAGGGTTCAAACTTGCAGGCTTCGTGAATGTCATCCACGGAAAGGCCAGCACGCAGCGCCTGAGCAGCCATAAGGATGCGTTCCGGCTTGGGCTGGGAAAGAGCCGCGCGGAAGGCATCTTCTCCACCATCACCGGGCTGTTCCACTGGGTCCAGCCCGTGCAGGCCGGTTTCCATGGAGCGCAGGCCCTTCTGCAAGGCTTCGGGGAAGGAGCGGCCAATAGCCATGGCTTCCCCAACCGATTTCATGGAGGTGGAAAGCAGAGCCGGTGCGCCGGGGAACTTTTCAAACGTAAAGCGCGGAATCTTCACCACCACGTAGTCAATGGTGGGTTCGAAGGAAGCCGGGGTGGTGCGCGTGATGTCGTTTTTCAGCTCATCCAGCGTGTAGCCAACGGCCAGCTTGGCTGCCACTTTGGCAATAGGGAAGCCCGTAGCCTTGGAAGCCAGCGCAGAGGAGCGGGACACGCGGGGGTTCATTTCAATAACCACCATGCGGCCATCTTTGGGGTTCACCCCAAACTGCACGTTGGAACCACCCGTTTCCACGCCAATGGCCCGCAGGCAGGCAATGGAGGCATCACGCATGCGCTGATATTCTTTATCTGTCAGCGTGAGTGCCGGGGCAACGGTGATGGAATCACCCGTATGCACACCCATGGGGTCAATATTTTCAATGGAGCAGATGATAATGCAGTTGTCCGCCTTATCGCGCACAACTTCCATTTCATACTCTTTCCAGCCCAGCACGGATTCTTCCACCAGCACTTCCGTGGTGGGGGAGGCATCTAGCCCGGAAAGCACGATCTGGTCGAACTCTTCACGGTTATAGGCAATGCCACCGCCAGAACCACCCATGGTGAAGGAAGGGCGGATAATGGAGGGAAAGCCAATCTGCTTAAGCGCATCGTGCGCTTCTGCCAGCGTGTGGGCAATAAAGCTGCGCGGGCTTTCAATGCCAATGGCATCCATGGTTTCGCGGAACTTCTGGCGATCTTCCGCCCGGTCAATCACCTCGGCGTCTGCGCCAATCAGTTCCACGTTATGCTTGGTCAAAAAGCCCGAGGCATGCAGCGCCATGGCGGTGTTCAGCGCTGTCTGGCCACCCATGGTAGGCAGCACGGCATCTGGCTTTTCCTTGAGAATAATGCGTTCCACCACTTCCGGCGTAATGGGTTCCACATAGGTGGCGTCCGCAAGGCCGGGGTCTGTCATAATGGTGGCCGGGTTGGAGTTTACCAGAATAACCCGGTAGCCTTCTTCCCGCAGGGCCTTACAGGCCTGTGCTCCAGAGTAATCGAACTCGCACGCCTGCCCGATAACAATGGGGCCAGCGCCGATGATGAGGATGGAGCGGATGTCTGTCCGTTTGGGCATGATACGTTCGTTCCAGTTATTTCTTGGCGCTGTTAAGGTCGATCAGGGTGACAAAGCGTTTGAACAGATAGAAGCTGTCAGACGGGCCGGGGCTGGCTTCGGGGTGATACTGCACGGAAAACGCCGGATACTTGTCTGATGCCAAGCCTTCGTTTGATCCATCAAACAGGCTGACATGCGTCACATGGGCATCGGCAGGCAGGGTATCAGCATCCACGGCGAACCCGTGGTTCTGGCTGGTAATTTCCACCCGTTTGGTGGCCAGATCCTGCACCGGCTGGTTGGCCCCGCGGTGGCCGCGTTCCATCTTATATGTTTTTGCACCCAACGCACGGGCCAGAAGCTGATGGCCAAGGCAGATGCCAAACAGTGGCACGCCAGCATCCAGCACAGCTTTAATGGCGGGCACAGCATATGTGGCAGTTGCTGCCGGATCTCCCGGGCCGTTGGATAGGAACACGCCTTCTGGCTTAAGGGCCAGAATTTCTTCACCCGTAGTGGTGGCGGGCACAACGGTTACGTCGCATCCAGCGGCCACAAGGCAACGCAGGATGTTACGTTTTGCACCGTAATCTACAGCCACAACCTTGCGGCGGTTTGTGGGGGCTTCCTTGCTGCCTTTGGGCCATTCCCACATGCTTTCTGTCCACGCATATGGGGCGGCGCAGGTCACTTCCTTGGCAAGGTCCATGCCTTCAAGGCCGGGCCATGCTTTGGCTTCTGCCAAAACGGCATCCAGATCAAACTTGCCATCCTGCGGGAAAACCAGCGCGGCCGTTTGCGCACCCTTGTCACGGATTTTCAGGGTGAGGGAGCGGGTATCCACACCGGCAATGCCGGAAACGCCGCGTTCCTTCAGCCACGTATCAAGGCTTTCTGTTGCGCGCCAGTTGGCCGGTGCTGTGGGGTCTTCCTTCACCACAAGGCCGCGGGCAAACACTTTTGCGGCTTCATCATCTTCGGCATTTGCGCCCACATTCCCGATATGGGGAAAGGTGAAGGTAATGATCTGCCCGGCAAAAGATGGGTCCGTCAGTGTTTCCTGATACCCGGTCATGCCGGTTGAAAAGCAGATTTCGCCAATGGAGGGTTTGGAGGTAAAAGCGCCAAAGCCTTTCCCCCACAATACGGTTCCATCTGCGAGAACAAGCGCGGCGGTGGCGCCTTCGGGGCGGGCGTCGGGCATGGATGATCCTGTCTTGCTATCTCCCGCATGGGGGGAGGGTCGGTCTGTCGGAATGGGCTGGAGGTCTTCCAGGGAAAGGCCGGTGGCCTGCGCAATAACTGGCCAGTGGCGGGGCGGAATAGCCTGCGCCTGCCGCCATTTGCGGATGGCTTCTGTGCCAACGCCTGTCAGCTTGGCTGTGGCATCTGGGCCGCCAATCCGGGCGATAATGGTATCTATGGACAAGGGCATGTGCGTGCTTGTGCCTCCCGAAGCCGTCTTTTAGCACTCGATTTCCAAGGTGGGAAGAAATTTCCCACCCGCAAGATGGGGTGGTGGAAATGGGTGGGAAGTTTTTTCCCGCAGTGTTGCATACGTGCCGCGCAGGGCGGGGTGGCACTTTAATTTCCTGCCTGAATGTTTTTTTTACGAAACCCGGTGATAAGGTGCGCCCGATTGCAGCACAGAAAGAGCGGAGCATATGGAAATGACATTACGTGAACGCCTGATGGCAGACCTGAAAACAGCCATGAAAGCAGGCGAAAGCGCCCGTGTGGCCACAATCCGGATGATTACGGCCAAGCTGAAAGATGTGGAAATTGCAGGCCGCGCCAAAGGGCAGGAAGGCCTGAATGAAAACGAAGCCATTGCCGCCCTGCGCGGAATGGTAAAGTCCCGCACGGAATCTGCTGGCATGTACCGTGATGGCGGCCGCCCTGAACTGGCGGAAAAGGAAGAAGCAGAAATTAATGTCATCCGTGGTTATCTGCCGCCAGAAATGGATGAAGCTTCCCTGAAGGCTGCGGTGGATGAAGCCGTTTCTGCCGTAAAGGCCGAAAGCCTGAAGGATATGGGCAAGGTGATGGCTGAACTGAAAAACAAGTTCGGCGTGGCGCTGGATATGGGCAAAGCCAGTGCTGCTGTCAAAGCGCGTCTGGGCTAAGCGTTTTTTAAACGTCATATTGCAGAAATAAGTATCGGCCCGATCTGGGGTGGCTTTGTGCCGCTCGGTCGGGCCGCTTGATGAAACGGACAGTCAATGGCGATTGATTCAGCTTTTCTGGATGAATTGCGGGCCCGCACGCCCATTGCGTCCGTTATCGGGCGCAGGGTCAAGCTGGCCCGCTCCGGGCGGAACTGGAAAGGGTGTTGCCCCTTTCACGGTGAAAAAACGCCTTCCTTTTACGTATATGATGATCATTTCCACTGCTTTGGCTGCGGCGTGCATGGAGATGTCATCTCCTTTGTCATGCAGATGGAAGGCAAGAACTTCCCTGAAGCTGTAGAGGAATTAGCCTCCAGCGCAGGCATGGAAGTGCCAAAGGATACGCGCCGCACGCAGGAAGAAGTGGCGCATGTGCGCTCGCTGGAAGATGTGCTGGCTGCTACGCAGGAAATTTGGTCCCGCGCTTTATACAAGCCGGAAGGGCGCGCCGGGCTGGATTACCTGCTGGGGCGCGGTCTCACGCGGGAAACGCTGGAAACCTTTGGCTTGGGTTGGGCGAGCGAGCGGCGGGGAGAACTGGTTTCTGCCCTCGCGCCCAAAGGTATTACACCCGAGATGATGGCTGAAGCTGGCCTGATGCGGGTGGATGAGCACGGCCACCCCAAGGGCGAGTTGTTCTGGGGGCGAGTCACTTTCCCCATTCGGGATCGCAAAGGGCGGTTGGTTTCCTTTGGTGGGCGTATTCTGGGTGATGGGCAGCCCAAATACCTTAATGGGCCGGAAACCCCTGTTTTTTCCAAACGGCGGCTGTTGTTCGGGCTGGATCGTGCCCGCGCTGCTGTGCGTGCGCCGCGGCCCAAAGGTGTGTTGGCGCCGGATCTGGTGGTGGTGGAAGGGTATATGGATGTTATTGCCCTACATCAGGCCGGTTTTACGGGGGCTGTGGCCCCGCTGGGCACAGCATTAACGCCTGAACAGCTAGAGGCGCTCTGGCAGGTCGATCGTGCACCCATTCTGTGTTTTGATGGGGATGCAGCCGGGCGCAGGGCGGCAGTTAAAGCGGCGGAAACCGGGCTGCCGCTGCTCAAGCAGGATTATTCCCTGCGCATTTGCCTCCTGCCAGATGGAGAAGATCCAGATAGCCTGGTGCGCACACGCGGGCAGCAGGCTGTGGCGGAGATGTTTGCTGCAGCGCAGCCTCTATCTGAAGTGCTGTTCGATCTGCTGAGCGCAGGCATCAACAATCCGGGGCCGGAAGAGCGCGCAGCCCTGCGGCGTAGGCTCACGGAAGTTGCCGCCCTTATTCCAGATAAAATGCTGGCGTCTGAATATCGCTCCACATTGCTGGATCGGTTTTTTACAACCTTCCGGCGTGGCGGTGGCGGCAAATGGAACGGGCCGCAGGGGCGTAAAGCCAATGTGCCAGCCTCGGTGCCTGGTGCCGTGCCAGTTAACATGGATCAAGCGCGAGAGCGCCAGCGCCTGATGCTGGAGTTGTTGCTGTTTCATCCCGTATTGGTGCCGGAGGTGGAGGAAGCTCTGTGTCGGCTGGATTTGCCAGAAGAATTTGCCGAGGTGCGTGCCCTGTTGCTGGATCTTTCTGCCGAGGGTGAGTTGCCAGACAATGCTGCGGCATTATATGCATGGTTACAGGCGGAAGGGGCGGAGGAAACCATTCGCGCTGTCATGCGTGAAAGCTACTCTGCGATGTCGGAAAGTGATGCAGAAGACCCGGCACACACTGTTGCGGCAAGAACACAGTGGTGGCATTTTTATGGTTTGCTCTACGGGCCGCAATTTATTCAGGAAGTAAATCGTGAGATTGCGCGTTTTGTTGAAAAAGGCGGAGATTCCGCTGAATGGCAACGGTTACAGGCGCGGCTAGAGGCAATGGAGCGCCTGAAACGCGGCGGTGTGGACGACACCGAGCTATAAGACAACAAATGTGTTCAGGGCGTGTTCCCCTTGACTTCACGCGCAGGATATCCCACGTCCTGCCCGCCCTGAAAAGAGAGCAGTACATAGTAAACTGGTCGTTCTGCATTCTGTTCGGATGCGGGCGGGGAGGAGCAGGTCTGGCATGGCGACAAAAACGGCATCAACCAACGCAGCGCAGGAACAGGATGGTGATACCACCCTGCTTGATACGCGGTCTTCTGCAGTCAAAAAACTGATTGCCAAAGGGCGTGAGCGCGGGTGCATCACGTTTGATGAGCTCAATGCCGTTCTCCCGCAGGACAAAATGTCTTCTGAACAGATTGAAGACATTATGGCCGTGCTGTCTGAAATGGGTATTCAGGTTGTCGAAAACGAAGATAACGACAATGAAGAGGCTGAACCCAAAAAAGCCGCCGCTGAAAGCGAAGATGCAGAGGAAGAAGCTGAGACCGAAGCCGAAGCTGAATCCGAAAGCCCAACCGGTAACGTAAACGCCGAAAGCGTAGGCCGTACGGATGACCCCGTGCGTATGTATCTGCGCGAAATGGGCACGGTGGAACTGCTCTCCCGCGAGGGCGAAATTGCCATTGCCAAACGGATTGAGGCTGGCCGGGATGAAATGATTGGCGGCTTGTGTGAAAGCCCGCTGACATTCCGCGCCATCATCTCCTGGCATGAGATGATCCGTAACAATGAAATGCTGCTGCGTGACATTGTGGATCTGGAAGCCATGCAAAGTGGTGGCAACCCGTTGGAAGAAGGCGGAGACGGCACGTTTAGCGAAGCCGAATCTGATTCTGATGCGGAAGAAACAGAAGAACCCGAAAATGAGGGCGAAGGCGATATTGAAAGCGAAGGTAGCGGCCTTTCCCTTTCTGCGCTGGAAGAAAAGCTCAAGCCCGAAATTCTGGCACATTTTGATGAAATTGAGCCGCTTTATGCCGAACTGCGCAAGTTGCAGGTGCAGCGGATTGAAGCCCTGACATCTGGTGAAGATGTTGATGGCAATTTTGAAGAAAACTACGTTGCCCTGCGCGAAAAACTGGTGGGCAAGGTAGAGCAGGTTCACCTGCATAATAACCGGATTGAAGATCTGGTAGCCCAGCTTAAGCAGATGTTCCAGAAGCTGAACATGCTGGAAGGGCGTATGCTGCGTCTGGCAGAAAGCTGCCGTGTCTCGCGTGAAGATTTCTTGCTGAAATACCGTGGCCGTGAGCTTGATCCGGGCTGGATGGACATGGTTTCTGGCCTGTCTGGTCGTTCATGGAAGAACTTTGTGGCCAAGCACGCCAATACGGTGGTGGGGCTGCGTGATCAGGTTGCACAGCTGGCGCAGGAAACGGGTTTGCCGATTGGTGAATTCCGCCGTGTATATGCAACGGTAGCCCGTGGCGAGCGTGATTCTGCCCGCGCTAAAAAGGAAATGATTGAAGCCAACCTGCGGCTGGTTATTTCCATTGCCAAAAAATATACCAACCGCGGCCTTCAGTTCCTTGATCTGATTCAGGAAGGCAATATCGGCCTGATGAAGGCGGTGGATAAGTTTGAATACCGCCGTGGCTACAAGTTCTCCACCTATGCAACGTGGTGGATCAGGCAGGCTATTACGCGCTCCATTGCGGATCAGGCTCGTACAATCCGTATTCCGGTGCATATGATCGAAACGATCAACAAGCTGGTGCGTACTTCCCGCCAGATGCTGCATGAAATCGGGCGTGAACCTGCGCCGGAAGAACTGGCTGAAAAGCTGGGTATGCCGCTGGAAAAAGTGCGCAAGGTACTGAAAATTGCCAAGGAGCCCATCTCCCTCGAAACCCCGATCGGGGATGAGGAAGATAGCCATCTGGGTGATTTCATCGAGGATAAAACAGCTATTATCCCGCTGGATGCCGCTATTCAGACCAACCTGCGTGAAGCCACAACCCGTGTTCTGGCTTCTCTTACCCCGCGTGAAGAACGCGTGCTGCGTATGCGCTTTGGTATTGGTATGAACACCGACCATACGCTGGAAGAAGTTGGCCAGCAGTTTAACGTAACGCGTGAACGTATCCGCCAGATTGAAGCCAAGGCCCTGCGTAAGCTCAAACATCCAAGCCGTAGCCGTAAGCTGCGTTCCTTCCTGGATGATAACTGATCTAAACTTTAACCCCGAATCCACAACGCGCATGAAGGTGGTTGTGACCTTCATGCGCATGTTTTCTCCGCCGCAGCACGCGCCTCTGGTGTTGCCAGAAGGATGGCATGTGCAGGAGCATCTTCGGCCCGATGTGGCTGGGTATCGGCTTTTGCAGGATCGGGTTGGGCGAGACTATTGCTGGTGGATGCGGCAGGCGGCATCAGATGCCACTTTGGCGCGTTTTTTGGAAACAGCGCCTGTCAACATTGGCCTGTTGCGGCAAAAGCAGCAGATCCGTGGTTTTTTCGAACTGGATCTGGCAGACCCGCAATCTGTAAACCTTTCTTATTTTGGTCTTTTTCCTGAAGCGATTGGCCAAGGGGTGGGGCGCGCTTTTCTGGATAACGTGCTGCGTTTGGCATGGCAGGGCGGCCCGCAATCTGTGCGCGTCAACACCTGCACGGCAGATCATCCGCGGGCGTTGGCTTTGTATCAGCAGGCAGGTTTCAAGATTATGCGCCGCGTGCAAGAGGTATGGGATGTGCCAGATCGGCTGGGCATTCCCGTTCCTCAGCATCTGCGTGTATGAATCTCTCTTGCTTTTGCTGCGTAAATATGATTGAGACTGCTCTTTCCCTGCCGGGTTCATGGCATTGGCCCGGCTATACCCGCAGCTTCAGATTTTAAAACTCTGTGGCACCGTAGGCCGGAAGGGTTCGGCACGGGTGGGTTGATTGTATCCGAAGGGAGTCAACATGCCACTTTATGAAACCGTGCTGATTGCGCGGAATGATATTTCCCAGCAGCAGGTGGATGCCATTCTTGATGGTATTGCCGCCCAGATCGAAGCCGATGGCGGTGCCGTGCGCAAGCGCGAGTACTGGGGCCTGCGCAGCCTTGCCTATCGTATCAAAAAGAACCGCAAGGGCCACTACGCTCTTCTGGGTCTGGAAGCACGTTCTGAACTGGTGAAAGAAATTGAACGCCAGCTCGCTCTGAACGAAGACGTTCTGCGTCTGCTGACACTGCGCGTTGAAGAAATCGACGAAACTCCGTCTCCGGTTCTGTCCCGCAAGGGTGATGACCGTGGTGACCGTGGCGGCTTCCGTGGTCCTAAGCAGGCCGGTGGTCGTTTCGAAAGTGGCCGTGGCCGTCGCAGCGGTGGTGAAGACCGCAGCAACGCTGAACAGCCAGCTGACAACGCAGCAGCGGAGTAATCCAGAATGTCTGATACAATGGAAGTAAACCCCGCCGCCCGTCGCCCGGCCGTGGGTGCGCGTCGTCCGTTCTACCGTCGTCGCAAGTCTTGCCCGTTCTCCGGCCCCAACGCGCCGAAGATCGATTATAAAGACGTGCGTCTGCTCAGCCGCTTCCTGTCCGAACGTGGCAAGATCGTGCCGAGCCGCATCACGGCGGTTTCCGCAAAGAAGCAGCGTGAACTGGCACAGGCTATCAAGCGTGCCCGCTTCCTGGCTCTGCTTCCCTACGTTGTAAGCTGAGGGAGCGATCAATGGCTGCTACAGAAGTAATCCTGCTTCAGCGCGTCGAACATCTGGGTCAGATGGGCGATGTGGTGAAGGTACGTCCGGGTTTTGCCCGTAACTATCTGCTGCCACAGGGCAAGGCTATTCGTGCAAACGATGCCAACCGTGCCCGTTTTGAGCGTGAACGCGCTCAGCTGGAAGCACAGAACATCAAGCGTCGTGAAGAAGCTGAACGTCTGTCCGAACGGATGGAAGGTCTGGCTGTCATCCTGATCCGTCAGGCTGGTGATAGCGGCAGCCTGTATGGTTCCGTCAGCACGCGTGACGTTGCGCAGGCTGTTACGGAAGCAGGCTTCACCATTTCCCGTCAGCAGGTTTTCCTTGCTCACCCTATTAAGTCTCTGGGGCTGTATGAAGTGAAAATCGCGCTGCACCCGGAAGTGGTTGTGCCGGTTATCGTTAACGTGGCGCGTTCTGAAGAAGAAGCAGAACGTCAGGCACGTGGCGAAGCAGCTTCTCCTGAAGAAGAAGCTGAAATTTCTGGTGATGATGCCGTTGTTGAAGGCGAACTCATTACCGACCCAGCAGAAATTGCTGAAGCAGAAGCTGCACCGGCAGAAGCTAACGCTTAATTTGCCGTTTGCATTTTCATGCGGAAGAAGCCCGGAAAATTCTTTTCCGGGCTTTTTTTTTGCGCGTATGCTGCAATCAATTTTCTGAAGGAGACGCGGCATGAAGCAAGTTCTTGATCGCATTCTGCAACACTTTATCGCAGATGGTCAGTTGCAGGTGCGCTGGCCGGATGGCACCACAAGCCTTTATAAAGGGCGTAATCCCGGCCCTTCAGCCGGTGTGGTTCTGCATAATCAGGCTGCCGTGCGGGCAATGGTGATCAATCCGGGGCTGGGTTTTGGTGAAGCCTATATGGACTCTCACCTCGATCCGCTGGATTGCACACTCTACAATCTGCTGGATGTGCTGATGCTGAACGCCATGCGCCCCGGTGGCCATGTGGCAGAACGTCTGGCATCGGCTCTGCGGTATGTGCGCCGTGGGTGGATTCAGTTTAACCCAATCAAGCGTGCGCAGCAGAATGTGGCGCATCATTATGATTTGGATAACCGCCTGTATTCTTTGTTTTTGGATAAAGATTGGCAATACTCCTGCGCTTATTTCCGCCATGGCACAGAAACGCTGGATGAGGCGCAAGAGGCCAAAAAGCACCATATTGCGGCCAAGCTGCTGCTAGATCGGCCGGGTTTGGAGGTGCTGGATATTGGGTGTGGTTGGGGCGGTATGGCCCTTACGCTGGCCAAGGATTACGGTGCGATTGTTACCGGCATTACCCTTTCCCAAGAACAGTTGGCTTTTGCCCGCCAACGCGCCAAGGATGAAGGACTGGAAGGGCGCGTGCGGTTTGAGTTGCTGGATTACCGCAACCTGCACCGGCGGTTTGACCGCATTGTCTCGGTAGGTATGTTCGAGCATGTGGGCGTTGGGCATTACCGGCAGTTCTTTGATGTTATCAAAAACGCACTTGTGGAAGATGGCGTGGCCCTTGTGCATTCCATTGGTCGCAGTGATGGGCCGGGCACAACAAACCCGTGGGTGAACAAATATATCTTTCCCGGTGGGTATTCTCCAGCACTGAGCGAGGTTTTTGCCGCAGTTGAGCCTACTGGCCTGTGGGTAACGGATTGTGAAATCCTGCGCCTGCATTACGCAAAAACCATTGCCATCTGGCGTGAGCGGTTTGAGGCCAAGCGTGCGGAAGCTGTTGCGCTGTATGATGAACGCTTTGCGCGGATGTTTGAATTTTACCTTAACGCCGCCGAACTGGCTTTTCGTGTGCAGGGGCACATGAACTTCCAGCTCCAGCTTTCACGTTCTATTTCTGCCGTGCCGTTTACACGGGATTACATTGCCGCAGCCGAAAAAGAATAAGGCGCTTTATTGAGCCGATAGGGCAAAATGCGCGCGCGCCAAGCGGGCAAACTCTGCAACATCCAGAGTTTCTGCGCGGCGCGTGCCATCTATCTCTGCGGCCGCCAAAAGCTTATCACCGTTCAGGCCTTTTAAGGCACCGCGCAGCATTTTGCGCCGCTGCCCAAAGGCTGCTGCCGTTACCCGTTCCATTGCTTTAAAAAGAGCAGGCTCAGGTTGCTGGGCATGAGGTGTAATGCTGGCAACGGCAGACCATACAGCTGGAGGGGGTGAAAATGCACCCGGCGGCAGCTTCATAACAATCGCACAATCTGCACACCATTGGGCCAGCACCGCAAGGCGCCCGTAATGTTGGCTGTTGGGGGCGGCGCAAATGCGTTCTGCCACTTCCAACTGGAACATCAGTGTCAGCCGTTCCCACGCATTACCTTGGCGCAGCCAGCCAATAAGCAATGGTGTGGCCACATTGTAAGGCAGGTTGGCAATAATCTGCCGTGGTGCGGGGCATAGCTCTGTAAGGTCGCACTTTAGGGCATCGGCTTCCACCACCTTGAGGCGGTTAGGGTAAAAGCCTGCCAGTTCCTGAATAACCAGCACTGCGCGGCTATCAAGCTCCACCGCCGTTACGGATTCCGCTGGGCCGTTCAGCAGGGCACGCGTTAGCCCGCCGGGGCCGGGGCCAACTTCCACAACGTGGCGGCCCTTCAGGTTGCCTGCCAGTGTTGCAATGCGTTCTGTTACACCCGGATCAAGCAGAAAGTGCTGGCCAAGGGCTTTGCGTGCATCCAGCCCGTGCCGATGGATAACATCGCGCAGGCTTTCCAGAGGGGCAGACAGGGCCTTATACCCCCTTCAGCTTGATGTGCTTGTCAATAATGGCGCGGCGGTGCAGGTCACTATCCAACTGGCGGGCGGCCTGTTCCACACGTTCATTCATCAACTGGTCAGCAATTTCGCTGGGTGAGCGGTTGGAAAAGTTCTTTTCCTTTTTGGTGCAGACCATCAACAGATCGATCCCATCGCGCGAGACCAGAGGGCGCGATACCTTGCCTTCGGGCAGATCAGCCAGCAGAGACTGCATTTGTGGGTTCAGGCGTTCCAGCGGCATTTCACCCGGATCTGTGGGGCGCTTTTCGCCTTCGGCCTTGTTAAGGGCTTCCATTTCCGTGCAGCTATGGGTGTTCTGGATAACCTGCATGGCCTTTTGCAGCGTAGATTCCTGCTGCGGCGTAATGTGCTGCGGGTCTAGCGGTGTATCAAAGGAAAGGAACACCTGCCGAATGGTGATCAGGTGGCCCATTTCGTGCCCGATAACACGCTTGCCATTAAGGGTGATGATAACATACCCGCCCGGCACCTTGATGGGGTTGGAAATAGCCCCAACGCCCACGGGCATCTGCCGCACCACCTGAACCACTGCGGGGTCAAGCTCATCTTCCTGCACCCAGCCCATGGACCCACCATCCAGCGCTGTCTGACTTTGAGAAAACTGAGCAGCAACAATGGGGAAGGGCGCACCCTTACGCAGTTCCTGAATAACGGTGTTGGTGAAATCCAGCTCTTCCTGATCGTGCCGGGGATCTTCCACTTTTACAAAAATTTCGGCCAGCTCGTATTCCGTACGGCCTTCCTCACGCTTGAGCGCGGCCTGACGCTGGGCAATATCCTGCGCAGATACGCGTGAGCGCGCGCCCAACTCCTGCCGGAGCACCTGAATCCAGCCAATCTGCACCCGGATCTGGTCGATCAACGTGGTGAGGGATACGCCATCTTGCGCCAGATGCTCACGCAATGTGCCTTCGGGCATGCCGTTGCGCCGCTCAATATTGGTAATGGCGCCCGCAATCTGTTCGGGCGGCACGTTGATATGGCGGCTGAGAATTTCCTGCGTGCGCAGGCGTTCATCAATAAGCTGGCGGATAATCTGGGGCCGCAGCCGTGCCATCAGATCAGGCGTAAGGGGCAGGCCGGTAGAAAGGGCAAACAGTTTGCCGCGGTTATCAACATCGCGCTTGGTCAGCGGAATACTGTTGATAACCGCCAGAATCATATCATCTGGTTCTGGCTGGGCCGGTGTTGCTGTTTGCTGCGTTGCCGCGCTGGAGGTGTGCCGTGTTGCTGCCTGCGCGTACGGTGCGCCAGCAATGGCGGGAACAGTAAGCGCGGCAAGGGAACAACAGGCCAGTGCAAGGGAACGCAGGCGCATACGGAACAGTCTTTCAGCTTTCTGCCAGATCGGGAACTCTGTTCCCTGATACCGGAGCGCGAGGCATTTTTGAAGCAGTTCTTACTTAAGGCCGAAAGACCCAAGCGTTTTCAGGCTAAGGGTGAACAGGAAGGTGGAGTTACGCTGCTGCCCACCAATGGTGGTGTACTGCTTGAGATACATGAAATCGAGCCCGAAGCAGTCATTCGTATATCCGATATCTCCACCCAGAGAGACAAATTCACGACGGGAGAGGCTACGGCGCGCAAAGCCGGAAAGATGCCAGTTATCCCAGTCGGAAGAGAAGCCGCCACTGATTTCGTTTGTGCGTACAGTGTACAGCTGGTTCGGGTTGTAGGAGCGATAGTTGGTGGCGAAATAGTAATAGGGTGTTACCGGCTCATACACATACCCGCCACGGATACGGAAATGCGGCACCCCGGCGCTGAACAGAGCATCACCAAAGTTGAATTTGCCGGTGTAGGGGTCAAGCCGCATACGGGCGTTGAAATCAAAATATTCGTTGGGTGAAACACGGGCGCGCGCCACAATATCCGAAATATGATGGTCTAGGCCAGAATAGGGCAGGCGATCATGTTCGATATGTTCCTGGAAGCTTTCACCGGCCAGAAGGTCCACTTCATGGCCATCCCATGTCCAGTTGGCATGCACCCCAATGTTACCGCGCAGGCCGCCATCCAGCCTGTCTGTGCCCTGATAGCGGTTGAGCGAGAACAGCGTTGAATCCGTAAATTCATAGGACATACTGTCTTCGTTCGGAATCATGTCCGTTGCGCCCATGCCGGTATTGGGGGCGTAAATGGCCTGCACAATAGGTTCGATCAACTGCGTGCCACGGCCATGTTCAAAGCTGCGGACAAACGGCCAGTTTGTTTTCAATGCAATGGTTGGCAGTACCTGTCCGCTTACAATCGTGCGTGCAGTTTTATAGTAGTTGGGCTGCTGGTACAGCTTGCGGGCGCGGTAGACCATGGAATCAAGCCGCAATGTCAGCAGAAATTGCTGCCCTTGGCGGGAGCGCCACAGCCTATCCCAATTTAGCTGCAATTCACCGCGCTGATCGGCAGTCCCGTTTTCACGATACACGTAAAAATCGGTGGTGTTTACGCTGGTACGTCCGCCCAATGCATCGGGCTGGCCAACAAAGCTATAGGTATAACGTGGGAGTGCCCACGGCAGATCGGTGTTGTGAATGACACCTTTGTTCAGGCCCTGATAGTACTGCCCATCAATACGAGAGTAAGAACCCGTGCCAAAGCCTTCAATATAGGCGTTGGAGTTCAGGGTGTCAGACCCGTAACCCTGCACACGATAATCGCGCATATAGTCAGCAGAGGTGGCCAGATTGATGTTGGCACCAGCACGCCAGTGCTTGTCTATAGAGAACTGGCCGCGGGCAAACAGATAGCCCTGCACACCATGGTTGCCGCCACGGCCCACATCATCACCAAAGCCGTTGGTATAGCTGTTACTGCGGTGCGTATCGTAAGCCAGACCGCCCTGAATGTTGATCTTGCCGAAGTTGAAGAAGTTTCTGTACTGCGCGCTGATCTGTGGCCCTGTTTTGGTAGAGAACAGGCCCTGCACAGTCAGATCAGACTGATCATCAATCACCCAGTAATACGGGATGGTGAAATACGTGCCCAAGTAACGGTCATGCGGTGTGATGCCGGGCATGAGGAACCCGCTGTGCCGCTTGGCGGAGGGGTCTGTCATGGAGAAATAGGGCAGGTAGATAACTGGAATGCCCAGAATATCCAGATAGGCATCACGGAAGTCGATCTTCTGATGTTCCAGATCCTGCGTGGCGTCATAGGCGCGGAACTGCCAGAAGGGCGCGCGGGTTTTGTCTTTTTCGCAAATTTCGCAGGCCGTATAAACGGCGCGGCTCATCACGTTAATCTTGCCTGCCGTGCGCCGCAGGCCGTTGGCTGCCAGTTTGGCGTTGTCCTGCATGGTGGCATTCACGTGCATCATGATGCCATCCTTCATGCCGCCCGAAAGTTCGGCATAATGGGTGTACAGCACGGAACCATCTGGCTGGATGGTGGCCACATTGCCGCGTGCAGCTATAACGCCGGTATCGCGGTCATACACAATGCGGTCTGCTCGCAGCACATGGTCGCCCTGCCAGACCTGGACGTTGCCAGTCCAGGTAACGGTGTGCTCAACATCGTTGTAGTCAACCTTATCGGCCTGAAAGGTTGCCGGTTCATCGGGAGATGTCGGGCGGCCGGTATTCAGGTGCATCACCTGCGGGCGGAACTGCGCATGCGCATGTTTGGGCGGGCTGAAAAAAAGGCACGCGGCCATGCTCCCCAATGCGGTGGCCGCACTGAGGGTGGAACGACGGCGCAGCAAAGGGCTGCGGAAAGGCCGGCGGGCCACGGTCAATCAGCCATCCTCCAAATGAAGCAGCAACGAAACAGCCAGACACAACCCAGCCAGCGTAGGGGCCCATGCAGCCAGCATAGGGGGAAGTGCCCCCGAATTACCGAACTGCTCTGCAACCTTGGATACGGTGAAAAGCAGAAAACCAGCCGCAACGCCAGACCCGATCATGCGGGCAACGCCTCCGCGCCGTGATGGACGCATGGAAAAACCCGCCGCAACCAGTGCCATTGTGCCCGCCAGCATAGGCAATGCCAGCAGTGATTGAAAATGAATACGATGCCGAATAGACGAAAAACCAGAGCGATCAAGCAGGGAAATAAAGCCCGGCAGCGCCCAGACGGAAAGCGTTTCGGGGGAAGAAAAACTTTCCTGCACACGGTTGACCGTTAAATCTGTGGGCAAATCAATCTGGCCAACGGGGTGCAGCAAATCATTCGGCCGCACGACCGAGGCATCACTTAAAATCCATTTCAATGTTCCCAGATAGCCTTCAGGGGCTTCGATTCGCATCATCAGCTTGTCCTGATGATCAAGACGGAACACGCTCACATTACGGATACGGAGCAAGCCATCCTTAAGCTGCACGCCACGCGCATGCAGCATGGCCACGCCGTGTGGATCATACTGGCTATCTGATTGCCGCAACCATAAGGAGCCGCTGGAGAGGCTAAGTGGCCCACCGCCGGTACGCAGATATTGCTGATCCAGCTCTTCCGCCCGGCGGTACATGGATGAAGAGACCGGAGAAACCAGAGTGGTAAAAACAGCGCCAATCAGCATGGCGCAGGCAACCGGGGCGGTCAAAAACTGCCATGCAGAAATACCAGCCGCACGCGCTACAATCAGTTCGGAAGAACGGGTTAGCCGCCAGAAGCACACAATCCCGCCCAGCAGCATGCCAAAAGGCAGAATTTCCGTGGCAAAATAGGGAACGTGAAGCGCTGCAATTTCTGTCACCACATTGGTGGAAACATCAGGCTTGGTGGCCACGCGGCGCAGCAGGTCAATAAAGTCAAAAAGGCAGACAATGCCGGTAAGGGAGGCAATCATTGCCACAACAGAAAACACAAACTGCCGCGCGATATAGCGGGAGAGGGTAACGGCAACAATCATCAGGCCGGAAGCCCCTTCAGTTTTGTGTCAGACGGGCAGAGGCGCGATCTGCCAGCATTTCCGGAATGAACAGTATGCCTGCGCATATCAGCCCCGGCAGTAATGCCACAAGCGGAATAAGCGGGATAAGGGCCATGTTTCGGCTGGCCAGATTTTGCAGCAACAGGTTGATAGCCAATAGCCCCACAACTGTCAGCACCGCAGCAAGGGGCCGCTTGATATTGCCGTAGCGGGAAAAAGCCCCGCGCAGCACGGCAACCAGCCCCACCATGGCAAAGGAAAAGCAGGTAAGGGGGGATGTCAGGCGGCGCCAGCCTTCTACCTTGAACTTGCCTGTATCGCGCTCAGAAACCTGTTGGGGGTCTGGGTGCAGCAGTTCCCCCAAAGACATTTCAGCAGCATCCCTAAACCGGGCGTCTTCCTGATGTGCGGAAGACAAATCCATGGAATCCTGCTTGAAAACCAGCATGTTCAGGCGGCCTGTTTTATGGTCGATCACCTGTCTGGAGCCATCGTACAGGATCACGCGCGGGGTATCATTCACGATCATCATGGACCCATGATTGGCCAGAATTGTGGCCTGATTACCCGGTTGCCGATCATCTTCCACCATAATGCCGTGTAGCGTGCCATCGTGGCTGCGGGAGCGGATATAAACCGTCATGGCATCCGAAACCTTGGTAAACACTCCCTCTTGCAGCATGAAGGCGGCCATCTTGTTGCGGATATCAAATTCGTATTGCCGGAAGGCATGGTAGGATGTGGGCACAATCCACAAGTTGAGCAAAAAGCCCATAATGGTGGCCATAAGCGCGCAGCCAAGCCCCGCCCTTGCCAGAGCGAACTGTGAAAGCCCAGCCGCCTGCATAACCGTAAGTTCACGGTCTCCCGCCAGCCGTTGATATACAAACAGGCTCACCACAAAAGTGGTAATCGGCAGCACCACTGCCACAAAGGAGGGAATGAGCAGGCTGGTGAGTTCAATGAACACACGCAGCGAAAGCCCTCTGTCCACGACCAGAGAGACAAAGCGCAAAGACTGCATAAGCCAGATGAGCGCGGCCAACCCCCCGGTGGTTGCCAGCAGTGCCACCATAAGCTGGTGGAACACATACCTGTCCAGCGTGAGGAAACGCGATTTCAGCCAAGACTGAAGTGAACGGACGGTCATACGTCTGTTATCTACTTCACCTGTGCGGGAGGCAACAGCCTTATCATGCATAAAGCAGGTGGAGGCATGTTGCTCTGGCGCGGTTTTTCTTAAAAACTGACAGTTTTATTGGCGCAAACTCTCAAAAATCTGCGTTTTCTTTTTTCGGTTTCCGCGGAATTTCTAGAATAGAAGAATCACACCACCAGCAGCTGTGTTGTCGCTTTCCTTGTAAGGGCCGTGGGCGGCAGAAGATGTATGCGTGTATTCGCCCACCAGATTCAGCCAGTCTGTCAGCTTGTAAAAGACAGCGCCAACTTCAGACTGGTTGCGCCGCACAAGGGTGGGGCTGTTTTCGCCCGGAGCCTGATACAGATTACTCACGCCGTAACTGCCCACCAGCTTAAGCCTTTTGGTCACGTGGTAGGCACCCTGCACGTAATACCCTTCGGATGCGCGTTTACGGCCATTTTGCCCAACGCCATCAAAGAACAGCCCGGTCGTGCCCAGCCCGCTGCCGCGGTAGTAGTAGGCCACACCTTCAAGCGGCCCGTAGGTGACCTTGGTGCCGATATCGCCAGCTTCTGCCATGGCGCCCTTGCGGCTGTCCGTATTCAGCAACGTGCTTTGCAGGCCCTGCTGATGCTGGATCAGGAAGCTGGCCCAGATACGCGTTTGCACCTCGCCAACCTTGAAATCATACGTAACTTTGCCCTGCA
The DNA here is from genome assembly GCF_004014775.2 of Acetobacter oryzoeni. NCBI lineage: Bacteria > Pseudomonadati > Pseudomonadota > Alphaproteobacteria > Acetobacterales > Acetobacteraceae > Acetobacter > Acetobacter oryzoeni. Next base: position 955,532 of record NZ_CP042808.1, read on the forward strand.
CCATGGGGGAGGAATGATGCTCGGAAGAGGCAGACAGATTGCCCCCGGCAAAATTGAACTCATCCAGCGGCTGGAAGATACCAACGGTGCCCTGAAAACCGTGGATTGTAGGTGAGGCATAGGAAATTTGCGGGATCCAGTCTGCATACACATAACCCACGCCAATACGGCCCAGAGATGTGTTGCCCGGCGCAGCATTGTTGCCAGAAGCCCCCACGCTCAGCAGCGTGGCATCGTTCAGGATGGCATCGGAGCCAAACAGTGCCAGATCACGCCCGACCTTGAATGTGCCGATATTCTTGTTGCCAAACGTGACGTAAACCTGACGAAGATCGATACCAGCAGTGCCAAGCCCAACGGGGCTACCACCCGTGTTGGCGTTAAAGGCCCCGTTCTTGGCGTTATCAATGCCCGGATACATGCCCAGAACGGCAGAAATATCCATGCCGCGCTGCACGGTGCTAAGCTTGAGCACAAAGCCGGCAGGCAGCAGGCCGTTACGTACGGCAGAAGAATCAAACCCGCTGGAACCGGTAGAAACACCACCAGCCACAGCTTGCCCGCCAGCGGGGCTGTTATAAGTGTAAAACCCGTTTACAAAGCCGGAAAGGTTGATGTTGATGGGGCCTGCCATAAAGGTAAGGCCTTTGCCGGGCACGTATTTTGCCACGCGCACCACATCGTTGCCTTTAAGAGATTTGGCAGCTTCTTCAGCAGAGCGTGCGCTGGCTTCTGCGCGTTCTGCAGCACTTTCGGCCCGCATGCCGGAATCTTCTGCGCCGGGGTCAAACTTGATGCCGGGTTCGTATTCATCACTGCCCGCACCGTGTCCGGCATGAGCCACCATGCGGTGCCGTGTGCCCGAAGCCGCTGCCATGCGGCCAGAGCCAGAACCACCTCTGCCGCCTGAAGATGCACGCTCGGTTTGTGCTGGGGCAGAGTGGCGCACATGTTTGGCAAGCAGCGTGTCGTATTCATGCTTGGTCAGGCTGCCTTTGGCGCGCAGCACGTCCAGCAGATCGCTATAATCATCAGCCAGAGCAGCTTTTGGCAGCATGGCAGGCGAACCAGCAACCGATGCGGCCATAACCGTGGCAACCAGCGCCTTTTTTCCCGATGCCATAAAACTGTGCTCCCCTAAAAACCTGCTCTCTCTTACTGTGGATCAGACTTCCTGCCGTCAATACGGCGTAAAAAGGCAGCAGATGTGTGAGCTGTGGGGGTAACGATGCAGCAAAACCGAATGCATTGGTAGAAAATTTCCGGCCGTGCGTTGCTGTGCGAGCGGCAAAACGTATTGGTTCCATAACGGAATAGAATAAATAATAATTTTTAATATCAAGGAATTATAAGTTGATTCTCTGCGTTGGAAACAGAGCGGAAAACAGTATGAATTAAAAATGACGTAAGCAGTTTTGGCTATAAAATGCTATACACACAGCACAAAAAGTGAAGAAAAGTGCGCGTACAAAAGTTCCCATCATCACGGAATTTTTATTGTTATAACAATAATTTACATGCCCTTCAGGCCCTGTTTGTAAGTGGCGGCGCAAAAGGGCGCAGGAATTCTTCCGTAATTGCAGTACCTTGCAACACGGTTTGCCATTATGCCGCCGTGTTCGCGCTGCACTGCACATTTTGGTGTCCTGAATTCAAACTTGGCCGGGCGGGGCGTGTTGTTCTGCCAAATCAGTAACGAAAGCAAACACAGTGTCGGCGGAAAAAGAAAAACACAGTCAGGCTTTGCCTCAAGGCGCTCAGCAGCAGGTTGTTTCTGCTCAACCCGTCATAACTGTGCCGGATGAAGAATTGCCACACTATGCCGGGCGGCCTGTAGCCTTTCTGCTGCGTTATATGCGGCACCGGCCTGTGGGGCATGCGTTGGTATTTGGCTCCGTAGGGCTGGCCATTGGCTGCATTGTGCTATCATCCAACAGTATCCGCCGCTTGGTGGACCTTATGACAGGCACATCCCCCACGGGAGATGTTATGGCTGTGTGGTCTGCCGTTGGGGTGCTGATCGGCCTGATTGTGGCAGACAATATCTCCTGGCGTATTGCGGGGTGGTTTGCGGCCCGCACTTTTGTCGCGGTTACAGGGGATATCCGGCAGGATCTGTTCCGTTTTCTCACAGGTCATTCTCCGGCTTATTTTGCAGACCGCATGCCCACATCTCTTGCCGCGCGTATTGCGACCGCTGGCAATGTCAGCTTCACCATAGAGAATCTGTTGGCATGGAGCGTGCTGCCCCCCAGCCTGAACGTTCTGCTTTCTGTTGCGCTGATGTTGTCTGTCAGCACCATTATGGGCAGCGTAACTGTGGTTTTGGCTGTTGGCCTGTGTTTTCTCATGTTCCGTCTGGCCGTAAGGGGCCGCAAACTGCACGGAGATTACGCAGCCGCAGCCGCCGGGCTGGAAGGTGAAACACTGGATGTGATGGGCAACATCGCGCTGGTGCGGGCCTTTGGTATGCGCAACCGTGAGCGCGAACGGTTTAATGCTCTGACGCAACGGGAAATGGGCGAACGCCTGAAGTCTCTGCGCTATATGGAAAAGCTGCGCATGATCCATGCGTTGTTAACGGCTGTGCTTACCACGGGTTTGCTTATCTGGGCTGTGTTGCTGTGGCAATGGCAGCAGGCCACCGTGGGGCAGGTGGTTATGATTATCACGCTGGGCTTTGCCATTCTGCACGGCACGCGAGATCTGGCTTTGTCTATGGTAGAAACCATCCAGCATAATGCCCGGCTTTCAGAAGTGCTTTCCTCGCTGCTGGTGCCGCATGATATGCCAGATGCCGAAAACGCCGTGCCGATGAAGGGCCCTGTGCTGGGTGATGTGCAGTTTCGGGACGTGGTGTTTGCGTATCCGGGTGGCGCTGCGGTGCTGGACCATTTTAACCTGCATATTCAGGCAGGCACCCGCGTGGGGCTGGTAGGGCGTTCTGGTTCTGGCAAAAGCACAGTGCTGGCCCTGTTGCAGCGTATGCGTTTTGTGCAGTCTGGCAGTGTGTTGATAGACGGGCAGGATATTCGTGATCTTACAGAAGATGCGCTGCGGGCCTGCCTTTCCATTGTGCCGCAGGATGTTTCTCTGCTGCATCGCTCTGTAATGGAAAACATCCGCTACGGCAGGCCTGATGCTACGGATGCAGAAGTGCGTGCTGCTGCCGCGGCTGCCGGATGTGCTGCATTTATTGAGGAACTGTCTGAAGGGTTTGATACCATTGTAGGGGACAGGGGCGTGAAGCTGTCTGGCGGACAGCGCCAGCGTATTGCCATTGCGCGTGCCTTTTTACGCAATGCCCCCATTCTTATTTTGGATGAAGCCACCAGCGCGCTGGATACAGAAAGCGAGCAACATGTGCAGCAAGCGCTGGACAGGCTGATGGTTGGGCGCACGGTTATTGCTGTAGCGCACAGACTTTCCACCTTACAAAACTTTGACAGAATCGTTGTGATGCAGGAAGGCAGGATTATTGAGGATGGTTCTCCTGCACAGCTTGAACAGCAGGATGGCCCTTACAGGCAGTTTCTTAACAGGCAGATGACACACGCATAATGATAACGACACAAACACCACAGGCGTGGAAAAACCTGCGACCCGAAGGGCGTGGTGAAGCACGAGGTGCTCTTGCAGCCTACGCTTACCAGCAGATACGCGACAGGCTGATTTACTGTCATTATCAAGGTGGTGAGCGCCTGGTTTTACGCCCGCTTGCAGCTTCATTGGAGTTAAGCCCGACCCCGGTGCGTGAGGCATTGTTACGCTTGGTTTCAGAGCAGGCGCTGGAACTGGATGAACGCAATACGGCCCGTGTACCCACCACCACGCGTACTCTGTTTTTGGAAATTCATGGCGTGCGGGGTGATCTGGAAGGCCGTATAACCCGAGATCTGGCTGCGCATATTACCCCCGAACAAATTGCGGTGCTGCGTGAAAAGCATCGGGATTTTATTGTGGCCTATGAAAAAGCAGATCCACACGCCACGGCTGTGGCCAATGCCATTTTCCATAGTACTGCAGCAGGCTTTTCACGCCTGTTGTTTACGGTAGGGATTATCCGCGGGTTATGGGCGCGTATGGGGCCAATTTATGCGGCAGCTAACAGCTTGCCCACACTTAGCCCGGCAGACCCTAACCATCCGCATCTGCAAATTCTGGCTGCGTTTGAAAAGCGCGATGTGGATGCTGCAACAGACGCATTGCAGCGTGATTTTCTGCAAGCCAGAGAATGGCTGGAGCCTTTGCTGCCCGAAGAACAGCCGGTAACAGTTTGAATATGAAGTAAAATATACAAGCCTGCCACACCATGAAGATGAGGCAGGCTTGTATATTTATGTGTGGGCAAACACCCCTACACGAAAGCTAGACAATCAGGCCGGTTTGGTTTTGCCGCCAGCCGAAGGTTTGCCTGATGCAGCATTTTTGGCCTTGTTGTCTGCCTTGTCAGACAGACCCGGCACTTCCACATCAATTTCCAGCATGGAGCAATGCGCACCACGGTCCAGCTTGATCTGAACCTTGTCCTGATCAACAGCAACGTGCCGCTTGATAACTTCCATGATCTCGCGGTGCAGCTGAGCCAGCAAGTCATCCTTGCCGTCACCCACACTGATGCGTTCATGCGCCAGCAAAATCTGCAACCGATCCCGCGCAACGGGAGCAGAGGAGCGGCGCTTAAAGAGGTTGGAGAGGAAGGTCATGAGACTCTCCGTTTGAACAGCCAGTCAAACAGGCCTTTGCGTTCAGTTGGAATGGTAACTTCCACTTTTTCACCCAACAGGCGGCGCGCTGCTTCTGCATAGGCGCGGGCTGGGGCGCTTTCCGGTTCAGCAATGGTAACAGGGGCACCCACGTTGGATGCTTTCAGAACATCCGGGCTTTCTGGAATAATGCCAAGCAGTGGAATGGAAAGAATTTCAAGCACGTCATCCGTAGCCAGCATGTCACCGCGTGCGGCGCGCTGGGGGTCATAACGTGTCAGCAGCAGGTGTTTTTCAATTTTTTTGCCGCTTTTGGCTTTTTCCGTTGTGCTGTCCAGCATGCCGATCATGCGATCACTGTCTCGCACAGAGGAAACTTCCGGGTTGGTGACAATAACAGCCATATCTGCATGGTGCATGGCCATTTGCGCGCCGCGTTCAATACCTGCGGGGCTATCACAGATCACCCAGTCAAACTTTTTGCGGAGTTCTTCAATAACCTTGGCAACGCCCTCTGTTGTCAGGGCATCTTTATCCCGCGTCTGGGAGGCCGGGAGAAGGGAGAGGGTATCAATCCGCTTATCCTTGATAAGCGCCTGTGCCAGATTGGCGTCACCCTGAATAACGTTAATCAGGTCAAACACCACGCGGCGTTCTGCCCCCATAACCAGATCAAGATTACGCAGCCCGACGTCAAAATCTACCAGCACAACTTTCTGGCCGGTTTTGGCCAGTGCGGCTCCCAAGGCTGCGGAGGTTGTAGTTTTACCCACACCACCTTTGCCTGACGTGACGACCAGAACCTTTGCCATCAGTATTCCTTTTTATATCTCTGCGGGATCATCTGGATTGAAGCCATGATGACCTTGTATGGCGATAACATGACAAGCTGCATCTAAAAAGAAAACTGCCAATGTCTGTTTGGCGTTAGTTTTCTTTTTCTTTACGTTTTTTAGGGCAGCGGACGGAACAAAAGGGCTTCCCCCGAAAGTAAAACCTGTGCGGGTTTTTCTGTGCAGGCGGGGTCCATTTCCTCCGCCGTGGCATAGAATCCATCTATGGCGACAAGCTCGGCAGCCAGATTGCGGGTATAAATGCGGGCATTGCCGTGCCCGCCAATGCCTGCAATGGCCCGCCCGCGCAGGGCACCATAAACATGGATAGACCCGCCGGCAGAAACTTCCGCCCCAGAGGCCACAGCGCCCAGAATAACCACATCACCATCTGGCCAGACAATGTGCTGGCCAGAGCGCACCGGGTCTTCTATCAGTAGGGTTGTGGGTTCTGGCGGGCCTTCGGGTTCTTCTTCCGGCGCGGTAATGGGGCCGGAGGAACGGCCACCGACCGGGCTTTCTGGCCATTCCCAATCAGCTACGGCTGGCCATGAGCGATCACCGTTTTCTATGCCCAGCACGCGTATGCCGCGTTCTTTGAGCGCTGGCAGCAAAAAGGCAAGGTTGGGGGTATCGGCCTGCATCATGCTCAGATCAAGAATGACAGGCTTGCCAGCAAAAAAGCCAACAGACCGCGTGATCTGATGATCCAGCGCCACCAGCCAATCTTCCAGCGGGGCTTCTGGCGTGAGGGTGAGCGCCAGAAAAGAGCGCCCGGACATACGGATACGGGGGAGTGGGGGATGTGTGCCGGACAAGAACAGCCGCTCTCGAAATAAAGATCAGGAATAACAGATGCACAGGATAATGGCGTTACAGTGCAGTTGGGAAGTGTCTGTTACGCATTGGATGCATGAAGGCAAGGGGATGGTGGGAATTTGATGTGCTTTCATGCTGTTTTCCCTCTGGCGCTGGGGCAGGCAATGGCATAAATCATCGGGTATGCGTACCCTCTTTCATTTTCCCCTCTCTCCTGCCAGCCGTACTGTTCGGCTTGTACTGGCGGAAAAGCGCCTGCCGTTTGAGGCCATTATTGAACGGGCATGGGAGCACCGGCCCGAATTTCTGGCCATGAACCCAGCAGGTGATGTGCCGGTTCTGGTGGAAGATAACGGGCTGATTGTGCCGGATTCGTATGTGATCTGCGAATATCTGGAAGAAGCATATTCCGATACGCCGCTGCTGGGGCGTACGCTGGCAGAACGTGTGGAAGTGCGTCGTGTGATGGCGTGGTTTGATACGCTGTTTGCGCGCGAAGTTTCTGGCCGGTTTATTGATGAACGGGTGATGAAGCGCCTGAGCGGCCGTGGTAACCCCGATGGCACCGCACTGCGTGAGGCCTATGCCGCCATGCGCCCGCTGATGAAATACGTGAACGATCTGGCAGAAAACCGGAACTGGCTTGCAGGTAATTTTCTGTCTCTGGCAGATTTTACGGCCGCCGGGCATCTGTCCTGCCTGGATTTTATTGGCGATATCGACTGGAGCAAGGTGCCTGCCGTGCGCGATTGGTACGCACGCATGAAGTCTCGCCCCTGTTTCCGTCCGCTTCTGGCCGATCGGGTTTCTGGCATAACGCCGCCTGAATATTACACTAACCTGGATTTCTGATCTTTTGAAACACCAAACGGCGTGGCACGCGCCAGATGTGCTGGTTATTGGCGGCGGTGCCGCAGGGCTTATGGCCGCCATAACGGCAGGCCAGCGCGGGTGCAGCGTTGTTGTGGTGGAACATGGGCCGGAGGTAGGGCGCAAAATCCTTATTTCCGGCGGTGGGCGTTGTAATTTCACCAATACGGAAATGCGGGCAGATCGGTTTTTGTCTGCCAACCGGCATTTCGTAAAATCAGCGCTCAGCCGCTATAAGCCAGAAGATTTTCTGGCGCTTTTGGCCAAACATTCCATTGCGTGGCACGAAAAAAAGCTGGGCCAGCTTTTTTGCGATCATTCAGCGCGGGATATTGTGTCCATGCTGCTGGCAGAATGTGCTGCAGCGGGTGTGCGTATTCTTACAGACACACGTATTCGCCATGTCAGCCGCTCTGGTGATGCTTTTCGGGTCGAGAGTTCTGCAGGTGAGTTTCAGCCAAAGGCCGTTATTTTGGCCTCGGGTGGGCTTTCCATTCCCAAATTGGGAGCCAGCAGCTTTGCGTATGATGTGGCCCGGCAATTTGATGTGCCCGTTATCAAACCAGAACCCGCGCTTGTGCCACTGGTGTTTGATCAGCCTGAGGATGGCTGGTTGAAAACACTGGCAGGTGTTTCTCTGCCCGTGCGTGTAAGCTGTGGCAAAACAGCGTTTGATGAGGCCTTGCTGTTTACGCATCGGGGGCTTTCTGGCCCAGCCTTGTTGCAGATTTCCTCCTATTGGCAGGCAGGGCAGGCCGTAAAGATGGATATGCTGCCGGGGCAGGATTTGGCTGCATTGCTGATGGGGCTGAAAAAAGCTGGCTCCAAAGCCAAGGCTCCTGCAGCTTTGGCCCGATGGTTGCCCCAGCGTTTGGCGGCGACCTTGGCAGCGCAAAAGGCATCTGACCGGCCTATGGCGGAATGGGCAGATAAAGATATTCAGGCCTTGGCACAGCGTGCGCAGAATATGCAGCTTTTCCCCACAGGCACAGAAGGCTTTGCCAAAGCAGAGGTGACGCGTGGTGGGGTAGATACACGTGCGCTGTCTTCCCGCTCCATGCAGGTAGAATCTGTGCCCGGCCTGTTTATGGTGGGTGAGGCTGTAGATGTTACGGGCTGGCTGGGTGGCTATAACTTCCACTGGGCATGGGCCAGCGGCCACGCTGCGGGGGAAGCCGCAGCGCAGTTTCGCGCCGGATAGGTTTTAGCTTTTTGCAGCCTTAATTTCGGCAGCCAGTTCCAGAGCGCGTGTGTAAACAGTGCGCTTTGGTAAGCCCGCTGCCGTTGCCGCCAATGCTGCGGCATCTTTAACAGAATGTGTTTCCAGCAGGCTGCGTAGGGTGGTGTCCAGATCATCTTCAGATGTCTGTTCTGGCTCGGCTGGGCCAAGCAATACGGTTATTTCTCCGCGCGGTGGAGTGGTGGCGTAAAAAGCGGCCAGTTCACCTACGGTATCACGCCGTACTTCTTCAAACTTCTTGGTCAATTCCCGCGCTACGGCACAGGGACGTGTGGGGCCAAAAATTTCCGCCATATCGGCTAGAGTTTCAGCCAGCCTGTGCGGGGCTTCGTGCCAGATCAGGGTGGCGCTCAGGCCAGCACGTTCGGCCGCATGCAGCTTGGCAAAACTTTCCTTGCGGGCTGATGAGCGCGGGGGCGGAAAGCCAATAAACATGAACGGATGCGGCGGCAGGCCAGAAAGCACAAGCGCTGTAAGTGCTGCGTTAGGGCCGGGCACGACCGTAACCGGCACGTTGGCTTCTATGGCGGCCCGCACAAGGCGAAAGCCGGGGTCGGACAACAGAGGCATACCTGCATCAGAAACCAGCGCAATATTGGCCCCATCCTGCAAGCGGGCAATCAGGCCGGGAATACGCTGACGTTCATTATGTTCATGCAGGGCTTCTGTGCGGGCAGAAATACTGCGTTCTGTCAGCAGCCGGGCTGTGGTGCGCGTATCTTCGCACAGAATCAGATCCGCACTTGCAAGAGCTTGAGCACCACGTGGGCTGAAGTCCCCCAGATTGCCAATGGGTGTGGCAACCAGCGTAAGGCCGGGGGAAGAAGGCGCATGACTTGGCGGCTTTCCTTCGCTATGCAGGGGGAAAGTCCGGTCGCGGTGTTCATCAGGCCGGTTGTTTGTGGAGGACGATCTTGATGATGACGCGTGCATGTTCGCTCCTGTCTGGACTTGCCAGCCAAGGTCTGGCGGGAAAACAGACATGGCGCAAGGCCGGTCTGGCTGCGTTGGGCATAACAGGCATGGCTTTGGCTGGCTGTGCAGACCAATCTCCCTCTGCTGGCGGTGGGGTTTCCAAGCCTGTTGCCAGCCATAAAATTGGGGTTTTGTTGCCTCTGAGCGGTCCAAACGCCGGGTTGGGGCATGAATTGCTGGCAGGCGCACAGCTTGCAGTTGGCACCACGGCCTCGACAGCTTCCACAGGGCTGCAGTTGGATGTGCATGACACAGCCGCAGCCGGTGGCGCATCTGGTGCGGCAACCGCCGCAGTAAGTGCTGGAGATGGCCTGCTGCTTGGCCCGCTCACCAGTGGTGATACCGCAGTGGCCGCACCGGCTGCGCAATCTGCCGGTATTCCGGTGCTGGCTTTTACCAGTGATATTTCTCAGGCCCGTTCTGGTGTGTGGATCATGGGTATCACGCCGGAAGATCAGGTGCAGCGGCTGGTAGAACAGGCGCGGCAGGATGGGCGGCGCAAGTTTGCAGCTCTTCTGCCTAACAACCCGCTGGGCCATGCACTGGGTAATGGGTTGCAGTCTGCTTGCCATGATCAGGGGCTGCCAGCGCCCACCATTGTGTATCACTCCGGTACGGCGGCCAGCATTTCGCAGAGCCTGCGTGATATTTCCAATTACGATACGCGCCTGCAGGCTGCTAAAGGCAGCAGCAGTGAGCCTGCTCCTTACACGCCAGAAGCCGCCTCGGCAGATGCAAATGCTGCTAAAACGGCAGACAAACTGCCTTCTAATCTGGCGGCTGCATTGGGCACGGATGGCAATTCCGCTGCGCCAACAGATGCCCCCAAGGCAGAAACGCCCAAGCTGGAGGCGCCACCGTTTGATGCGCTGCTGCTGGGTGATACTGGCCTGAACCTGAAAAACGTGATTGTGGCGCTGAATGAAACCCAGATCAGCCTGCCATCCGTACGGATTATGGGGCCGGGCCTGTGGGCCGCGTTTGCCACCAAGTTGGGGGCCATTAAAGGTGCATGGTATGCTGCGCCAGATCCTTCATCCCGCCAAGCTTTTGTAACGCGCTTTATGGCAGTTAACCACCATATGCCCAAGCCCTTGGCAGATTTGTCTTACGATGCTGCCAATGTGGCCAAAACCGTGGCGCAGAGTGGTGTTGCTGGCTATCCGGCAAGTGCACTTACACGGCCAGATGGGTTTTCTGGCGTAAATGGCCCGTTCACGCTGCTGCCCGATGGGCGCGTGCGCCGCGCCTTGGGTGTGTTTGAAGTGATTGGGGGTGGTAGCCCCGCCAAAATGCAGAGCGCTCCAGCAAAGGCCAGTGCAATATCTGGCTGATCTGGCTGTATTTGTAATAAATGCGCAAAAGGGCTGCCTGATGTATTTTCAGGCAGCCCTTTTTATTTACAGTGCATAAAAGAAATTATTTTTTGTGCTGTGCCAGAATGGTTAAAACCTCGGCAACGCGTTCTATCACATCATCCCACTTTCGCGGGGTGGTTTGACGGATAATCTGCAAGGTCGGGTACCACGGACTATCTGTGCGCCCACTGAGCCAGCGCCAGCAGTTATCGTACCGATCCATCAGCAAAACCGGTTTGCCCAACCCACCAGCCAGATGCACCACAGATGTATCTACCGTAACCACAACATCAAGAGACATGATGAAGGCCGCGGTGTCATCCATATTATGGAAGTGGTGTGTGGGATCATACAACACCATGTTGGGTGGTGGATCATTCATCTGCTCGGCATAGGGGCCTTTTTGCAAGCTGATGAGATTGATGCCTTCTATATCCCCTAGAGGCGAGAGGGTATGCAGGTTTAAAGAGCGTCTGCGATCAACAATATGGGCGGAAATGGTATTGGGCCGTGGTGCACCGCCCCATACCAACCCGACATTCAGATTATCATTTTCAGGCAGGAATTGTGCCAGTTCGCGCACTTTTAGGGTATCTGCGCGCAAATAGGGCACAGGGGCCCCCATGGCATCCGATGTAGCCGCAAAAACGCGGGGCAGGCTGATAAACGGGCAGTGCCAATCAAAGGGTGGCGTGGTGCCGCCAACCTGCACAATGTGTGCGCCAACAACCCGCTTACAGAGTTCTCCCAGTGTTTCAGGCACCCACAAATGCGGAATAGCCCCCCGATCTGAAAGTGGCTTGATGTAACGCAGATACATTAAGGTATCGCCAAGCCCTTCTTCCTGCGTAATCAGAATGCGCTTGCCCCGAATATCTGTATTTGGTCCAAGCGAAGGCATAAGAGTGCTTGGCGGCAGGCTGGTATGGCCGGGCAGGCGTAAGCGCCATTCATGTTCTGCCCAACCCTGCGCATAACGCCCGGCTTTAAGCAGCGTAATGGAGTGGTTCAGCCGGATTTGTGGTTCTGTAGGGCGGAGGGAAATGGCGCGGCGGTAGTAATCCAGCGCTTCATCCAACCGCCCTTTGCCTGCCAGCATACATCCGATGTTGGAAAGTGTGCCGGCATGATCTGGCTGCGTTTTGAGAACATCTTGCAGATGAGCCAAGGCTTCATCAAAACAGCCTTTTTCAAGCAGTGCCATGGCCAGTAGGTTGTGGGAATGCATGCTGTTAGGCCGCAGCTCAATGGCATGGCGTAACAGGCTGATGGCTTCATCAAGTTGCCCGCACTGCACCAGTAGGTTGCCCAGAATATCATAGATACGGGCATCCTGTGGCGTGCATTCAAGGGCGGCGCGGCATGTGGCTTCCGCCAGAGGGCGTTTGTCCAGTTCTGCTATCAGATCACTCAGTGCCTGTAGCGGGTGTTCTGTGCCAGCATGACGGGAGGCAATATCGCACAGAATTTCTGCAGCTTTTTGCGGCTGATCTGTGCCTGCAAGGCAATACGCATACAAGGTTTTAGCCAGATCATTGTCGCTTGCGCTCAATGGCTCCAGAACGGCAAGCATTTCATTGAAATGGCCCGCAGCAATTTCTGCACGCGCGCGCCGGAATGTCAGTTGATCGGGCAGGGGAGAGGCAGAAGCAGCAGGAGTGTTCATGATGGCATTAGGTATCGTTCAAAACAGAAGAATGAATAACACGAGCGAGATAATGTGTAGGCAAGAAAAAACCCGACACGATAGTGTATCATGCCGGGCGATGAACCTGAATAAATAAAGTAACGGAATGTAAAAGGTTCAGGCAGCTTTCATAACTGCAGTCAGGGATTCCAGAACTTCAGTTGGGTCTTTATTTTCCAAAACGGCCACCTCGGCCACAAAACGTTCCTGCGCAGCTTCAAACAGCTTGCGTTCGCTAAAGCTGCCATCCAGACTATCAACATTGCGGCGCAGATCACGCAGCACTTCGGCAATCTGAACCAGATCACCCGAGTTGATTTTTTCCTGATACGCAACGGCGCGGCGGGCCCACATGCCTTTGCTGACATGCGGCTTGCCCTTGATAATGGCCATGGCCTTATCCACAATCTCGCGCGAGACAATTTTGCGCAGGCCAGCCTTACGGGCCTTGCTGAGCGGGATGCGCAGTGTCATCTGGTTGCCGGGGAAGGAAATCTGGATGACTTCCAGCTTCGTTCCGGCAATTTCATCAACCCCTATCCGGTCTACCCGCCCCACGCCATGGGCGGCATAGACAATGGCATCGCCTTCCTCAAAAGGATCTTCATCCTTTACTTTTGTTTTTGCCTGGGCTGCCGTAGCAGCTGCAGCGGTGCGTGCCATGGCGTCTGTCACGCCGCCTTTAGGAGGTGCTCTGAACGTGTTCATAGCGATAGCTTATAGCATAAAACCGCAGCGTTGTCTTGTAAAAGAGAAAACTGCGGTTCTGCTATTCAGTATTGTACGCCGTTTACAGCACTAAGGGGCGGTGCTGTTGGGTCTCCGGTTGGTTGGGTAACGTCAATTTCAATATTGCGTGCCATTGTTGCCATGGGCAGCGCGTGCGGTGTGCCAGAAAAAGGTTCCTGCAGGTCGTTCGCACTTTTATCCAGCACCAAAAACAGGCACCCCACCAGAGATGAGCCCAGCGGTGTAATCCATTCCAGCGTCTGCACCATGGAAAGGGGCAACACGATACAAAAGATGTTTACCAATGTGCGTGGCAAAGCCGAAAACTGCATGGGCAAAGGTGTGTTGCGAATACGCTCCAGCCCGCCTTGGGCGTTGGCGATATCGGACAAAATGCGGTCTATCTGCCCATGTACTGCGCCATCAATGCCCTTTTTATTCACTTCCTCCGTCACACCCAGCCCAATCTGATACAAAATGGCGTTGGGCTTGTTCCGGTAATTAACAATGGCATCCTGCATATAAGGTGGCAGCAGGCGTTGAATATCGGCCGAAGCATCTTCCTTCCCCAAAGCCATGCGCAGGGCATGGGGGTAGGCGGCAATGGCGTACATCAGATCATGCCGGTCTCCCAGCAATGTTCCGGCCTGTCGGCCAAAGGAGCGGCAGTTGTTGGTAATGGCACCCCACAATGTGCGGGCTTCCCACCAGCGTGCATAGGCGCTGTTGCTGCGGAACCCCATAAACAATGCCAGTGCAGACCCAATAAGAGAAACCGGCAGGCTGGGCTGTTCCATCCATTCCTGATGGAACACCTGAAAAAGCACAACTACAATTAAATCCCACCCTGCCATTAGCAGGATAACACCTAGAATTTCTTTCCCGATAATGCGTAGCCCGACCCTTTGGTCAACAATCATTCACAAATCTCCGCGTGTCAGAAAAGCGTTCTTGCCTGAACCTATATCAACATGGCACGAAAAAGGGAGTTTCTTAACAATACATATATTTATTTCATATTTTTCAGCACGATTGCGGATTTTTGAAAGATCAGGAGGGGAGAATGGCAACACAACCAACCGGCTTGAAACTGCGTGAAGAGCATCTGTGCCATGGTGGCAAGATACAGTTTTACGAGCACTTTTCTCATACTCTGGGGCTTTCAGCCCGGTTTGGTGTGTTCCTGCCGCCAACAGCCTGTGCCGGGCAAAAGGTGCCTGTTGTGTATGCGCTGGCCGGCCTTACCTGCACAGAAGAAACATTCCTTATCAAATCCACAGCCTTGGCGGAGGCGGCACGTTTGGGGCTGGCATTGGTGGCGCCAGATACATCGCCACGCGGCGCAGGTGTGCCGGAAGAAGATAAGGATTGGGATTTAGGCACAGGTGCCGGGTTTTATCTGGATGCCACGCAGCAGCCTTGGTGCAAACACTACCGCATGGGCAGTTATATCGCGCAGGAATTGCCAGAAATTGTAGAACAGGCCTTGCCGTTGGATAGTGCGCGGCGTGGCATTATGGGCCATTCCATGGGCGGGCATGGGGCGCTGATACATGGCTTGCGTGCGCCAACATTCTGGAAATCCATATCCGCTTTTGCGCCTATTGTGCATCCGGCCGTAGTGCCGTGGGGGCAAAAGGCATTTACCGCGTATCTGGGGCCAGATCAGGCCACTTGGCGCGCGTATGATGCGGTGAGCTTGTTAGAAGATGGTTACAAACACCCCAACACCATTCTGGTTGATCAGGGTGAGGCTGACCAGTTTTTGCAACGCGAGCTTCAGCCATGGCACTTGCAACACGCAGCGGAGCAGGCTGGGCAAAAGCTGAACCTACGCCAGCACGCGGGGTATGATCATTCCTACTGGTTTGTGCAAAGCTTTGTGGCCGACCATTTGCGCTACCATGCGGCGAACCTAAAGGCAGGCTGAACTTTTTTAGGAGTGCAGGGCGCGGCTGAGGCTGGAAGAGGTCAATCCCCCCAGTGCGCCCAGCCATTTAAGATACTCCAAAGCCAGAAGCCGCAAAGAGGAACGGTGCAAAGGATGTTCCATGGCGGGTGGCAACACCGGATAAGGATACAGGGTTACATCCGGCAATGTGCGGCTGAGTTCCAGCAAGGCACGGCGCATGTGGTAACTGGCCGTTACAACGATAAGCGACGTTATATGGTTATCTGCAACCCAAACGGCTGTTTCTGTCGCGTTGCCAATGGTGGAGCGAGCCTGATAGCCCAGAGTAATGCGCTCCGCCAAAGCCGGAGGGGCGGTGGGCGGTAAAATCTCACCCAATGTGGTTTGGGTATCCACCCCCGAAATCAGCAGTTTCTCACCCTGATTGCGTGCGAGCAGATTAAGCGATGTGTCAATGCGGCCTGCGCCACCTGTAAGGGCAACAATGCCATCTGCATGGGGCAAATAGCCCGGCGGGCGCAGGGCATCGTTTACAAACCAGCCAAACCCACCGGTAAAGGCAAGGCAGGCCAATAAGATCAGCCGGAATGAAAGCCGAATGAAAAGCATGATCGGGCCAGAAGGACGCGGCCCGGATGGCTTGCGCTGAGGGATTATGGGAGCCGCCGCAGCCATAGGCGCACCATGCTCTGTGTTGTAATCCAGCAAATAAAGGCAGCAACAAATGGCAGTGCGGCAAAGGCAACCAGCATATCCGTTGGAATAATGTTTTGCAGGGTTTGCCAATCGGGCAGCAACAGCGTGTCAGACTGGAGCGAGATATTGGCAAAAGGCGCTGCCATTCTGAACAGCACCAGCAAAGGCACCATGGCCAGAACAGTGCCAGCTAAGCTGCCGCCTAGCCCCAGCATGGCCGTGCGCCATGCAAAACGGCCTGCAATATAGCCATCGGATGCCCCCAGCCCGTGCAGGATTTCAATAATATCGCGCCGGGTTGAAAGGCCCGCACGTGTGGCAAGGCCGGTTACAAGCGTGGCAATGCCGCCAACGGTCAGCAAAGCCAAACCTGCGCAGGCCAAAAGGCTGTTGGCCAGTGCTTTCAGGCGTTCTCCCCAGCTTGCATTATGCTCCACAATGGTGCCGGGTACATGCGCAGTAAGGGTTTGTTCCAGATCGTTGGGTACCTGCGCGTTATCTGGCAAACGAATGCGGATAATGGCTGGCAGGGGGAGGGCGGAGTTATCGGCCTCACCCAGCCATGGCTCCAAAAGCCGTGCCAGTTCCTCTTTATCCAAACGGTGCATCACCGAGCCGGGAGGCAGGGTGTTGAGGTCTGCCAAAACAGCTTCCGCACGGGTGGGGCCTGTGGGCTCTTTTTTGCTGGCAGGAGTAAGGGGTTGATCAGGGTCTGGCACCTGCACAGTTACAAGCTGGGCTGCACCTCCGGCCCAGCGGGCAGAAAGTGCGCGCGCACCTGTTGCCCCGGCAAGCGTTAAGGCAGCCAGAAAGCTCATCATGGCCACAAGCGTAAACAGGCTGCGGTCGGGCAGCGCTTCAGAAACAGAAAGACCGTCCTTACGGCCAGAAAAGGGCATCATCATACCGTTGCCCCTTCATCCTGCACCAGCCGGCCACGCTCCAGATACAGGGCCGGGCGTTCCAGCCTGCGGATTAGGGCCTCATTATGCGTTGCCACAACCATGGTGGTGCCCATGTCGCTCAGTTCGGCAAACATATCCAATAGGCGGTGGGCTTGGCTTTCTTCCAGCGCGTTGGTGGGTTCATCTGCCAAAATCAGGCCGGGGCGGTGGATAATGGCGCGGGCGATGGCTGTACGTTGCTGCTCCCCACCAGAAAGGCTGGCCGCGGGGGCATTCAGGCGCTCACCCAAACCGACCCATTTTAGAATGGCGTGAATTTCATCCTGAATTTCATCTTCAGGGCGTTTTTGCAGGCGCAAAGGCAGGGCCACGTTATCCGCAACACTCAGGCCGGGGATAAGTTTGTAATCCTGATGCACCATGCCGATTCTCTGCCGCAGGCGCACAAAATGTGCACGCTTTTCTGCCTTGGAAACAGGCTTGCCCAAAAGCAGCATGCGCCCTTCTGTGGGGAGTGTTTCAAGGTGCAGCAGGCTTAACAGGCTGCTTTTGCCTGCGCCCGATGGGCCAAGAAGCCAGCGGAATCCCCCTTGCGGAATAGAGAAGGAAAGATCGGACAATACCTGCGTATTCTGCTTTTTGCCCCGCCGCCATGAAACGTTTTCCAGACGGATCATGCTGGAACCATAAGGAACGGAAGTGGCATAAAGCGGAACAATTGTTGCATATGTGTAGTGTAACCGAGAGGCAGGGGGAGTGTCGATTGAAAGACACAACATACTGCCTAATAAACGGCATGTTCCATCTTTTTGGCGCGATGTCTGGCGCGAACGGGTGTTACCTGTGCTAAGGGAGATGCCAAATCTGTTCTTCCGTTCGATGCCTTAGCCTCGCATCTGCGTGCAGCAGGCGCAGGGAGGAAGGCAGCCTTGTATCAAGAGAGTGTTCATGAAGATCGTCTGTCCTTCCTGCGGTGTGGCCTATCAGGTTCCAGAGGCTCTTCTTGCCAAAAGGCAAATGCTCAAATGCTCTGCCTGTGGCGTTAAATGGCGGGTTCAGCTCCCGCAGTCGCAGCCAGAACCTGTTGCGGAGCCTGTGCCGCATGAACACGCTCAACCGCAGTCTGCTCCACCAGAAGCAACAGCACCACATAGCGCGCCGGAAGAAAAAGTAGCCCCCGCTTCAGAACCTTCGGAAGCTCCTCCTGCTGATGAACCGGATTCGGAGCACCCGCCTGTAACGGAACCTCCGGCGCCGCAAGAGCCAGCTCCAGAACACGTTGCCGAGGAAACACCAAAAGAACCTGCGCCGGTTGAACCCCAAGCACCAGAAGCTCCCGTTCAGCCGCAGCCAGAACCTCAGCCTGTTCCAGAACCACCACCGGAACCAGAACCGGAAGTTCCCAGCGCGCCTGTGGTTGAACCGGAACCTGTCGTCGAGCCGGAACACACACCTGCGCCAGAGCCAGAAGAACCAGTTGCACCGCAGCCCGTGCCGGAAGTGCCGCAGCCAACAACAGTGCGGCAGGTGCATGTTACGCAAACACCTCCGCCATATGTGCCGCCGCATGTTGAACCAACGCTGCCATCGGCTACAAAACCTGCCGCGCCATCTAGCCCCGTAGTTGCACCGGAGCCGCCGCAGCCAAAAGAAACTGCTGCGCAAATGGGCCAACGCTCTGAGCCTTTGCGCAGGGCCTCACCCCCGGCAGAACCTTCTGCACCACAAGTGGTGCCAGAAGTGGGGGCTGCAAACACGCCTCGGCCTATGGGGCTGCCCAAAGTGCGGCCAGAAGTGGCGCAGGCCTATGCTCAAAGTGCAGCGGCGCACGTTGCCCAACCCAAAGCGCCATCTGCGCGCAAACTTGATGTGCGCGGGCTGATTTTAACGGAAAAATTCTGGAAAATAGCCTGGATTCTCAGCGTAGTGCTGGCTGTTATCGGCTTTGTGGCTATCTGGCATTGGTGGAATGCCATTGTGCACGCATGGCCTGCGGCAGCGCGTCTGCATCGGGCCGGTTAAGGCCTGATACAAAAAGACGCACCTAACGTGTACGCACGGCAGTGTGCAGCTTTTACATGCTGCGCCCGGCCAGTGTTGCCAGTGTGGCACCTGCGGCTGCCAAGGCCATAAGCATAATACCATCCCAGATCAGGCCGCTTGCTGTAAGATCATGCCCGGCAATGGCAAGATGATGCGGAATAGCGGAAGCCACATTGGCAATGGCATCACGTGCTTGCGGGTCTGCTGATGCAGCGGATTTGGAAAGAGCGCCAACCAGCGCGGGCAGCGCGGCCCATGCCACACCTGCAATCAGCAGCAATGGGGCAAATAACTCGGCAATCTGTTGCACAAAATAGAACGCAAAATAACAGACAGACCAAATGGCTGTGCGCACAAGGGCAAAGCCAGAAGCGCCAGATCGGTAAGCAGCAGAAGACTGGGAAGAAAGAGGCATGCGCGGGTCCATAGGTATTGGTTCCTTGCCGGCAGTAAATGGGCCGAGTGGTTGTGTTGTATCCAACCCACAGAGCGCGCAGGCGGACTATTCTTGCCCTATATATACAGGCACAGGGTAAAGCATGCCAATGGATAGCCATATGACGGATGCAAGACATGTTTTCATATGGGTAACGCATTCGCGATGAGGGTGTGAGGGCAGAGTTTTGTTAAGGTGCATTTTTTACACTGACCTCTCGGAAGGGCACGTCAGCGGATTTTATGCCGGTGGCCGGTAAAATTATGGATTTTCTTTCCTGCTCCATCCTGTTTGTCGGGGTGGACGCGGCTTGGCAGGTGCATCTTGAAACCTTGCTGCAGGCGCGTGGGTTGCGTGTAAAAAGCGTGGCAGATGGTCGTTCTGCTTTTGCCGGATTTGATGAAGATCTGCCTGATCTTCTGGTTGTGCCCGCACGGTTGCCAGATATGCCCGCAACCCAGCTTTGCCAGCGTTTGCGGTTAAATGCGGCCACGCGTGGTATCCCGGTTGTTGTGCTGTTGCCAGAGGCCAACAGCAGGCAGGAAGCCGAAATTCTGGAACGCGGGGCAGATTGTTGCTTCAGCATGGCGGATAATCCGCTTTTGCTGGTTTTCCGTATCTGCGCGCTGCTGCGTGAATATGATGAAGACCTGGCCGGGCGCGAGGGTGTGGTATTTCGTCAGCCGCGCATCGTGATCATGACAGCACCGGGCGGTGTATTATGGGCGTGGTCTGATAGGCAGAAACCCGCAGATTTTGAACCGATCAGAGGCGGCCAGCCTTATCTGGTGGAACTTCTGCAACAGAATGGGGAAGATGCCCTGCTGGTGGAAGACCCGGAAAAACTGGATCTTTCCGGTATTGCCAGTAGCCGCGCTTGCCCGGATTGTGTGGTGGTGGACTTGGCTTGCCCGGCGTTTGATGGCTTAGCACTTGCGCGCACCATAGCGGCTTTTCGCAGGCGCAGCCGCCAGTGCACGCGCATTATGGGCATGGTGGAACACGGCGGCCTTTCTGGTGAACAGGTGGCACGCGCATTTCATGCCGGAATAGATGATCTGCTGGATGCAGATACACCTGTAGATTTGTTGGTAAGCCGTATTGGCAGCCTTGTGCGGCGTAAAACATTGCAGGACGAAGCCCGGCGCGAGGAAGCACATATAGAAAGTGCCCGTGCACGTATGGCGCTGGCCGATGCTTTGCGGCGCGTGAATGCCGATCTGGCGGCCGCTAATCGCAAATTGATAGAGGCGCAGGCCAAACTGGTGCAGTCCGCCAAAATGGCATCATTGGGGGAACTGGCCGCCGGAATCGCGCATGAGTTCAATAACCCGCTGGCGTTTGTTCTGGCGCATGAAAACACAGTCAAGCGCAGTATGGTCAAGGCGCTGCATGCCGTCAGATCGCAAGATCTGGTTACGGCGGAAACCGCATTGCAAAAGGGGAGTGAGCGTCTTTCAGCCTCCCTTATCGGTCTTTCACGCATGCGGGATCTGGTGGCCAGTCTGCGCCGTTTTTCCCGGCTGGAGGAAGGTGAGTTCCGCCGTCTGGATGTGCCCGAAGCCATAGGCATGGTGCTTACACTGCTTGCCCCCAAGCTGGGGCAGGATATTGAAGTTACCTGCAAGTTGGAGGCCCCGCCGGAACTGGTGTGTCAGGCAGCGCTGGTTAATCAGGTGGTCATGAATATCGTCAGCAATGCCGCAGATGCCATTTTGGATAAACGGCGCGAGACGATTCAAAGCGCCGACCCCACGCTTTCCCACGCAGATCGTATCCTTATCACCTCGTTTTTGGAGCAAGCTGAAAGCGGTAAAGGTGAAGAATACGTGATCCAGATAAGCGATACCGGGCCGGGCGTGCCCAAAGAGCTGCAGGAACGTGTTTTTGAACCGTTTTTTACCACAAAACCTGTAGGGTCTGGTACGGGGCTTGGGCTGGCCACCGCATATGGTGTTGTGCAGGCCCACGGCGGCAATGTTGTTGTAACCAATGCAAGCACGTTGGGGGGCGCCTGTTTCACCCTTCGCGTGCCATACAGAGCAGGAGAGGAGAGGCGCGGTGATAACGTTGCCTGACCTGAAACAGCGTCCCATCGTGCTTGTGGTGGACGACGAACCGGAGATTCTGGTTGCGCTGACAGACCTGCTGGAAGGTGCCTACCATGTTCTTTCTGCTTCATCAGGAGAACAGGGTTTGGCGTTACTGCGTGAAAACCCGGATGTAGCGGTTATTATCTCGGACCAGCGTATGCCCGGCATGACGGGTGATGTCTTTTTGGCGCAGGCGCGGGATATTTCCGGCGCAGGGGCCATTTTGCTAACGGGATATGCCGATATCTCCGCCGTAGAAGCCGCGCTGAACCGGGGGCAGATTTCCTTTTTTGCGTACAAACCGTGGGATGATGAAACACTTCTTTCCATGGTGGGGCAGGCTGCCGCGCGCTATTTTTTGGAAAAAGAACTGGAGTGCGAACAGCTTTTGCTACGCGGGCTATTGGAAAACCTGCCATTTGGGTTGGCGTTTAAAGATCAGGATGGCTGCTTTATCCGTCTGAACCAGCAGATGGCGCGGGAGTTTGGCCGCAGCGTTGCCGAATGCCTGGGCCAGAAAGAAGAGGACCTGGTAAACGGCCCACGGCAGGAAAGTCTGGAAGAAGCGCGGCAGGCGCTGGAAACATCCGGGCGGGATCAGCAGGTCTTGCAGCTTCCGGGGCCTGATGGACAAAACCGCTGGCATGATCTGACCCGCGTGCGGCTTGATAGCCTGCGTAATGCCCCTGTGCGTTCGGGCTTGTTGTCTGATTATTCCATCCTGATTGATCGGGACGTAACAGACCTGCTGGGGCTGGAGCAGCGTTTGCGGCAGGCCCAGAAAATGCAGGCCATTGGCACATTGGCTGGCGGCATTGCGCATGATTTTAACAATCTGCTCACCGCTATTCAGGGCTCTTTGGAGCTGGTGCAGGATCTGGAACCCCCGCGAGAGCCGGGCGTGGCACGGCTATATCAAAACGCCATGGAAGCCGCCCGCCGAGGGGGCACTCTTACGCGCAAACTGCTAGACTTCAGCCGCCCGCGCCACTTGGTGTGCCAGAGGGTGGAAGTGCAGGAGGTGATGCAAAACCTTCAGGGCTTCATGAAGCAGGGCAAGGTGCCAGAAGATATCCGTGATGCACTGGATTCCGCCTCGGTAGAAGGTAGCGGACGCTTCAGCAGCGTGCAGTTTGTACTGCCCGAAGAACCTCTGCCACCTGTATGGACAGACCCCGTGCAGCTTGAACTGGCGGTGTTCAGCCTGTGCATTAATGCCATAGACGCACAGCCGGAGGGCGGCAGCACCAGTGTTTCTGTGCGGCAGGTTGCGCGGTTGTTAGGCCGCCATGTGGGCAAGGATCATGCCGGGGCATGGGTGGTTGTGCAGGTTTCGGACAGAGGCGTGGGCATGACGGAAGAAATGCGCGCCCGCATTTTTGATCCGTTCTTTACTACCAAGGATATGGGACAGGGTACTGGGCTGGGCCTGTCCATGATTTACGGCTTTATCAGCCATTGCGGCGGCGAAGTGCGTGTGGAAAGCACACCGGGTGGTGGCACCTCCGTGGAATTGTGGTTCCCGGCCATGGATGCGCAGCTTTCAGCATCCATTCCACCCGCGGCAGGTGTTTCTGGCAATGCCACCGCCAATATGCGCACGCTGGCAGCCACGCCGCAGGGCCGCGCTATTCTGGTTGTGGATGATGAACCGGGCGTGCGCGCAGTAACGGCAGGTTTTCTGAGCCGTGCAGGATATGAGGTGTTGGAATCGGCTAGTGGCGCAGAGGCCGTGGAAACCGTGCGCAACAGGCCGGATATCGCCCTTGTGGTGATGGATGTGATGATGCCCGGCATGAACGGGGGCGAAGCCGCACAACGTATCCATGCCGAACGGGCAGAGCTGCCAGTGCTGTTTGTAACAGGCTACGCAGATCTGGGTATTTTGCCCCAAGGTGTGGCCGTGCTGCACAAACCCTACACGCGTGATGCGCTTTTAGGAGATGTAAAGGCCATGCTGGCTGCATAGGCCAACCCCTTGTTCTGGGCGGAATAAGGCTTATCTGAGGAAGATCATGCATACTTTTCACACAGCTTCCTCATCTCATGATCCCGTCGGCTGGCACGGGACAACCATTCTCTGCGTGCGGCGCGGGACCGAAGTTGCCATGGCGGGCGATGGTCAGGTCACGCTGGGCAGCACGGTTGTTAAGGGCAATGCCCGTAAGGTGCGCCGCATAGGCCCGCAGGATAATATTCTGGCGGGCTTTGCGGGTGCTACAGCAGATGCCTTTACCCTGCTTGAGCGTCTGGAAGCCAAGCTGGAACGCTACCCCAATCAGCTTGAGCGCGCCTGTGTGGAACTGGCAAAGGATTGGCGGACAGACCGTTACCTGCGCCGTTTGGAGGCCATGATGGCCGTGGCAGATGCCGAACATTCCTTTACCCTTACAGGTAATGGTGATGTGCTGGAGCCAGAAGATGGCATTATCGCTATTGGGTCAGGCGGCAATTATGCTCTTTCCGCAGCCCGTGCGCTGCTGACGGTTGATGGGCTTGGGGCAGAGGAAATTGTGCGGCGGTCTATGAAGATTGCTGCTGATATCTGCGTTTACACCAATCATTCTGTCCGGGTGGAAACACTCAAGGCAGCCTCAGATCAGGAGAGCCGGTAATGGATGCTCCTAACTTTTCTCCGCGTGAAATTGTAAGCGAACTGGACCGGTTTATTGTCGGTCAGCAGGATGCCAAGCGGGCCGTGGCTATTGTCATGCGCAACCGCTGGCGGCGTGCGCAGCTTTCTGGAGGTATGCGTGAGGAGGTTGTGCCCAAAAACATCCTCATGATCGGGCCTACCGGCTGCGGTAAAACGGAAATTGCCCGTAGGCTGGCAAAACTTGCGCAAGCCCCTTTCCTGAAGGTGGAAGCCACCAAGTTTACCGAAGTGGGGTACGTGGGCCGTGATGTAGACAGCATTGTGCGTGATCTGGTGGAAGTTTCCATCACCATGCTGAAAACATCGCGCCGCAAAGATGTTGAAGAAAAAGCCCAGCAGGCAGCGGAAGAACGCATTGTGGATGCGCTGGCGGGGGAAGGATCTTCTGCTGATACAAAAAGCAAATTCCGCAGCATGCTGCGCAGCGGCCAGCTTGAAGATAAGGAAATTGATATTGCCGTAACCGAGCAGGCCCCTGCCGGAAGCAGTGATATGCCCGGAGCCGTGCCGGGGCAGGCCATTAATGTAGGCGATATGATGAAAGCCTTCATGAACCGTGGCCCCAAGCAGAAAAAGCTCAAGGTTTCTGTGGCACGCGAATATCTGAAGCGTGAAGAAGCAGACCGTCTGCTGGATGGTGAGGCCCTTACGCGGGAAGCCGTGGCCAATGCGCAGGAAAACGGCATTGTTTTTTTAGATGAGATAGACAAGGTATGTGCCCGTGCATCAGAAAGCGGGGCAAAGGGTGGTGATGTCTCCCGCGAGGGTGTGCAGCGTGACCTTCTGCCGCTGATTGAAGGCACAACCGTTTCCACCAAACATGGCCCGGTGAATACAGACCATATTTTGTTTATTGCCTCTGGCGCGTTCCATTTGGCCAAGCCGTCTGACCTGTTGCCAGAACTTCAGGGGCGTTTGCCTATTCGGGTGGAATTGCAGCCGCTCAGCCGTGAAGACTTGCGCCGTATTTTAACAGACCCGGAGCATTCTTTGCTCAAGCAGTACATCGCGCTGATGGGCACAGAAGGCGTAACCCTGAACTTTACGGATGATGCCATAGATGCGCTGGCTGAACTGGCAGCAGATATTAACGACCGCGTAGAAAATATTGGGGCGCGGCGTCTTGCCACAGTGCTGGAAAGATTGTTGGAAGATGTCTCTTTCACGGCATCGGACCGTAAGGGCGAAACCGTGGAAGTAAATGCTGCAATGGTGCAGGAAAAAGTCGCGCCACTGGCGCGCAAGGGAGATCTGAGCAGGTTTATTCTGTAATGGAAGCACCATTTGTAACGCCGCAGGAAGATACGGCAGAAGAAGCTATTGAAGCCATCCGTGATGAGCTGGAAATCTTTGATGATTGGATGGAGCGGTATCAGTACATCATAGAAATGGGGCGCAAGCTGCCCCCATTCCCCAAAGAATGGTGTGATGATGCCCACCGCGTGCCTGGCTGCCAAAGCCAGGTATGGCTGGAAGAAAAGGAAGAGGACGGCAAACTGTATTTTGCAGGCCTGTCTGACGCCGCCATAGTGTGCGGGCTGGTGGCCCTGCTATTGCGCGTATATTCCGGCCGATCCAAGGAAGAAATTCAGGCAACAGACCCCAAGTTCCTGCGTGATCTGGGGCTTGTGCAGGCTCTTTCTACCAACCGAGGTAACGGGGTGGAAGCGATGGCGCGGGCTATTCGTTCCGTTGCAGCTTCTGCTGTGGCCTGAACTGAATGTGAATTGCGCCGCCTTTATGAAGGTGGTGCAATTTCAAATAAAAAACCGGCGTGCTGGAAAAATCCAGCCGCCGGTTTTTTTTATGCCTGCTTTACAGAAAAGCGGGTGCCTGAAAAATCAGGCGTTCCCTTTTTCTTTCAGCGCTTTCAAGATGTCAGCCGGGCGTACGGGCAGATGCCGCATACGCACACCAACAGCATTGAAAATGGCGTTGCCAATAGCTGGTGCAATGGTGGTTACACCCGGTTCACCAAGCCCCATGGGTTTTTCTGTGCTGGGCAGGAATTCAATATCCATATCCGGCACATCTGTAATACGCAGGGGCGTATAGGTGTTCAGGTTGCGGTCACGCACGTTGCCATTTTCAATTTCCGTGCCTTCAAACAGCGCCATGCTCAGGCCCCACAGTGCGCCGCCTTCGGTCTGGGCCAAGGCGCCGTCTGGGTCGATAATCGTGCCAGCATCCAGCACCAGCCAGATTTTCTGGCAGGTGACAACGCCTGTTTCGCGGTCAACATGCACCTGTGCGGCGCCTGCTGTCCATGTTGGCATGTTGCGTTCCTGCCCGAAGGTGGTGGCAATGCCAATGGCCGTATCTTTAGGCAGGCTGACTTTGCCGTAACCGCACTTTTCTACCAGCTTTTTAAGCACATTGGCCTGACGGGATGCCCCACCAACAGAGTTGGGAGCACTGCCCGCATTACGGCCCTTGCACGTGAGAAGCCCAAGGCGGAAATCAACCGGGTCTTTCCCATAATCATGGGCCAGTTCATCCAAAAAGCTTTCATGCGCCCAAGGTGTCCAGCCGGAGCTGACCGAACGCAGCCAACCGGGGCGGAAGGTGGCATCGGCCAGATCATTATCCAGTGCGCGCACCAGAATGGGGCCGACATCGTACCAGTGGTCAGCGCCTGCAATGGCGAACTGATCGTATGGTTTGCCGTCTTCACCTTTTTCCATAAAGGCAGCAGCCATCACGCCTGTTGGCCAGCCGGCAGAAGCATGATGTTCCCACCCGTTGATGGAACCATCCTTGTTCACACCAGCGCGCACTGTCTGGATGGACGGTGAGCGGATGGAATCAAACAGCACGTCATCAGACCGGGTAAACACCAGTTTAACAGGCTTGCCACCCAGTGCCTTGGAAATGAGCGCGGCGGGAACTGCGTAATCCCCATTCAGGCGGCGGCCGAAACCACCACCCAGCAGGTAGCTGCGCATCACCACATCGGATTCAGGAACCTGAAGCGCCTTGGCAATAACGGGCAGGAACAGGGTCTGCCACTGGTTACCGCAATGCACTTCCCACTTGCCTTCGTGCAGGCGGGCAAGAGCGTTCATGGGTTCCAGCTGATAATGCAGCACAGAAGAGCACGTATAGGTGCGTTCCACTACCTTATCGGCTTTGGCCAGCGCTTCATCCACTCCGGCATCATTAAAGATGCGCGAACCGCCGGTTTTTTCGGCAATCTGCTTGCGGCCGTGCTCAATAATGTCCTGTTCGGTCACGTTGGCGGTTTTACCCGGTGTCCATGTTACTTTCAGGGCATCTGTTGCGCGGATGGCCGCAGGGTAGGAGGAAGCCAGAACCGCAACCCAGCCCGGCACTGTGTTGGAAGGATCATCCAGCACAATGTAGCGGATATAGCCCTTAACCTTTTTGGCTTCCGTATCATCAACAGAAACCACTTTGGAGCCATACCGCGTGGGCGGCATTTTGGGGCGAGCATACACCATGCCTTCCAACTTGGCATCAATGCCATAAATGGCCGTGCCATCTGTTTTGGAAGGAATATCCAGCGCTTTAACTTCACGCCCGATCAGCCGGTGTTCGGATGAAGGTTTGAGCGGCAGCTTGGCCATTTCATCTGGCGTAAAGGTGCGGGTGGGGTGCGCACGGCTTACAATTTCGCCGTAGGAAATAGAGCGCTTGCCCGCAATAACCTGCCCATTACGTGCAATACAGGCAGAAGGCGCCACACCCAGCAGGCGTGCACCTTCTTCCACCATTACGGTGCGGGCTGCTGCACCAGCTTGGCGGAACTGATCCCACGTGAGCCAGACAGACCAAGAACCACCTGTAATCATCAGGCCCCATTTGGGGTCTGTATCCACGTAGGTGATCTTAACCTTGTTCCAGTCTGCTTCCATTTCATCGGCAATAATCCGGGCAAGGGCGGTACCAACATGCTGGCCCATTTCTGCACGAATAACGTTCACGTTCACCCAGCCATCCGGCGCAATGGAGCACCAGATTGTGGGTTCAAACGCACCACCGGCGGGCAGATTGCCTGCGGCCTGCGGGTAAACCTGCGCAGCATTACCCTGCCGCGCAAAGCCGAACATAAAGGCCGAGCCCATGGCCGTAAGCAGAAAACCGCGGCGCGTGGGCCCACGGCCTGCGGCCCGATCCTGCCGGGCTGCAATGCGTTCCAGCTTACCCATGAGATGCCTCCTCCTTCTGCATGGCGGCGGCCGCTTTCTTGATTGCCTTGCGGATGCGCACATACGTCATGCAGCGGCACAGGCTGCCGCCCATTACGCCATCAATCTGCTCATCCGTCGGGTCGGGATAATCTTTCAGAAGGCTGACAGCCTGCATGATCTGGCCGGACTGACAGTACCCACACTGCGGAACCTGAATATCCTTCCAGGCTTCCTGCACAGGGTGTTTGCCTTCTGGGTGCAGGCCTTCAATGGTGGTTACATCAGCGCCTTCAATGGAGCTAATGGGCGTAATGCAGGAGCGGGTGGCACGGCCACCCACCAGCACGGTGCATGCACCGCACTGGCCTACGCCACAACCAAACTTTGTGCCTGTCTGGTCCAGATCATCACGCAGGGCCCACAACAGAGGGGTATCTTCTGGCACATCGACGGAAACGTCACGGCCATTGAGTTTGAACTTTATCATCTCTTGCTCCGTGTTCCGTCTTAGTGCGAAGAATTGACTGGAACTGGCTGGACGGTCTTGCGCACTTCAGCGGCCTTTTTCTCAAGGTTTGTCCACGGTGGCAGTGTGGTGCGGGTGCGGCGCAGATAGGCGGCAATGCGGGCCATATCCTTGTCGGACAGCGCATTGTAGAAGCTGGGCATGGCTACGCCAGATTGCCCTTCTTCCGCCGTAAGCCCACGTAGCATGACCTGATACAGGTTTGTGGGTTCATCCAGCCACAGTGCGTTGTTCAGCGCCAGATCCGGGCGGCCAAGAACAGGCGTGGGCGCTGCATTGTAATGGCAGGCCGCACAGGCACCCTGATACAGCTTTGCGTCCGGGTCCACATTCGGGCCGATCAGATCGGTTTTGGAAGCTTCCATGGCGCGGGCCAAGGCGGCCTTGTCGTTCTTTTCACGCTCGGCAGCGTGGTCCACATCCGCAAAGTAATGCGCAATGGCGTGCACATCTTCTTCCGGCACGGTGGAAAGGAAGCGATGCGGCACGGGGGACATAGGCCCACCAGCCGGGCCGTGCAGCGGTGCTACGCCAAAGCGCAGATACTGGAACAGCTCATCTTCCGTCCATGTGGTGGGGGTTGGGTTGTGCTCGTTAAGGGCGGGCGCAATCCAGTTATCCACCACGGCACCTTCGTAGGCGGAGCCTTTCTTTTCGGCTCCCATAAGGTCACGCGGGGTATGGCACGCGCCGCAGTGGGCGTTGCCTTCGGCCAGATAGGCACCGCGGTTCCACAATGCATCATGCCGTGGGTCGGGCTTGTACACGCCGGGGCGCAGATACAGCAGTTTCCAGCCAGCCTGAAGAATACGCAGGCTGAGCGGGAAGGGCAGCTCGTTCGGGCGGCGAGACATATGCACGGCCGGGCGTGTCATGATGTAGGCATACAGATCGGAAATATCCTGATCCGTCATCTTGGTGAAATGATCGTACGGGAAAGCCGGGATCAGATGCACGCCCTTGCGGGACACACCAAGGTGCATAGCGCGGCGGAAGGCTTCTTCCGACCAAGCGCCAATGCCCATTTCAACATCTGGTGTGATGTTGGAAGAATAGATGGCCCCAAACGGGGTATCCATTTTATAGTCACCCGCCAGTTCCGGCCCGCCGCCGTTATCTGTGCGGGTGTGACATTCTGCGCAATACCCTTCAGCCGCCACAATCCGCCCGCGCTCTATCTGCTCGACAGAAAAGCTGGCTGGGTTTGGCCGCTCAATCGGGGCAATTGGTGGATACCATGCATAATATAAGAACCCGAGCCCCCCAAGGACCCCGGCCGCGGCTACTCCCGCTAGAAGACGTTTGATCACTCTACCCCCAATCCCGTGAAAAACGTACCATCTGGCGGGCAACACGTAAGCCTACGCGCCATGAGCCGATGGATCAGCGTCTGAGGTTCGTTTCTTGATTCAGGACGATTCTTATCTGGAATTGCGATGTAAATAAACGCATAGGTTCCACTGTATTACAGTGAAATCTGAATAAGATTTATTTGTCTGCCGAGAATATTGCAGAAAAACAGGGGTTTCGTCTTTATCTATATTTTATCGTATATAGTTAAGCGTTGATTTTGCATGTATGCCATGCGTTCAGTTCTTGAAAGAAATCATATTTTTGCGATGGAAAAGGCCGCTGCGCCTCTCTGCTATGGCCGTATTCGGTTTATCAGAGAGAGCGCAACGGGAAGGCGGCATAAAGGCCTAAGGCAGATTAGCCTGCGTGCTGGGCAAGGGTTTTGTGTGTGCCCTGTGCGCGAATGCTCTGGCGAATTTTCACAACGTCAGTTGCAAACTCGGGATGATCTTTCAGGTTCCAGCCTGCAAAAACGGTCATCTGCAACCCTGTGGCCAGATCTTCTGCACGGGCCAGCGCAAGTTGTTCTGCGTTAATGGCGGGTTCTGTAATGGTATAGGGCGTGCCTTTATCCGTAGTGCCACGCAGATATTCCAGAAAACACGCCGTGCCAAACGCCAGCCGCCAATGATCGCGCCTGGAGCCCAGAACGCCATTGACAGTATCTGTCAGGAACACGGGCAGTTTGGAGCCGCTATCGGAAGCAATGCGCAAAAGCTGATCGCCCACCGCAGGGTTGCGGAAGCGGTGCAATACCTGCTGAGCATATTGTGCCAGAGAAACACCTTTGGGCGGTGTAATGAAGGGTGAGGCGTCTTCTGCCAGAAAACGTTCCAGATGGCCCAGTAGCAAGGTGTCTTCTATGGCATGTGGCACAGTGTCATACCCCATCAGCACGCCGGGCAATGCCAGCATGGAGTGGGAGGCATTGAGCATCCGCAGTTTTACCTGCTCATAAGGCCCAACGTCATCTGTAAACTGTACGCCCACCGTTTCCAGTTCTGGCCGACCATCGCAGAAATTGTCTTCAATCACCCATTGCGTAAAATCTTCCGCAAAAATGGGCATCTGGTCAGCAACGCCCGTCAGGGCATCCAGGCGCGTAATGTCTGCTTCACCAACAGAAGGTGTAATCCGGTCCACCATGCTGGATGGGAAGGTGACGTTTTCTTTCATCCACGCACCTAAAATAGGGTCACGCGCAGTGGCATAGGTGCAAAAAGCCGTGCGGGCAGCTTTGCCGTTATGGCGCAGGTTATCGCAACTGAGCACCGTAAAGGGGCCGGTGCCGCTTTCGCGCCGCTGGCGCAGGGCTTCACATACCAACCCGAAAGCCGTTTCGGGCACATCACGTGCTAAATCTGCTTTAATATCAGGGTGATCGAGCGTGAAGTTGCCTTCAGCATCCAGGTAGTAGCCACCTTCTGTAATGGTGAGGGTGACAATTTTAATATCCGGGTCTGTCAGGCGCTTAATGGCGGCAGCGCGATCTTTGGCTGCGTGCACATATTCTATAATGCTGCCGATAACATTGGTTTCATGCGTGCCATCGGGCGCAAAGGCGGTGAGTGTGTACAGGTTGTCCTGTTCTGCCATAATGGCAGCGCGCTTATCTTCACGCGGTGTATTGCGCAGGCCTACGCCAACAATGGCCCAACCTTGCTGGCCTGCACGCTCCAGAACTTTGTTGATATACATGGCCTGATGGGCGCGATGAAAATTGCCCACGCCAAGATGTGCAATGCCTGCCGTGGTTTTCTGCCGATCATAGCGCGGCGTTGTAACCTGAGCAGGAAGCTGATGCAGTGTGGCGTTGGAAAGAGGGATCATGAAAACCGTGTACCTCGCTTTAAAATATCTGTTGGGCATAATGTTGGGGCAAAACGCAGCATAAGCAAGAAAGCTGCGTATGTGAGGCTTGAAAGTGATGGGGCTTTCCGTTAAGGGAGCGCATTCGCACACGCGTCCGGGCTTGTAGGGCATGCCCGGCCGTGGTTGGTTGCCTTAATTATTTTAAGGTGACGTTATCCAGATTTGTTCAGGAGTGTTGAAATGCCCAAGATGAAGACCAAGTCGTCGGTCAAAAAGCGGTTTAAAATCACCGCAACCGGCAAGGTGCTCTCTGGTCCGTGCGGTAAGCGCCACGGCCTTATCAAGCGCCCTCAGAAAATGAAGCGCTCCGCACGCGGCACGCAGACCATGACCCCGCAGGACGGTCGTACCGTCAAGCAGTGGGCCCCCTACGGGCTATAAGGAGCATCTGATTCATGGCACGTGTAAAACGGGGTGTTACCACCCTTGCTCGTCATAAAAAGGTTCTGGAACTGGCCAAGGGTTATCGCGGCCGCTCCTCCACCAACTATCGCATTGCGCTGGAACGTGTTGAAAAGGCACTGCGCTATGCTTACCGTGACCGCCGCAACAAAAAGCGTGAATTCCGCGCTCTGTGGATTCAGCGTATCAACGCTGCGGTGCGCGAACATGGCCTGACCTACAGCCGTTTCATCAACGGTCTGGACAAGGCTGGTATCGAAATCGACCGTAAGGTGCTGGCCGCCATTGCGTTTGATGATGCCGCAACCTTTGCTGAAATCGTAAAGAAGGCTCAGGCTGCTCTGGCTGCCTGATCTGCCTGTCTGATACGATAAGGTTGAAGAAAAGGCCGTCCCACGTGGGCGGCCTTTTTGCTTGGTGCCGGTGAGGGAAGATGTGGTTTTCCCTCTTGGGGCTTTTCTCCCGCTGCGGGAGATTGTATCCGCCCGGTAAGCATTTTCTCCTCGCGTGAGGTTTCATGAGCAACGATCTTGAGATTCTGCGGCAGGAAGTCCTGTCCGAACTGGCTGGCGCCACAGACCTGAAAGCATGGGATGCCGTGCGTGTCAGCACACTGGGAAAATCCGGCAGGCTGACGGCTTTGCTCAAAGCGCTGGGGAAAATGCAGCCCGATGAACGCAAAGCCCGTGGTGTGGCGCTGAACCGCCTGCGTGATGAACTAACCCGCGCGATTGAAGCGCGCGGCAAAGAACTGGAAGCCGCAGAGCTGGAAGCCCGTCTGGTTGCCGAGCGGGTAGATGTTACCCTGCCACCACCGCCGGTGGAACGTGGCTACCTGCACCCCATCAGCCGCACGATTGAAGAAATGACCGCCATTTTTGGCGCCATGGGCTTTAAGGTGGCAGAAGGGCCGGATATCGAAACCGACTGGCACAACTTCTCCGCCCTCAACACGCCTGATCATCATCCTGCCCGCACGGATCATGATACGTTTTATCTGCCGCCACAGCCGGGGCTGGACGTAACGCGTGTGCTGCGTACCCAGACATCTGGCGTGCAAATCCGCACCATGCTGGCGCAAAAGCCGCCTATCCGCGTAATTGTGCCGGGCCGCACTTACCGGGCGGATCATGATGCCACGCATTCCCCCATGTTCCACCAGTGCGAAGGCCTGGTTGTGGGCAAGGGCATTACATTGGGGCACCTTAAGGGCTGCCTGATTGAATTTTTGCGGGCGTTTTTTGGTAAGCCGGAACTGCCGGTGCGCTTCCGTTCTTCCTACTTCCCATTTACCGAACCTTCTTTGGAAGTGGATATTGGCTGGTCTCGCAAAACCGGTGAGATCGGTGGTGGGGAAGACTGGCTGGAAGTGCTGGGTGCAGGCATGATTCACGCCCGTGTGCTGGCCAACTGTGGGCTGGACCCGCGTGAATGGCAGGGCTTTGCCTTTGGTATGGGCATTGAGCGGCTGGCCATGCTGAAGAACGGTATTCCCGATCTGCGTTCGTTTTATGAAAGTGATATCCGCTGGCTGCGCTATTATGGGTCGGACCCACTTGCGCCCGCGCTACTGCATGAGGGGGTGTGAGGAATGAAGTTCACGCTATCTTGGTTGTATGACCATCTGGATACGCAGGCCACGCTGGAAGAAATCTGCGCGAAGCTGAACCAGATCGGGCTTGAAGTTGAAAGTGTAGAAAACCGCGGTGCGGCAATTGAGCCATTTTTAACCGCCCGTATTCTGGATGCCCAGCCGCACCCCAATGCAGACCGCCTACAGGTATGCCGGGTAGATGCAGGCCCCGGTTTTCAGGACGTGCAGGTGGTGTGTGGTGCCCCCAACGCACGCAAGGGGCTAGCCGTTATTTTTGCCAAGCCGGGCACCTATGTGCCGGGGCTGGATATTACCATCAAGGAAGGCAAGATCCGTGGTGAAGCCAGCGGCGGTATGCTGTGCTCCCTGCGTGAACTGGGCCTTGGTGAAGAAAGCAACGGCATTGCAGAACTGCCGGAAGATACGCTTCCCGGCCAGTCCTATGCTGATTTTGCTGGCCTTGATGATGTGGTGATCGACATCGCTATTACCCCTAACCGGGGTGATGCACTGGGTGTGCGTGGCATTGCGCGGGATCTGGCCGCTGCCGGGCTGGGCACGTTGCGCCCATGGCTGGCAGAAACGGTGGAAGGCAAGTTTGATTCCCCCGTGGTGTGGGATATTTCCTACCCGGAAGCCTGCCCGTGGGTGCTGGGCCGCACTATTCGTGGTGTAAAAAATGGCCCCAGCCCGGAATGGTTGCAGCGCAAGTTGGAAAGCATTGGCCTGCGCCCGATTTCTGCACTGGTGGATATTACCAACTATTTCTGTTTCGATCTCGGCCGCCCGCTGCACGTGTTTGATGCCGCCAAAATTTCTGGTGGCAAGCTGACAATTTGCCGTGGCGAAGGCGAGCAGTTTCGTGCGCTGGATGGGCAGGACTACACAGTTGGCCCGGAAGACTGCGTGATTGCAGATCAGGCTGGCGTGCAGTCTCTGGCCGGGATTATGGGCGGTGAGGCCACAGGTGCCACAGCAGAAACCACAGATGTATTTGTGGAATGCGCACTGTTTGACCCTGTGAAAATTGCTCTGAGCGCCCGCCGCGTGGGTGTTTCTTCAGATTCCAGCTATCGGTTTGAACGCGGGGTAGATCAGGCGCTGCCGGTTTCGGCTTTGGAAGCTGCAACACGCCTGATTATTGATCTGTGCGGTGGTGAGGCCAGCGAAGTTGTTTCTGCCGGTGAACAGCCTGCATGGCAGCGTGATGCCACGCTGCGCTTTGCCCGTGTGCGTGATCTGGGTGGTCTGGATGTGCCTGCTGATGAAAGCGTGGATCTGCTGGAAAAGCTGGGCTTTGAGGTGCAGGAACGCACCAATACGCAAGTGCGTGTGAGCGTGCCATCATGGCGGAATGATATTGCCCAAAAGCCTGTTCTGGCACAGGGCGAAGGTATTCCGGCTGATGTGGCAGCCAAGGCTGCGGAAGGCGTTGTGGCCATAGAATCAGAAAGTGATCTGGTTGAAGAAGTGCTGCGCCTGAAAGGGCTGGATGCTGTGCCTGCAGTGCCGCTGCCATCTGTGGTGGTTGTGCCAGAAGCAGCACTCACACCTCGGCAGGCGCGTCTGGCACTGGCACGGCGCTTTCTGGCCGCACGTGGGCTAACAGAAACAGTCGGTTTCTCCTTCGTTTCGCATGAGGCAGCTGAGCGATTTGGTGGTGCGCCGGAATCCCTGCGTCTGCTTAACCCTATTGCGTCTGATCTGGACCAGATGCGCCCCACACCCATGATCAACCTGTTGGCTGCGGTTAAGCACAACAGTGCACGCGGATGGGGTGATCTGGGGCTGTTTGAAGTTGGCCCGGCGTTTGCAGAAAACGGCCAGCAGCCAGTGGTGGCTGGTGTGCGCTCTGGCCATACACCGCGTTATCCGGGGCAGGCGGGGCAGGCTGTTTCTCTCTGGGCGGTCAAGGCAGATGCGCTGGAGCTGCTCCAGCAGCTTAGCGTTAACCCAGATGCCATCAGCACCACCACAGATGCACCGGGTTGGTACCACCCCGGCCGTTCTGGCGTGCTGCGGCAGGGGCCTAAAAACGTTCTGGCCTATTTTGGTGAGTTGCATCCCTCTCTGCTTCAGGCCGAAGGTATTGATGTGCCGGTTGTCGGGTTTGAGCTGATGCCGGATGTGGTGCCAGACCCCAAACGTAAAAAGAAAGCCGCACCGCGTCTTTCTGCGTTCCAGCCCGTGCGGCGTGATTTTGCATTTGTTGTGGCACGTGATGTACCGGGTGAAAAACTGTTGCGGGCCGTGCGCGGGGCAGAGCGCCAGCTTGTGGCAGATGTAAGCCTGTTTGATGTGTATGAAGGCCCGCATGTGCCAGAAGGGCATCGCTCCATCGGTGTGGAAGTGACCCTTCAGCCCATGGATAAAAGCCTGACAGATGCGGAACTGGAAGCTGTGTCTGAAAAAATTGTTGCCGCTGTTACCAAGGCAACAGGCGCAACCCTGCGTTAAGTAGGAAGGAGCAGGGCTGTATGAAGGAAAAGCGCATCATGGCGGGTAGGGCAAAAATTATGAGTTGGAAGAAAACTGCTGCCCTCTCTGCCTTGTTGTGTGGCTTGGCGGGCGCTGTTTTGCCACAGGCGCAGGCCGAGCAGATTACAGGGGCCGGTTCCAGCTTTGCCGCGCCCCTGTATCAGTCATGGTCAGCGCATTCTGCGGCGCAAACCGGTGTGCAGCTGAATTATCAGACCATTGGCTCCGGCGCTGGGCAAAATCAGGTTCTGGCTGGCACGGTAGATTTTGGGGCATCCGATGCTCCTATGTCTCATGCGCGGTTGGAGGCGGGGCATTTGCTCCAGTTTCCCACCGCTATTGGTGGCATTGTTGTTATTGCCAATGTGCCGGGCGTGCCTGAAGGCGCCTTACGCCTTACCGGCCCCGTTCTGGCAGCGATTTATGATGGTTCCATCACGCAGTGGAATGATCCGCGCATTGTAGCGCTCAACCCCGGTGTTACATTGCCGGATCTGCCCGTGGCTCCGCTGCATCGGGCAGATGGGTCTGGCACAACCTACGTGTTTACAGAATATCTTGGCCGGGTTTCTCCCACGTGGGAGAAACAGGTAGGGCGTGGCACATCTGTTGCATGGCCAGTTGGCGCAGGTGCCCGTGGGAATGATGGCATTGCTTCTTACGTTAAAAATACGGAAGGCAGTGTGGGGTATGCGGAATATGCCTATGCAGAACGCAACCATCTTTCCACCGTTGTTCTGCAAAATCGGGCCGGGGAATTTGTGGTGCCGTCTGTTACCAGTTTTACACGGGCTGCGGAAAATGCCACGTGGGACCATGCAGACATGACAGCCTCGCTCTGTGATGCAGATGGCGCCGGAAGCTGGCCGATTGTTACCACCACTTATGCGCTCGTACCGCGTGAGGCGAATGAGGCAAACCACGGAAATGCTGTAAGAACGTTCTTCCGTTGGGGCGTAAAGGATGGAGAAGCCGCCAGCCGGGAGCTGGACTACGTGCCATTGCCTCCAGTTGTGCGGGATGCCGTTCTGGAGCGGCTGAAATAGGCGGATAATCTGGTTATCCGGTTCTTCCCGCGTTCATCCTGCGGTTGTCCCACGTTTCATCCACAGATTCTGTGGATAACGCGCTACGCGGGATAAGTTACTGAACCCATGCCTGAGAAAACAAAAGCTGGTTTACGGTTGTAAACAGCAGGTTTTTCAGGCGTGGGGATGTTAAAATAACAGCATCTTTTTCAATGGCAGGAGCTACAGGGGCTTGCTCCATAACCCGCCTGTCTGCCTCCTGCCACAAGGCATTTTGCGCCTGTGCGCTCAGGCTTACATCCGTTTTGGCTTTATCCATCAGGCTTTGCACATCCCGGTTACAAAATCCGGGAATATTGATGGAACTGTCTGAACTGGGGTGAATATTTTCACACCCCAATAAAGCATCCAAAAAGTTGGAAGCCGATGGATAATCGGCAGACCAGGAGGCTACGCCAATTTGCACATGGTTATCCGAATTCTGCATGTAGGAAAAAGCCAGTGCGCTGCTAAGTGGGCGCAGATTGGCACGGTAGCCAAGGTTTTGCAGCATGTCCCGCACCCATGCGCCCATGGCCAGATCAACACTGGTGTTGGCGGCAATCACGGTCACTTTCTGGCCGTATGTTCCGCTTTCACGCACCAGATTGCGTGCTTTTTCCATATCTGTGCCACGCCACATGGGGGCAGGAGATTCAGGAGAGGCATCCTTGGTGTAAAAACATTGCGTAGAGGATGCCGACAAAGTGGAAGGCAACATGCCGCATAGCGGGCGGGCAATGCCGGGGCCACCATATAAAATGGCCATGGCCTTGCGGTTTAGCGCGTAATTGACGGCCTGCCGCGCCTTGAGGGAAGAAAAAGGGGCTTCGCGCATGTTCATGGGCAGAAAATACATGGCCGGATGGCGCAATACATGCGTCTGGCCAGTAAAGCGGCTGCCCAATTCTCCCAATCGGTCTAGGGGAATAGGGTCTGCCATCCAGTCATACTGTCCGTTTTCTACGGCGGTTACGGCAGCTTCATCTGGTATGCCAAAAGTATAGTCTATCCGATCCGGGTAACCAAAAGGCTGCGCCTGTGCGTTCCATTCCTTGAAATACGGATTGCGCTCCAGCTTCAAAAACCGGTTTGGGTCATAGGCAGTAAGCTGGTAGGGGCCGGTGCTGGGCAAAGGCACGTTGCCGGTATCATGGTCTGGCGCGTTGGCTGGTAAAATAACGGCGTGGGTAAATGCCAGCTTATGCAGGAATTCTGTGTCAGGCGTTGTAAGATGAAACGTGATGCTGCGGGTGGCGGGGTTTTCTATAACCCCTTCAAGTTTGCAGT
Source organism: Acetobacter oryzoeni (assembly GCF_004014775.2). NCBI lineage: Bacteria > Pseudomonadati > Pseudomonadota > Alphaproteobacteria > Acetobacterales > Acetobacteraceae > Acetobacter > Acetobacter oryzoeni. The sequence goes on from NZ_CP042808.1 coordinate 994,223, forward strand.
CTGTTGGGCTGCGCAGGCAGGCATCAGCACCTTTGATGGCACCGTAAAAAGCCCCGGCCGTTGGGCTACCTACACGAAAGATGCGGCGGAAGGACGCCACAACATCAGCCGTGGTAACGGGCTGACCGTTGGAAAAGGTAATGCCTTCACGCAGGCGGAAGGTATAGGTTAGGCCGCCATCTTCGGGGTGCGGAAGTTCTTCCGCCAAATCTGGCACCACATCTGCCCCGGCCAGACCATCTGCTTTGCGGAAGGTGGTTAATCCATCATACACATTGGCAAACAGATTGATGTATTTGCCGGAGTAATTGATCTGGGGGTCCAGCGTGCCGCCGGAAGAAGCCGCAACCAGACGCAAAGTGCCACCCATATGGGGGGAGGATGGAGCATCTGAAACATCTGCGGCCATGCCTGCTTTTGTTGTGCCAGCTGCAAGCAGCACACAAAAACAGGCAGAGCGAAACAGCTTGCCAGATTTACTGGCCAGCATTCTGCTCCATTGCCGCTTCAGGGGATGGGGATGTCATCAACGCGCTAAGGTTTTTGTAAAGGGACGACACCATCATGATCCCCACAACTATCGTGGCGATAATGATGCAGATTCGTACAAACTTACTGGTCATAGCGCATTGCGCCGCCACCATAATTGGTGGTGGAGTGCTTATACGGGTTGGATCCCTGCTGGGGCGTAAGAGGGGGGCGGTACCAGCCAGGCGCCGCGCGCCCGTGGTTTGAGCCGGGGTGGTAATAGTGCCGGTGTGGATCATGCGCACAGGCGGCAAGCCCAAACCCGGCCAGTAACATAAGGGCGGCCTTATGGGCGCGCCGCAATGAAGAAAACTGTTTCATCATACCTCCAGCATAGCGTTGTTTGGGTGTGTTCGCCAAGAACAAAGCAGGTAGATGCTCATATGTGGCGTACAGGCCCGATACGTTCACATAATGGCAAGAAAATGCGTGAATAATGAGGCCAATGCCGTGGGCAATATGGCTAGTGCAGGGCATGCCATGTTAGGGATAACGCGTATATGGCACAGAAGCTGCCATGTCCTTGCCTTATCATGATGATAACGGCGGGAGCAGGATGGATGTTGGTGTTGGATATAGGGAATAGCGTGGCATGGCGGTAACGGGTCTGGCAGCGGTACTGCTTGTTATTGCATTGCTTTTGGTGGTGGTCAGCACCGTGCAGCCCATTGCGCGCAAGCTGGAACTGTCTGAAACGGTTTTGCTGGCTATTGTGGGCATTATCATCGGCTCCTTGGCTGATGTTGCGTTACGCAGTTCTCACACCTCGGCCTTCAATGGCATTGCAGAAGCGCTGCTTGATTTCCCGCTGAATAGTGAAGAGTTTCTGCTTATCTTTTTGCCTGCGCTGGTGTTTCAGGGGGCGTTGGCTATTGATGTACGGCGCTTGGCGCATGAAACAGGCACCGTTTTGCTGCTGGCTGTGGTGGCAGTTGTTATTGCCACGGCCACTATTGGTTTTGCGCTTTACCCCTTTGCCCAGATGCCGCTTGTGGTCTGCCTGCTGCTTGGATCCATTGTGGCGACGACGGACCCTTCCGCTGTGGCCGGGATTTTCCGGGATATCGGGGCCGCAACACGCTTGACGCGGTTGGTGGAAGGTGAAGCGCTGCTGAATGATGCTGCGGCTATTTCCATCTTCTCTATCCTTCTGCCCTCCGTCACGCTGCACAAAGCCATTCATCTGGGTGATGCGCTGATCTCCTTCGTGGTCTCCTTTGTGGGGGCGCTGATTGTCGGGGTGGTTGTCGGGCGTCTCACGCTGGTCATGATGTCCGCCATCGCCAGTTCGGCAGCAGAAATCACGCTAACTGTGGCGCTGCCTTATGTGGTGTACATCCTTTCAGATGAAATTTTGGGGGTTTCCGGTGTGGTGGCTACGGCTGCTGCTGGGCTTACGCTCTCTGTTTACGGACCATCCACCATTCGGCCTCAAACGTGGCTGTTTCTCAATCAGCTTTGGCAACAGCTGGTGTTCTGGGCAGGGTCCTTGGTGTTTGTGCTGGCCTCCATGCTGGTGCCGCGCCTGCTGGTGGGCATGACGCGGTGGGACTGGGTGCTTATCCTTATTGCTAGTGTGGCGGGGCTGGCTGCACGTGCGGCTGTGGTGTTTGGTATGTTGCCGCTCTTGGCATGGACACGCCTTTCTCCACCCGTGCCCACACCGTTCAAGGTGACAATGGTATGGGGTGGTTTGCGCGGGGCCATTACGCTGGCTCTGGCGCTGGCCGTTACGGAAAACGAGCACGTTTCCACGCCTGTTGCGCATTTTATCGGTATTATTGCCACTGGCTTTGTGTTGATCACGCTGCTTGTTAACGGCACCACGCTGCGTTCACTCGTGCTGTTTCTCAAGCTGGATCGGCTTTCCCCCATTGATGAGGCCATGCGCCATCAGGTGCTCAGCATCGGGCTAGGCAATGTGTGCGCCCGCGCCAAGGAATTGGGGGATGAACTGGGTTTCAGTGCCGATGCCACGCGCTCGGTTGTTGATCATCTGGCGCGCCGGGCAGAGGAAGAGCAGGCCGCTAACGAGTTTGACCGCGCACTGTCTGATATCCAGCGCGTTAATCTGGCGCTGATCACCATTGCCAGTCAGGAACGTTCCATGCTGCTGGACCTGTTCCGCATGCAGGGGCTTTCCCGCCGTGTGATGGAAACACTGTTGCGGTCTTCCGAAGCAGCTATTGATGGTGCACGGCTGGAAGGGCGCTTGGGCTATGTGCGGGCGTTGCGCAAACGGCTTAGCCCCTCCTTACGCTTTAAGGCCGCACAGTGGGTGCATAATCATTTGCGTCTGGATCGGCCGCTAATGCTGTGCATGGCGGAGCGGTTTGAAATGCTGATGGTGGCGCATTTTATTTCCATCTCGCTCACACGTTTCATGCACGAACGGCTGGAGCCCACATTGGGCAGCCGTATTGGAGAAATTGTGGCTGAGGTGCTTTCCCGCCAGCGCAAGCTGCTGGATGAGGCACTGGAAACCTTGCGCCTGCATTATCACGGCTATGCCGAGGCGCTGGAAAACCGGATTTTCCGTCAGATCGCCTTGCGTCTGGAAAGCGAAGAATACACAACCCTGCTTTCAGAATCCCTTATCAGTGATGAACTCAGCCGCGAATTGTTGAAAGAGCTGGAACGCCGCAGACACCGTCTGGTCAAGCGGATGAGCTTTGATCTGCGCAGCGGTATAGAAGACCGCCTGAAGCATGCTGCTATCTTCAAGGGCCTGCCAGGGGCAGAGCTGCATGATCTGGCCACCACCACATCGCTACGCTTTGTGGCCCCGCAGGAGGTGATTTGCCGCAAGGGGCGCAAGATGCGCGCCATCTACTTTATCAGCGCGGGTTTGGCAGAAAGCCACGTGGCCGGGGCCGATGTGCTGTATGGCGCAGGGGATCTGATAGGCGCGCAGGAGGCATTGCATGGCTGGCGCTGCCCCGGCACTATTCGCGCCGTGCAGTTTGGGCATTTTATGGTGATTACAGCCAGCCGCTTCCAACGCCTGATTGAAGATTACCCCGTGGTGCTGGAAAATATTCAGAACATCTTGCGCAAGCGTGAAGCCGGAGAGCGGCCTATTGCGCTTTTGCCCGGTGCAAACCGTAAGGTGGATGAGGATGCAGGCAAGGATGCGCTGATGCTGTTGGCACCCAAAAGCCAGCTACCGCCTTCATCCGAAACAAAGGAATAAATGGCCTTATCATGCGGGCATAAAAAACGGCGCGGAGCCAATAGGCCCGCGCCGTTTTTGTAGAACACGCCGTAAGTTTTACAGGCGGGTAATGGGCGGCGGCAGGGAATTGCTCTGGCGCAGGGCAAGGCCAATTTGCAGCCAGCTTATGCCGCTTACAATCAGTTCTGCCCCAACAAATGTGCCAATCAGCCACAGACCAGACCACGGCAGGGTAAAGTACAGGCACAGGCCTACAAGCAGGCTGATAAGCCCGCTACCCAGAATGATCACCCAGCCGGGCATACCCCGTGCCTGCAGGGCCAGAACGCAGCGCAGCACACCCACAACCACAAAGCAGGCAGATACAAAAATGGTAATGGCAACAGAGCCTGTGGCTGGTTCTTCTATAAGAAGGTAACCACCAGCGGCGTAAAGCAGCCCGCACAGCAGGGAGAAAATAAAGCCACCCCAATCCCGCACGGCAAAGGCATGTACCACCTGCATAATGCCTGCCACAATCAGTAGCGCGCCAATAAAGATGGTGCTGGCAAGGGTGACGGAAACCGCATCAATACAGGCAATAAAGCCCAATACAATCAGGGCGAGACCCAACGCCACAAATAGCCCCCATTTTTTAGCAAATGGCATGCTGAGCAATCCTTTCTTTTCAATTTTATGTACCGATGGCACGACTATGCACTGCAGAATGGCAGAAAGCGCAACGGAAAAAGTTGACACTGCGCCCGGGGTTTCGTAATTCCTGCCTCCATTGCCGGGAATGTGGACAAATCGGCCAGCAGGGCAACATGCCGCGCTGGTAATACGGTTTGCGCCCGCTCCGATCCGTGGTGGACGGAGACTACCGGTGTAACGACGGACATCTGCCCGATGTTCCGCCTGTTAAGAGAGAAGAGCGCACTATGAGCAAGCGCCTTGAGAGCAAGTATAAAATTAACCGTCGCCTTGGTGTAAACCTGTGGGGTCGCGCCAAATCTCCGGTTAACCGTCGCGAATATGGCCCGGGCCAGCATGGCCAGCGCCGTAAGGGCAAGCCGTCTGACTTCTCCGTTCAGCTGATGGCCAAGCAGAAGCTGAAGGGTTACTACGGCAACATTACAGAAAAGCAGTTCCGCCGCTATTATCAGGAAGCCGTGCGCCGCAAGGGTGATACGTCTGAAAACCTGATCAACCTGCTGGAACGCCGTCTGGATGCCGTTGTGTACCGGATGAAGTTTGCTATCACGCCGTTCGCTTCCCGTCAGTTCATCAGCCACGGCCACATTCTGGTTAACGGCAAGAAGATGAACATTCCTTCCTACCTCGTGAAGGATGGTGACGTTATCGAAGTGCGTGAAAAGTCCAAGCAGCTGGCTATCGTTCTGGATGCCGCTCAGTCTTCCGAACGCGATGTGCCGGAATACATGGAAGTAGATCATCGCCAGATGAAGGGCACGTATCTGCGTGGCCCGCAGCTTTCCGATGTGCCGTATCCGGTGCAGATGGAACCGAATCTGGTGGTCGAATACTACTCCCGTTAATCGGCGTTTAGGTTCGTTTTATGCCGCGCCGGGTGGAGGGGTTTCTCTCCATCCGGCGTTTGCCGTTTTTACTCATGTTTGTTTCGGAACAGAGCCCTTATGTCTGATACCGCATCCCCCCCTCTTAGCAGTGACATTACCCGCCGCCGGACCTTTGCTATTATCTCGCACCCGGATGCCGGTAAAACCACGCTGACAGAACGGATATTGCGGGCAGGTGGGGCTATTCAGATGGCGGGCAACGTGCGCGCCAAGGGTGAGCGCCGCCGCACACGGTCTGACTGGATGGGCATTGAGCGGGACCGCGGGATTTCCGTTGTCAGTTCAGTGATGACGTTCGATTACGGCGGCTGTGTGTTTAACCTGCTTGATACGCCCGGACATGAAGACTTTTCCGAAGATACCTATCGTACCCTAACAGCCGTTGATTCCGCCGTAATGGTGATTGACGCCGCCAAGGGTATTGAAGATCGGACACGCAAACTGTTCGAGATTTGCCGCCTGCGCGATATTCCGATTGTGACCTTCATCAACAAGATGGACCGTGAGGCGCAGGACCCGTTTGCCCTGCTGGATGAAATTGCATCCTCCCTCGCGCTGGATACATCACCCGCCACATGGCCGGTTGGGCGTGCGGCCACATTTGTTGGTACGTACGATATTCTCACCAAAAAGCTGCACACAACGGTTGATCTGCCAGAAGATGATGCCCGCCTTGTGCAGATGCGTGAGGAACTGGAACTGGTAGAAGCCGCGCTGCCAGAGTTTGATAAAGAATCCTTCGATGCCGGGCATCTTACCCCCGTATTCTTCGGGAGTGCGATCAAGGAAATCGGGGTGACCGATCTGCTGGACGCATTGGTGGCCTTTGGCCCACCACCGCGTGACCAAGCGGCAGAAACCCGCGTGGTAAAGGCCACAGAGCCAAACATGACGGCGCTGGTGTTCAAAATTCAGGCGAATATGGACCCCAACCACCGTGACCGTATTGCCTTTGCCCGTATCTGTTCCGGCAAGCTCAGCCGTGGCATGCGCCTTAAGCACACGCGTACGGGCAAAAGCTTTGCCGTGCATACGCCTCAGTTCTTTTTTGCGCAGGATCGACATCTGGCAGAAGAAGCCTTTGCAGGCGATGTGGTGGGTATTCCCAACCACGGCACCTTGCGTATTGGCGATACACTGACAGAAGGTGAAGACATCCAGTTTACCGGCGTGCCACACTTTGCCCCGGAAATTCTGCGCCGCGTGCGGCTGGATGATGCCATGAAGGCCAAAAAGCTCAAGCAGGCGCTGGTGCAGTTGGCAGAAGAAGGCGTGGTGCAGTTGTTCCGCCCGCAAGATGGCGCGCAGCCAATTGTGGGCGTTGTGGGCACCTTGCAGCTTGATGTGCTGCAATCTCGCCTGAAGGCGGAATATGGCGTGGCTATTGGCTTTGATTCCACGCCTTATTCTCTGGCACGCTGGATTACCGGCCCGCGTGAGAAAATTGAGGCCTTTGCCGCAGCACATCGCTCCGCCATGGCGGATGATCTGGATGATGATCCGGTATTTCTGGCTACTTCAGCATTTATGATGCGCCGTACAGAGGAGCAGAACCCGGATATCAGCTTCCATGATATCAAGCAGATTGGTGTGGAAATTAAATAAGTTATGCAATGCCGCGTATCATAAGGTGCGCGGCATTCTGCTTTTTACATCATGCTGCAAAAGATACTGGCTGGTTGGTAAAATGGTGTTTTGCCCCAGCCATGTTGTAATATCTAGGGCAGGCACGCAGGCCAGCATGTCGTATTCTTTATTGGCATGCTGTTTCCAGCTTTCTTCCACTTTTTTAAAAGCAAGCTGCGTTTCCAACACAAGCCCAATATCCAACACGCGGGTATGAGGGTGCCGCACTGCCATAAGTGGCGGCCCAACCTGTAGGCTTTTTGCATCCAGCCCCAATTCTTCTGTGGCCTCTGCTAAAATCTGCTCGGCTAAATTGACGTTTTGCGTGTTGGTGCGTTTTTCAATGCTGCCAGCGGGCGGGCTTTGCCAGAAATTTCCCTGATAAATGGAAGATGGGTTGCGCCTGCCCAACACGTATCCATCTGGCGTATGCACCAGCCCCACCACGGCTAATGGTTGCAGGCGCAAAAATGGAAAAAGTGCGGGGTTCTTCATTTGTGCAAATACGCGGCGATACTCTGTCCAATAGCCTTTAATGGCTGTGCGCGTTACGCAGGATGCAGAAAATACGCAGCCATTAAACAGGGCTGGCGTTGTTGTACAGGCTTGCTGCCATAGATGTGTGATTTCCTGCTCAATATCTGCCGGAGCCGCCGGAGGTGGGGCTTCCACATCAATACGGCAGGAAGCAGAAAGGGGCAGGGCAGGCCACGGGCCACCAAAAGAACGGATCATGCCTTACCCTAATGCGATGTGTGGCCAAAAGAAAAGGGAGCCACTGGGGCTCCCTTTCCATCGCAATCGGTTTTTTTGAACAGCCAGACTGCTCAATATCAGGCAACGGCCTGTTTCAGAGCTGCTGTCAGATCCTTTGTGGAGGCATTGCCGCCCAGATCTTTCGTGCGCACTGTACCGTTGGTGATAACCTTTTTGATACCGGCATCAATACGGTCAGCCAGATCATTACGGTTTACATGGCGCAGCATCATAACGGCTGCCAGCAGCAGAGCCAGCGGGTTGGCAATGCCTTTGCCTGCGATATCTGGTGCAGAACCGTGCACGGCTTCAAACACAGCGGCTTTTTCACCAATGTTTGCACCCGGTGCCATACCCAAGCCACCCACCAGACCGGCCGTAAGGTCGGAAAGGATGTCACCAAACAGGTTGGTGGTCACAATCACATCAAACTGCCATGGGTTGATAACAAGCTGCATGGCGCAGGCATCTACAATCCGTTCATTGAATTCAATGCGGCCCTTGTATTCTTCTGCAACCTTGCGGCCTTCTTCAAGGAACAGGCCTGTCAGCAGTTTGAGGATATTGGCCTTGTGAACAATGGTTACCGTTTTACGGTTGTTCTTTACCGCATATTCAAAGGCAAACTTTACAATCCGGCGGCATTCTGCGCGGGAGTTAAAGCCGGAGCTTAGCGCAATGCCCTTGGGGTCATCCCCCACCGGAATGTAATGTTCCATTGCTGCGTAATAACCTTCAAGGTTTTCACGGAACAGAACAAGGTCGATATCATCAAACCGACCACCGGGAATGATGGTTTTGGTTGGGCGCAGGTTGGCAAACAGGCCAAATTCCTGACGCAGGGTTACGTTGATGGATTTGAACCCACCACCAACTGGAGTTGTCAGCGGGCCTTTCAGGGCCAGGCCCGTGCGCCGGATGCTTTCAATTGTCTGCTTGGGCAGCGGGTCATTTACCGCGTCCACACCCGCCATACCGGCCAGCTGGCGGTCCCATACAAATGGGGCCCCAACGGTATCCAGAATTTCGGTAACTGATTCAACAATTTCAGGGCCGATGCCATCACCTGCAATAAGAGTGGCTGGAATGGTCTTGCTGTCTGTCGTCATTCTGAGAAGCTCCCTTCAACTTCGTAGCCTGTTTTGCGCCCGTTTTACGGTGCATGCGATTCTCAATTTCGTGACCAGCGGGGAAAGACTCCGCCTCTCACGCCCTCTTGAGAGGCGCACATGCCGTTTTCAGCCATTTCTGTGCATCAGATGGCAGGTGAGGGCCTACCTGATCCAAGATTTGAGCATGGTACGCGTCCAGCACGGCGGTATCTTCCGGGCCTAACAGGGTGAGGTCAATCAACCGTCTGTCAAAAGGTGCCAGTGTAAGGGTTTCAAATTCCAGAAAAGCCCGGTCCGAATGCGGTATGTTGCCGGGGCGGATCATCACCAGTGTTTCCAGCCGGATGCCGTAGGCGCCGGGTTTGTAAAAGCCCGGCTCGTTGGAAATCACCATGCCTTCTTCAAGCGTAATGGGAGAAGGCATTTTGGAAATACGGGCTGGCCCTTCATGCACGGAAAGAAAGCTGCCCACACCGTGGCCGGTGCCGTGGTCATAATCCAGCCCGGCCTGCCACAGGTCAAACCGTGCCAGTGCATCTAGCGCATGGCCTTTGGTGCCCACCGGAAAACGCGCGCGACCAAGGCGCAAGTTCCCCTTGAGCACACGGGTAAATACGTCTTTCAGGCTGGCAGATGGCGCATCGGGGCCTGTCCAGATTGTGCGGGTAACATCTGTTGTGCCTTCAGGGTACTGGCCACCGCTATCAATCAGGTAAACTTCGTTATCCTGTAATTTCCGGTCACTTTCCGGCGTGACGCGGTAATGAATAATGGCCCCATTGGGGCCGGAACCGGAAATGGCCGGAAAGGATTCTTCTTTGTAATCCTTCCCTTCGGCACGGAAGGCATCAAGCTGTGTGGCGGCTTCAAGTTCTGTGCAGTTGCGGCCTTTTGTATCCAGCCAATGCAGAAAGCGGCAAAGCGCTACGCCATCACGCAGATGGGCTGTGCGCATGCCCATCTGTTCCGCCTTGTTTTTACGGGCTTTGGGCAGCAGGCAGGGGTCTGGTGCTTCCTGCAGCGTGGCGCCATGGCGGGTGAGGGTTTGCCCAAACCAGACAGCATTGCTGGCAGGGTCCACGCCAACGGTTTTGCCTTTCAGGGTTGCCAGAACCTGCTCCATCTCCTGCGGCGCATGCACGCGCACGGAAGAGCCAAGCCATTCCTTAACGTTAGCCGAAACTTTTTCTGGCTCTATAAACAGGTCTACCGAACTGTTTGCATGCACCAACGCAAAGGCCAACACCACAGGTGTGCAGGGGATATCGGAGCCACGAATATTCAGTAGCCATGCGATAGAGGCTGAATCACTCAGAACAGCGGCATCCTGACCATTCTGCGTCAGAATTGCAGAAATTCCCTGCCGCTTTTCAGCAGAACTTCGGCCAGCAAAAGCAAGCGGATGTATGCAGGCTGGGGCCGAGGGAAAAGCTGGTCGATCGGTCCAGATATCATCCACCAGATTGCGGGATGTGGGCACCAGAGTTACCCCGCTTTGGGCTGCAAACGGGCGCAGCTCCGCCACACTCATCACACGCGGGTCATACCCCACGCGGGTTTCTGGTTTGGCTTGTTCTTTCAGCCATGTGGCCGGAGGTGTCTGGCTAATATGTAGCCGTTGCCAGCATGTGCCATCCACCTGTTGATCCATCTGGGTAATGTAACGACCATCAGAAAATACGGCGGCAGTATGGGGCAGCACAATGGCTGTGCCTGCGCTGCCTGTAAAACCTGTTAACCATGCCAGACGTTCTGCACAGGCTGGTGTGTATTCCCCCAAAAACTCATCGCTATGGGGCACAATCAGGCCATCCAGCCCCTCGTTTTGCAAAAGGGTGCGCAATGCGGCAAGACGGGTAGAGGATGCAGACGCCATGGAAACCGTGTCCTGAAAAGATAGGAAAAGAAAAGGCCGATCAGGCTGTTTTTCGAATAGGAAGAACCGGGCGGCGCAGGATCAGGGTAGCCCATTCGCCTTCATGCAGTTCCTGCTCAAGCACCAGCCCCTGCCGCCGATGCGCGGCCAGCACCATACGCACCTGTGTGCGCAACAGCCCGGCCAGAATAACCGTGCCGCCGGGGGCCAGATACCGTACCAGGTCCTTGGCCATCAGGCACAAGGGGCGGGCCAGAATATTGGCAAAAACTAGATCAAACGGCGCGGCCTTCCAGATGGCGGGGGTTTGCCACCCATTGCCCAGGCGGCATGTCATGGCGCGGTTAAGCTGGTTGCGTTTGGCGTTTTGTGCCGCCACACGCACAGACCACGGCTCAATATCCACTGCCAGCACCTTTTGGTGCAGCAATGCTGCTGCGGCCATGGCCAGAATACCGGTGCCGCAACCCAAATCCAGAATACGGCGGGGGCGGCGGTAAGCCACACGTTCCAGCGCGCGCAGGCAGCCGCGGGTGGAACCATGCTCGCCCGAGCCAAAGGCCACGCCAGCATCCAGCGTGAGCACAATGCGGGTGGCGTTTTTGGAATCGGGCAAATGCGTGCCGCGCACCACAAAACGGCGGCCCACTTCCTGTTCAGGAAAAGCCTCATACGTGCGGGCCAGCCAGCCTTCGGCTTCTGTGCTAGTGCGTTCCAGTGGGGCGCTTACGCCTGTTGTCAGTTCAGCCAGCACAAGGGCGGCTGCCAGTTCATCCTCACGGTGCCCGGTGTCTTTTACGCCTTCTACCCGCCACTGGGTGCCTTCCGGGTTGGCTTCAAAAATACCTACCGTGGCGCATACGCTGCCAATGGCGTTTTCGTAAGCTTCCACCGCCGCTTCCGGCACAGTGACAGAAATGGTTTCAAGGCTGGTGGCATGACGGCGGGTAGGAGGGGCCATTAGATTTTCTCGATAAAGGATGAAAGAAGACGTTTGGTACCGACAGATTCAAAAGACACTTCAACATGGTGCCGATCTGCCGAAATAACGATGCCCTCGCCAAAGCGGGGGTGGCGCACATGGTCACCCAGTTGCAGGGCCGGTGCGGCCTCCAGCATGGGGTCTTTTCTGCGGCGGGCAATAATGGGGCCGTTATCAAACACGGATTCGGAAAGGTTCAGGCCCTGCCGCTGGAACCCGCCGCCCTCATCATGGCGGACCACGTGTTCATCTGGCAGCTCGTCCAGAAAACGGCTGGGCATGGAGGGCTGCCAGTTGGCGTAAATGCGTCTGCGGCCTGCGTGAAAGATAATGGCTTCCTGCCGTGCGCGCGTAATGCCCACGTAAGCCAGCCTGCGTTCTTCCTCCAGCCCTTTCAGGCCCCCTTCATCCAGCGTGCGCTGGGAGGGAAAAACGCCTTCCTCCCAACCGGGCAGGAATACCGTATCAAACTCCAGCCCCTTGGCGCCGTGCAGAGTCATGATGGACAGGTAATCATCCTGCCCGTTTTCATCATGATCCATAACAAGGGCAACGTGCTCCAGAAACTCGCCCAGAGTTCCAAAATCGGCCAGTGCGCGCGTTAGTTCTTTCAGGTTTTCCAACCGCCCCGGCGCATCGGGGGAGCGATCCTGCCGCCACATGTCCAGATACCCGCTTTCTTCCAGCAGGTGTTCTACGGCCACCACATGGCCTTCACGCGCCAGAATATCGCGCGTGCTGGCAAAGGCTTCCATCAACTGGCGTAAATGGGCGGCAGATTTTCCTTTAAGGGTGTTATCTTCCAGCAGTTTTTCCGTACCACCTGTAAGGGGCAGGTTATTGGCGCGGGCTGCTGCATGTAGCTTTTGCAGCCCGGCCGGGCCAACACCGCGTTTGGGCACGTTGATAATGCGTTCAAAAGCCAGATCATCCGCAGGTTGGCTCAGCACGCGCATGTAGGCCAGTGCATCACGTATTTCTGCGCGTTCATAAAAACGCAGGCCGCCCACAATGCGGTAAGGCAGGCCGGTTTGCATCAGCCGTTCTTCAAATGCACGGGTTTGAAAGCCCGCACGCACCAGAATGGCAATTTCCTTTAGGGCGTGGCCTTGTGCGCGCAGCTTTTCGGCCTGCTCGCACACCATGCGGGCTTCTGTATCCGAATCCCATACCCCTAGAACGCTAACCTTTTTACCTTCTGCATCTTCTCGACCAGGGCGGAGTGTTTTGCCCAATCGTTCGCTGTTATGGGCAATAAGCCCTGCTGCTGCCCCCAGAATATGCCGGGTGGAGCGATAATTGCGTTCCAGCCGCACAACCTTGGCGGAGGGAAAATCTTTTTCAAACCGCAGGATGTTTTCAACTTCTGCACCGCGCCATGAGTAGATAGATTGATCATCATCCCCCACGCAGCAGATGTTGGCCGGGCCTTCTGCATGTTTGGCCAGCAGGCGCAGCCAGAGATACTGAATGGTGTTGGTATCCTGATACTCGTCCACCAGAATGTAGCGGAACAGGCGGTGATACTGGGCCAGCACATCAGGCCGTGTGCGCAAAATTTCGGTCACATGCAGCATGAGGTCACCAAAATCGCAGGCATTCAGCTGCTTCAGGCGGGCCTGATACGCGGTGTAAATGGCGCGGGCATGGCCATTGGCAAAGTCCGAGTCCTCGGTGGGGGTAATGCGTTCCGGTGTAAGCCCTCGGTCTTTCCAACGCTGGATCACGCCCAAAAGGCCCGGAGCAGGCCAGCGTTTGATATCAATCTGCCACGGCGCCATAACCTGCTTGAGCAGGCGCAACTGGTCATCCGTATCCAGAATGGTAAAGCTTTGGGTCAGCCCCACATACTCAGCATGGCGGCGGAGCATACGCGCGCAAAGGGCATGAAATGTGCCTAACCATAACCCTTCTGCCGGGCTGCCCAAAAGCAGGCCGATACGCTCACGCATTTCTCGCGCAGCTTTATTGGTAAAGGTTACTGTCAGGATCTGCCACGGCTTGGCGCGGCCTGTTAGCAGGATATGCGCAAAGCGGGTGGTTAAAACCCGTGTTTTGCCTGTGCCAGCACCAGCCAGTACCAGCAAAGGGCCATCCGTTGTTTCAATAGCTGCGCGCTGTTCGGGGTTGAGACGAGCCAGATAACTGTCACCCGAGGCAGACGGAGATGAAAAAAGCGGGGCGGAGGGGTGTTCGGACGTATTCACCATGCCTTTATATAAGCATGTGCGCTTCAGGCCAAACGGAGCAATGGAATGGGGAGACAGTCAGCAGAGCAGAAAAGGCAAAAAAAGCCCGGCTGCTTTGCAGTAAAGACCGACACAACCCACGGTTGTTTAAACGTGCAACAAGGTGCCATGCCTGTTTTTGAAAGCACCGGCCCGACAGGGCATCGCAAACGTATGCGCCAGCGCGTGTTGGCACAGGGTGCGGCTTCCTTGGCGGATTATGAATTGCTGGAAATGCTGCTCTATGTCGGGATTCCACGTAAAGATACAAAGCCGCTGGCCAAAAACCTTATCAATGTCTTTGGGTCTTTGCAGGCTGTGCTGGAAGCGGGGGAAGAAAATCTGCGCCAGATTAGCGGCATTACGCGCGCAAGTGCGGCAGTTTTGCAGGATGTGGCCTGTGTGGCAGACAGGTTGCCAGAAAATGGTGAGGAAACACGCCAGTTTTTGGGAAACTGGGACAGTATTTTAGAATATGCAGATGTATACTTGGCAAATGCCCCCAGAGGGCAGGTGCGCGCTTTATTTCTGGATAGCCGTAACCAGTTAATTGCCGATGAAGCTGTGCCAGCTTTTTTGCATGAGGGTAGCAGCCATGAAACCATGGCTTGTATTCGGCAAGCGGTCGCGCTGGTCTTGCAACGTGCGTTAGCTTTGCATGCCTGTGCGTTGGTAACGGTGGATTGGGTGGCAGAAGATCAAACGCTGGATCAAACCCTTGCGCAAAACGCACCTTTTGTAAGGGAATTACAGCGCAGTGCACCATTATTGGCCGTAGAGGTGCACGACCATATTGCCATTGGATGTGGCGAATGGCGCAGCTTCAACCACCATACAGGGCCGAAATCTTGAAGCGCCCATCTGCAAAATCTGAAAAAAAACCCACAAGTCAATTTGCTGATGCCACACATTTTCGGCTGAATGTTTCAACTGCGGAAGCCATTGCGCTTCCAGCGGAAATGTATGGTGGTGCTGCGCCGGAACTCGCTGCAGCAGAAGAAACAGACCTTGCTCTATTATGCAGGTTGATAGCACAAGCGCAGCCACGTAGTGGCAAAGCACAGGAACAAGCACGTAATTTATTACATGAGTACGGAAGCATTTCCGCAGTTATGGCAGCTATAAGCTGGCATGAGCCAAGTAAAAGCATAAAGGCGCTGCCAGAAGCCGTGCGTGTTTTGCTTATGCTTGTGCGTGAGGCTGGATTACGCATTCAGCGTGCAAGATTGCGCCGTTCTGGCATATTGGCCGATAGCGCACAGCTTTATGCGTATTTGCGGGCTGTTATGGGGCCGGAAAAGCGCGAACAGGTGCGCGTATTGTTTTTGAATGACAAGTACGAGCTACTGGCTGATGATGTTATGGGGCAGGGCACGGTAGACCATACACCTGTTTACCCGCGGGAAATTGTAGCACGCGCTTTGCAGCTTAACGCCACTATGCTGGTGTTGGTGCATAATCACCCAAGTGGAGACCCAACGCCTTCAGCCGATGATGTGGTGATGACAACACAAATTTGTGGCGCGGCAAAAATTATGAATATCCATGTATGGGATCATATTATTGTTGCCGGAGAAAAACTGTTGAGCATGCGTGAAGCTGGGCTGTTGTAAGCCCTTGGCTTCACGCAATGCTGTAACTGGCGGCTTAGTCTTCTTCAGGTTCCGGGGCGGCTGTTTTGGTGGCCAGTGGCCCCAAGGCATCCTGAATACCCAAATTGCCGGGTAGCGCACCGTAGGGGAACAGGATATTTACGTGCCCCATTTTGCGGCCAACGCGGGCTTCTGCCTTGCCATATAAATGTGGAATAAAGCCTTGTGTGGCCATAATCTGCGGCAACAGAGCCATATCTTCCGGCCCAACCAGATTTTTCATGATTGCATCAGAATGGCGCACAGCATGAGGCAGAGGTAAGCCTGCAACCGCACGGATATGCATGTCAAACTGATCCTGCGGGCAGGCATTCATGGTCCAATGGCCCGAATTATGGGGGCGGGGGGCCATTTCATTCACCAGCAGGTTACCGGTGCGATCAACAAACATTTCAACGCCCAGAATGCCTACCAATTCCAGCTTTTCGGCAATGGTGGTGGCCAGTTTTACAGCCTGCGCGGCAATGTTGGGATCAATAGGGGCTGGAGCCAGCGTAAGGTCCAGAATGCCGTTCCAGTGCCGGTTCAGGGCTGGATCAAAGCACCGTACCGTACCCTCTGCACTGCGCACCACCATAACGCTGATCTCGCAGGCAAAATCCACCATACCTTCTGCAACCAGAGGATGTGGTGCGAGAGCGTTAAAGGCTTCTTCCAGATCATGGATATGATGCACGCGGCGCTGGCCTTTGCCATCATATCCATTGCGGGTGGTTTTGAGAATCAGCGGCAAGCCAACTTTTTCTGCGGCTTCGTGCAGCGTTTTTACGTCTGTAACGGCATGCCACGGCGCTAATGGAATGCCAGCCGAAGCAAAAAAAGTTTTTTCAGCCAATCTGTCCTGGCTGATGCGTAAAATATGGCCGGAAGGATGCACAGGGCAGTGTTTGGCCAAAAGGTCTAACGCATCAGCGCTGATGTTTTCAAACTCAAAGGTGACAACATCAACAGCACTGGCAAACGCATCCAGTGCTGCCGGATCATCATACTTGCCGCATGTTACGGCGTGAGAAACCTGAGCCGCCGGGCCATCGGCCTCGGTTGTCAGAATATGCGTCCGAAACCCAAGGCGTGCAGCAGCAATGGCAGACATGCGGCCAAGCTGGCCACCACCCACAATGCCGATAACTGCATTGGGCTTAAGCGGAGAATGTGAGGAGGTCATTTATCTTCGGTAATAGGGGAGTTGGGGACAGAGGCTGTCTGTAGTGCGCGCCATGTTTCAAGGCGTGCGGCAAGGGCGGGGTTATGCAGTGCCAGAATAGAGGCCGCCAGCAAGGCTGCGTTTTTAGCCCCGGGTGCACCAATAGCCAACGTGCCTACGGGCACACCGCCGGGCATCTGCACAATGGAAAGCAGGCTGTCCATGCCTTTAAGCGCGCGAGATTCTACCGGAACCCCCAGCACGGGCAGGCGTGTCCATGCCGCGCACATGCCCGGCAGATGGGCGGCCCCGCCGGCTCCGGCGATAATCACATTCAGCCCGCGTTCGGCTGCCGTACGTGCGTAATCCGCCAGCCGATCTGGCGTGCGATGTGCTGAAACAATGAGAGTTTCGTGCGGGATTTCCAGCTCTGTCAGCAATGCATCTGCATGGCGCATGGTTTCCCAGTCTGACTGGCTGCCCATGATAATCCCCACAACTGGGGCAGAGGCTGCTTTATCTTCTAAAGCATCGGAAGCGGAGGGCAGGGGGGCAGTTTCGCTCACGGTAGGTATCTATCCGGGTTTTCTAAAGTCTGAAACGGAATGGTTTAGGCGATATCATCAGGGATCAGAAGGCTTTCAACCTTGGTGATCTGATCTTTTAACAGGAGTTTACGCTTTTTAAGCCGCTGGAGATACAGTTGGTCAATAAAGGTGGTTTCATGCGCCATCCGGCTGATAACTGTATCCAGATCTCTGTGTTCACTACGCAGTTCATGCAGTTGGGCAAGCAGTAAATCGCGATCTCGCAGCATGATGTCCTGTCTCCTTCACCACTAATGCGGAATCGCGCGCCGGGTCTGGCCGCCCGCAGAGTGAATAGCATGCCCGAAGCAGTGTTTACCATGTAAGAGCCGGACGCCAGCCAGGATTACAAAAAAACTTCCATGCTCAGGCTGCATGCCAGCAGGGCGCGATATATGAAATTAACATGAACTTTCTTATTCTCGGTACGCTAGCGTTTAGGGGTCATCAATCGAGTGGAGGCACCCAAATGACACGCCTTTCAAGGATCGAGAGTCTTAAATCCCGCCATTTCCGTATTGATCAGAAAATTATGAGCGAAGGCGGACGCCCCAGACCGGACGAGCGCGTGCTGATGTGCCTGAAATTACAAAAGCTACGAATAAAGGAAGAAATAGAGCGCCTTTCGGCCTGATGCCGTATTTGGCAGCTTAAATGTTTCTGAGGCAGAAAGATCAATCCTTCTGCCTCAGGCATCATTCAATCAGTTTTCGGAAGCGCTAAAGCTTTCGGTATCTGTTACAGGCGCAGGAATTTCCTGCCCTTCGCGTTCCAGACGCATATTGGCTTCATGCACGGCAGCATTCAGATCTGTCTGGCTGCACAGCCCCACGGTTACCGGATCACGCGGTTTGATGTTGGGGGTGTTCCAGTGCTGCTTGTTGCGTACTTTCGCAATGGTATCCTTGGTGGTGCCAAGCAGCTTAACAACCTGCTGGTCGCTCAGTTGCGGATAATTGCGCAGCAGGAATGCAATGCCATCTGGACGATCATGACGTTTGGCAACAGGCGTATAACGCGCCCCCTTGGAGCGACGGCGCACAGGGTTGTTGGAAGGCAGAATTTTCAGCCGTGCGTTGGGGTCTTTTTCACAACGCTGGATTTCTTCCTGCTTCAGCTGGTGATTCGCAACCGGGTCATAACCCACAATACCATGTGCCACTTCACCATCAGCAATGGCCTGCACTTCCAGCGGATGCATACCGCAAAAAGCGGCAATCTGTTCAAAACTGAGAGCAGTTTTTTCAATCAGCCACACAGCAGTTGCTTTGGGCATTAACGGTAGGGTCGTCATGATTTTGTATTCCTGTCGTCGGGCGGCGCTTGCGCAGGCACCGGGAACTTGACGGCCCGGAACGTGTTCCGCAGGCCTGCGTGCCTGCCGGCGCGCATCTGTGCCACGATATGGGGGGAGTGGCTGCTTCAGGTCAAGCCGCAATACACATAACGGATCAATATTCTACACAATTAAATAAGGGGAAACCGCAGTTTCCCCCTTGCTAAGCCCATATGGAACGTATTGGTAAAACTTCAGCAATCAGGCTGCTGTGGCAATGGAATGCTGGGGCTGTTGCGGTGCCTGATTTTTCTGCTCGGTTGCTACCGCACGTTCTGCCGGTGTGGTGCTTACAGTTTTAACAGGAATACGCCGTGGCTTGAGTGCTTCGGGAATAATCTGTTGCACTGTAATGCGCAGGAGCCCGTTATTCATTTCCGCGCCGGTCACTTCAACGTGGTCAGCCAAGGCAAAGCGGCGCTCAAACGCACGCCGCGCAATTCCACGATGCAGGATTTCGCCTTCATCTTGCGGGGCATTCACACGGCCAGAAACAACAAGCGTGTTATCCTGCACCACCAGCTCTATATCTTCCGGCCCAAAACCAGCCACAGCCATGGTGAGCGTGTAGCTATCATTTCCCGTTTTAGCGATATCGTACGGTGGAAAACTGGAATTGCCCGGTGAGCGGGCTGCAGAATCCATCACCTGTGCAAGGCGGTCAAAGCCAATTGCAGTGCGGAATAGCGGTGTAAAATCGTAACTCATGTAAGAACCTCCTCGTTCAGCAAGGTTCTGCCGGTTTTGCCAAGACCCCCGAAGGCAATCTGCCCGGCAGCGTTTTTTGGCGGAAACCCCATATGCGGGCATTTCCATACCCCTGAACGTGGAAAGCCCCGCGCTCTTTTTCAAGAGGCAGGGCTTTTCTGCATACGCAAAGAACTGAAAAATCAGCCTTTTTTGCGGGTGCCAATACCAGCAAAACGCTTGTTGAACTTGGCAACCTGGCCCCCGGTATCCAGCATGCGCTGCACGCCTGTCCAAGCCGGATGAGACTTGGTGTCAACGTCCAGACGGAGCGTGTCGCCAGCCTTGCCATAGCAGGAGTTCGTTTTGAATTCCGTGCCGTCAGTCATGACAACAGTGATTTCGTGATAATCGGGGTGAATGCCGGGTTTCATGAAACTGGTTCTTTCGTTACAGCAGAAAGGGCCCGATACCGACCGGGCCAAGATTGCCGTGCATATAAACGAAATGCGTATGCTGGATCAACCGTTCATTTTGCCTTGGTGGGCATGATAATGAAGTGAAGCATATAATAGGCAAATAACAGCGTTTGTGCAGCTTTTGTGCTACAGAATACCTCAAATATTAAGAAAAATGTGTCAATTCTGATACAAGGGCTTGAGGAAAAAGCGGTAAAACGGCTACTTCTGAGCGGATTTCCCAGTATTTCACAGGAATTTTTGTATGGCTGATCTTAAATCTCACGTCCATGCCCCAGGTTGGGTGGGCGAGTTCCGGGCATTTATCATGCGCGGCAATGTTGTTGACCTGGCAGTTGGTGTTATTATTGGTGCTGCATTTACATCAATTGTAAACAGTTTGGTAAAAGATATTTTCAACCCCTTGATTGGTCTGCTTATCGGCGGGATTGATTTTTCCAACCTGTTCATCACCCTTAAAGGCCCGCATCTGGCTACTCTGGAAGAAGCCCAGAAAGCTGGCGCGGTTACATTGAACGTTGGCCTGTTCCTGAACGCCGTTATCCAGTTCCTGATTGTGGCTATGGCTATTTTCTGGATGGTGAAGGCCCTGACACGCCTGCATGTACGTGAAGATGAACAGCCCAAGGCACCGCCGCCGCCTTCCAAAACCGAAGTTCTGCTTGAGCAGATTCGTGATGAACTGGCTGCTAACAATAAAGATCAGGCACCGCATCAGGGCTAATTAAGCCTTGCGCTTGCCGCCATGGGTCTAAAATGGCGGCTGTGTGATCTGTTCCCGGAAAGTAGGATATGGGATATGCTTCTTATATGAAGCGCTCCCGATCCGGCTTTCCGGTTTTTTTTCGTTCAGCAGTTGGCGTGCTGGCCATTTTAGGGCTGGCAGGGTGCCAAAGCTCACGCGGGCTGAAGGTGCAGGAAACACCGCGCACGCTGTTGTACAGTTACGTGATAGCCAATGGCATGGCGCGCGGGCGGATGATGACAGAAGATCTGCCACCGGACCAAGTGTTCAATATCATTAAAACAGACAGAAATGCGCTTGTGGCCATTCTGGCGTTTCGGGATAAACCAACCCGGCGTACGCTGCGGCAGGCAGGGCATAAGGTGGAAGATTTTATTGGCGCGGTAGAGCAGCCCACACAGCCTCTTTCCCCCGCTTTGTCTGACCCCATTCTTTTACCGCCGCCATCAACTCCCGGTTTCATGCGCTAGGCACAAAAAAACGGAGCAAGGTGTAAAACCTGCTCCGTTTTTTTATTGGCTTGATACCAAGAAGAAAGACGTATCAGCTTTTCTGCTGCGCCGGGGTAGGGCCTGCCTTGGCGCCACGTTTCAATCTGCCTTCCCCCATAAACAGCAGCAACGGCGCTGCAATAAAGATGGAGGAGGAGGTGCCCACCACAATGCCGAACAGCATTGTCCAAGCAAAACCGGAAAGCGTAGCGCCACCCCATAGTGCCAGCGGAAGGGCCGCCAAAAACACGGTGGAGGATGTGCCCAAGGTACGGTTCAGTGTTTCGTTGATGGAGAGGTTGATCAGGTCCATCAGCGGCATGGTGCGATATTTGCGCAGGTTTTCACGCACGCGGTCATACACCACCACCTTATCATTGGTGGAATAGCCCAGAATGGTCAGAATGGCGGCCACCATCACAAGGTCGAACTCAAAACCGGTAATCACCAGAAAGCCCATGGTTTTGGTAAGATCCAAAACCAGTGTGATCACGGCGCTAAGGGCGAATTCCCATTCAAAGCGGAACCAGATGTAAACCAGAATCATGGCCAAGCTGAGCCCAAGAGCCAGCATGCCATTGCGGAACAACTCGGCAGAAACAGAAGCGCCAACCGCATCTGCCCGCAAAATGGTGGTGCCCGGCTGTGCTTCCGTAACGGCACGGCGCACAGTATCCACCACGGCATCGGTATTCTGGTCATCACCAGCATCAAGGCGAATCAGCACATCATCAGGGGCCCCAAAAGCCTGAAGCGATGCGTGAGAGATATGCTGTGCCGCCAATGCCGAACGCAGCTTGGCAAAATCTGCCGGGCCGCTGGTTTTGGCTTCCACCACAATGCCGCCTCTAAAATCCAGCCCCAGCGTGAGGCCGGGATGGAAGAACAGAATGATAGAGGCGATGGAAAGCACGGCCGAGACAATAAGCCCCATGTACCGGCCACGCATGAAGTTGATCTGCGTGTCTTTGCGTACAAAACGCAGAAGAGGACGTCCGAACATAATGGCCTCGCTTCAGACAGGCAGGCTGGCAGGGCGCGTACGCGCATACCAGCGGGCCATAAGCATGCGGGAAAGCAGCAGGGTGGTGAACAGCGTGGTGGCAATACCAATGGTAATGGTTAGCGCAAAGCCACGCACCGGCCCCGTGCCAAAGACAAACAGCATGACATGGGCCAAAAAGGCCGTGGCATTACTATCTACAATGGTGGAAGTGGCGCGTTCAAACCCGGTTTGCATGGCGGCCAGAGGCGTGCGGCCACGGGCCACTTCTTCGCGTATGCGTTCGTTAATCAGGATATTGGCATCCACCGCCATGCCCAAGGTCAGCAGCATACCCGCCATACCCGGCAGCGTAAGGGTGGCTTCAAACAGTGAGAGAATAGCTACCATCAGCACAAGGTTGGCCAGCAGGGCAATATCTGCGTACCAGCCAAAGCGGCCATAAAACAGAACCATAAAAACCACAACCAGCAGGAAGCCAACGCCAAGGCTGAGAATGCCAGCCCGAATGGAATCGGCCCCAAGGGATGGCCCAATGCTGCGCTGTTCTACCACACTCAAAGGTGCAGGCAGCGCGCCAGCACGCAGCATCAGCGCCAGATCCGTGGCTTTCTGGGCATCAAACCCACCCGTAATCTGCCCGTTGCCGCCTGTAATGGGGGTGCGGATAACGGGGGCTTCAATCACCTTGTTATCCAGAACAATGGCAAAGCGTTTGCCAACATTGGTTTGCGTAACCGATGAGAAAGCCCGCGTGCCAACTGAATCGAACGAGAAGCTGACAGCCCATTCGCCCGTCTGCTGGTCAATCACAGCGCCTGCGTTTGTCAGGTCTGTGCCATCCACATCCACGTGGTCAAAAACGGGCAGGGGGCCGCCTTCAGCCGGGTTGGCCATGGGCACAAGGCTGACACCCGGTGGTGGATATGTGGCGTGCAGCGGGTTGGAATCTACCAGCCGGAAGGTCATTTTGGCTGTGGTGCCCAGCAGCGCCTTGATTCGCTCCGGATCACTGATGCCCGGCAGTTCCACCACAATCCGATCATCACCCTGACGGGTAATTTCGGGGTCAACCGCACCTGTGCCATCAATACGCCGGCGCACAATCTCAATAGACTGTGTCACTGCTTCCCGCGCGCGGGCCTTAATAGCATCAGCGGAAAGCACGAGGGCGATTGTGCCATCATCCTGCTTTTTTACGCTGAATTCATTGGGCACAACGCGGGGCAGCTTGTCCAGCGTGGCAACATCCGCATCTGCCTCAGCCGCATCACGCGGTTGGAAGGAGACGGTGTTTTTGTCGGCATCCACGTTGATGTTCTGATAGCCGAGCTGAGATTTCAGCAGGGTATCACGCGTGTTTTCCGCCAGTGTCTGGAGCCTGTCATGCGTAAGGCTTTTAAGGTCAACCTGCATCAGCAGGTAAGACCCGCCCCGCAAATCCAACCCCAGATGGATCTGACGCCATGGTATGGAAGGGAAAGGCTTGCGCATACCGTTGGGTAGGCACAGCAGCAGGCCCAACAGGCACACGCCCAGCACCGAGGCCAGTTTGAGGCGGCTGTAATACATTCTCACCTGATCGCTTGCAGTTTTCTTGCCGGGAACATGCCGCCCCGGCTGGCGGGATGCAACCGTTGTGCTGCATTATTCGCGTTTCATACCTGTTGTATGGTCGCCACACCAAGATGTACGTGGCCAAACTGCATCAGTTTGCGGCAGGGCTGCCTGTTGTTGGGGGCGTCTTGCATTCGGCTGCGGGGGTGCTACGCCTGCATGCAGTCTTATAGGGCATAAAAAGAAGGCGGATTTCATGGCTGAAACACTTAAGGTTGGCGTAATTGGAGCCGGACATTTCGGACGTTTTCATACCTTGAAAGTGCGCCACGTTGCGCGGGAAACACTGGTGGGGCTGTTTGACCCCGACAGCAAGCGCGCCGCCTTGGTAGCGAAGGAAGTCGGATGCCCCGTTATGCAGGATGTAGATACCCTGCTGGCGGCGTGCGATGCCGTAGTGGTGGCTGCGCCTGCGGAATTTCATTTTGAACTGGCGGTACAGGCCCTGCGGGCCGGCAAGCATGTGCTGGTGGAAAAACCCATAGCCGCCACGCTGGAGCAGGCCGACTTTTTGGTAACTCTGGCGCAGGAAAGTGGGTTGGTCTGTCAGGTTGGGCACCTGCTGCGTTATTCTGCCGAGCACGATGCCATTACCCAGCGCATCACCCGGCCGCTTTATATAGAGGCCACACGTATTGCTCCCTACAAGCCGCGCGGCACCGATGTATCGGTTATTCTGGATCTGATGATCCATGATCTGGATCTGGTTCTGGCTATTGTAGATAGTCCCATTGCGCAGGTGGATGCCTTGGGTGCGGCTGTAAGCTCGGCGCATGAAGATATTGCCAATGCGCGAGTGCGGTTTGAAAACGGCTGTGTAGCCACCATTACCGCCAGCCGCATTTCACTTAAAACAGAACGGCGCATGCGCCTGTTTTCTGAGGAAGGTTACCTGTCTGCCGATTTCGTAAAGCGGGAACTGACGATGATTGGCCGTGATCGCGGCCTGCCGTTGCCGGGCACGGGGGGATTCCGGCGCGAGCACATCACATGGAAAGAGCATGATTCGCTCTTGGCCGAACACGAAGCTTTTGTTGCTGCGTGCCTGGATGGTGCCCCTGTGGTGGTGGACGCAAATGCTGGTCGGCGTGCTCTGGCGGCGGCTCTGGCCGTGGCAGATGGTATTGCCGAATCTCGCCGCCGGATGGAGCTTTCCGGACTGATTCGGGCCGAATAAAACCGAACAGGAAACCGCGCCACAGAAGCGGGAGAAAACCGCCAGTTTCAAAATATCAAGCCCCTTTTTCTGGCTTTGTGTGTAAAATTTCACTAGATATAGGGGGCGAGATGGAGCACAAGCACGAGATATGGTGCGGAGGCAAAGCCTCCCCATCCGACCCCAAAATTGACGCAGAAAATAGCGGAGTAACCCAGCCATGACCCTGATTGACGTACAGGAAAATGACATTCGTCGTTCCTCGTCCGGGGGCGCAGAAGCTGGGGAGCCCGATCTGTTCAACGCTGGTGAGATGGAAGATATGGTGCAGCTGCCCGGCCACCATCAGGTGCGGGTAGATCGCTCTCGTGATGCGCTGCTGACACCTTTTGGCAAGGCCACGCTGGATAACCGTTACCTGCTGCCAGATGAAGGGTATCAGGATCTGTTCGGCCGTGTGGCCTCCTATTACGGGGCAGATGCAGCCCACGCCCAGCGTATTTATGATTACATCAGCAAGCACTGGTTCATGCCGGCAACGCCAGTTCTGTCTAACGGCGGAACATCACGCGGCCTGCCGATTTCCTGCTTCCTGAACGAAGCCAGCGATAGCCTGAAAGGCATTGTTGACCTGTGGAACGAGAATGTCTGGCTGGCCAGTAAGGGCGGTGGCATTGGGTCCTACTGGGGCAACCTGCGCTCCATTGGTGAAAATGTTGGCCGCAACGGCAAAACATCCGGCGTTATTCCGTTCATCCGCGTGATGGATAGCCTCACGCTGGCGATTTCTCAGGGGTCTTTGCGCCGTGGGTCTGCTGCGGTGTATCTGCCGGTCTGGCACCCGGAAATTGAAGAATTTATCGAACTGCGTCGCCCCACCGGGGGAGATCCCAACCGTAAGGCGCTGAACCTGCATCATGGTGTGCTGGTGTCAGACGCCTTTATGCGGGCGGTGGAAAGCGATGATGAATGGGCGCTGATATCCCCCAAGGATGGCAGCGTTATCCGCAAGATTTCTGCCCGTGCATTGTGGATCCGTATTCTGACGGCCCGTATGGAGCAGGGCGAGCCCTACATTGTGTATTCTGACCACGTGAACAACGCGCGGCCGGAACATCACAAGCTGGCCGGGTTGGAAGTCAAAACCTCTAATCTGTGTTCCGAAATTACGCTGCCAACCGGGATCGATCATCACGGTAAGGCGCGTACAGCAGTGTGCTGTCTTTCCTCCCTCAATCTGGAAACATGGGATCAGTGGAAAGATAATCCGCAGTTTATTGAGGACGTCATGCTGTTCCTCGATAACGTGTTGCAGGATTTCATTGACCGCGCGCCAGAAGACATGCACCGCGCCAAATATGCGGCCATGCGTGAACGTTCTGTTGGGCTGGGTGTTATGGGGTTCCATAGCTTCCTGCAAAGCCGCAACGTGCCGTTTGAAAGCGTGATAGCAAAAGTCTGGAACCGTAAGATTTTCAAGCATATTCGTGAGCAGGCGGATGCGGCATCCCGCAAGTTGGCGGAACTGCGCGGCCCATGCCCGGATGCTGAAGAATACGGCATTATGGAACGCTTTTCTAACAAGATGGCTATTGCGCCCACGGCGTCCATTTCCATTATTGCTGGCAATGCCAGCCCCGGAATTGAGCCGATTGCGGCCAATGTGTTCTTGCAGAAAACGCTTTCCGGTTCCTTCACGGTGCGTAACCGTCATCTACAGAAACTTCTGGAAGAAAAAGGGCAGGATACGCCGGAGGTGTGGTCTTCCATCACCACCAGCAAGGGCAGCGTGCAGCATCTGGATTTTCTGACCCAGCAGGAAAAGGACGTGTTTAAAACCGCGTTTGAGCTGGATCAGCGTTGGGTGGTGGAGCATGCGGCAGACCGCCAGCCGTTTATCTGCCAGGCGCAGTCCGTTAACCTGTTCCTGCCTGCTGACGTGCATAAGCGGGATCTGCACCAGATCCATTACATGGCTTGGAAAAAGGGCCTGAAATCTCTGTATTACTGCCGCAGCCTGTCTATCCAGCGTGCAGATACAGTCAGCAATGTTCTGGCCAAGAATGACGTGATGAATGTGGATTCATCTCAAGCATCGTCAGGTTCCGCATCAAGCGGGAATGACTACGAAGAATGCTTGGCCTGCCAGTAAGCATTGGGTATGAAAGCTCCTTACAAAAGAAATGTGACGGCATCCTGAGTGTTGCCGTCAAAAGGGGGCAGCATGAGCGAGCATATATCTGGTCAGGAGCCGCAGCAGGAACAGAAGTTTGACCTGCTGACAGCTAACCCGGTTTACAAGCCGTTCCGCTATCCGTGGGCGTATGATGCGTGGCTGACGCAGCAGCGCCTGCACTGGCTGCCGGAAGAAGTGCCTCTGGCTGATGACGTGAAGGACTGGCACCGCGTTTTAAACGAAGGTGAACAGCATCTGGTTACGCAGATTTTCCGCTTCTTCACCCAGTCCGATGTGGAAGTGAACAACTGCTACATGAAGCACTACAGCCGTGTGTTTAAGCCCACGGAAGTGCTGATGATGCTTTCAGCGTTCTCTAACATCGAAACCATCCATATTGCAGCTTACAGCTACCTTCTGGATACGCTCGGTATGCCCGAAACCGAGTATTCCGCCTTCCTTAAATATAAGGAAATGAAGGATAAATACGATTACATGCAGACGTTCACTGTGGACAGTAAGCATGAAATCGCCAAAACGCTGGCAGCCTTTGGGGCCTTTACGGAAGGGCTTCAGCTTTTTGCATCTTTTGCAATTCTGCTGAACTTCCCGCGCTTCAACAAGCTCAAGGGCATGGGGCAGATTGTGTCATGGTCTGTGCGTGATGAAACACTGCACTGCCTCTCCATTATCCGCCTGTTCCGCGTGTTCATTCAGGAAAATCCTGAACTGTGGACAGAGCAGCTGCGTACGGAACTGACAGATATCTGCCGCACCATTGTGGAGCATGAAGAGGCCTTTATTGATCTGGCCTTTGAAATGGGTGCTGTAGAAGGGCTGAATGCGGAGCAGGTGAAAACCTACATCCACTTTATTGCAGACCGCCGCCTGACCCAGCTTGGGCTGGAGCCGATTTACAACACCACAACCAACCCGCTGCCGTGGCTGGATGATATGTTGAATGCGGTGGAACACACCAACTTCTTCGAAAACCGCGCTACGGAATACAGCCGAGCCTCCACCTCTGGCACGTGGGAAGAAGCCTTCGAAAACTCGGTTTTCGAATAAGCAGGTTACAGCCCCGGCAACGGGGCACCTTCTTCCAGCACTGTGCGGGCCGTGGGGGTAAAAGCTCCATCTGCTTCGTGCAGCACCAGCCCTGCCAGAACACGGGCAGGGCTTTTTACGCCCTTACGGGCCTGCACCAACACAATGCGCGATTCCCGCCCGGCCTTGGGCCAGAAGGGATACAGCGTAACGCCACCAAACCCAGTTTTGCTTAGGCAGAAAATGGCTTGGTCGGCCAAAGCTGCGGGCAGGGCGAGTGTAAGGCTGCCTTTATGGCGTAGGATTCGGGCCGCCCCCGCAATCCATGTAGGTAAAGTATCTGCCCCCATACGCCGGGCCAGATCACGCCGCGGATGTGCCGAAGCCGTGCCTAAAGGGGCATGCCACGGCGGATTCGCCATGCAGTGGTCAAAATATTGTTCGGGCTGTGGCGTATCTGCCAGAAAAACATCGGGAAATGTGGCGTTCAGAATCCTGATATTCTGCTGCTGGTTGGCGGCCATGTTTTGCTGGGCCAAGGCTGCTGTATCGCTTTCTTTTTCCACACCCGTGCCATGAATGGTGGGAATGCGGTGGAGCAGGCAAAGTAGCCCAGCCCCAGCGCCACAGCCAATTTCCAGCACATGCTGGCCTGTGCGGGCCGGTACGGCGGCGGCCATAAGCACGGGTTCCAGCCCGGTGCGGTAGCCTTGCAGAAACTGACTATAGGAGATACGGCCACGCAAAAGCGTTCCGGGAGTGATGGCAAAACGAGCTGGCATGGTTTCCGATGGGAGCTATGTGTCTGGCTGGCTTGAATTCGTAGGCGCTTGACCGTTTTTCAGGTGCCTCGCATATAGAAGAACGTCAACTCATCCCATGGCTGGGGGATAAAACGTTTGGGTGTTGCAATCAGTCTGTCAGAAACAGGCAGAACCACAAGCCAGGATGGATCTGGAGTTTCAGTGAGTAAACCAGGAGAAGCAGGCCTGAAAGCGCTGGCCGATTATCTTGCGTCGGACATGCTTGCCTGCAATCAGGTCATTGTAGACCGTATGCAAAGCCCCGTGGCACTTATACCGCAGCTTGCGGCCCATTTGGTGGCGGCTGGTGGTAAGCGGCTGCGGCCGTTGCTCACTCTGGCTGCGGCCAGAATGTGCGGCTACAACAATCAGGATGGGCGCATGCGGCATGTAGAAATTGCCGCGTGTGTGGAGTTCATTCACACAGCCACGCTGTTGCATGATGATGTGGTAGATGACAGCCAGCTTCGGCGTGGGCTGGCAAGTGCCAATGCCATTTTTGGCAACAAGGCCTCCGTGCTGGTGGGGGATTTTCTGTTTGCGCGGTCTTTCCAGATTCTGACAGCCGATGCCTCGCTGGGTGTGATGGCGATTCTGTCTGCGGCTTCTGCCACACTGGCGGAAGGTGAGGTCATGCAGATGACCACGCAGAACGATCTCTCCACATCGGTGGATCAGTATCTGCAGGTCATTTACGGCAAAACCGCTGCGCTTTTTGCGGCTGCGTGCGAATCTGGCGCTGTCATTGGTGAAGCTACACCAGAACAGCGTGAAGCATTGCGCATGTATGGCGCCAATTTGGGCATGGCTTTCCAGCTTGTAGATGATGCGCTGGACTATGCGGCAGATCAGGCCACTCTGGGCAAGGAAGTGGGGGATGATTTCCGTGAAGGGAAAGTCACCCTACCTGTCTTGGCAGCTTACGAAGCAGGGAATGAGGAAGACCGCATTTTCTGGCGCCGGGTGATTGAGGAATGTGACCAGCACCCCGGAGATCTGGAAGCAGCGCTGGACCGTATTGCAAAAACAAATGCAATTGGGATTACCCTGAAATGTGCGGAAGATTACGCAGCCAAAGCGCGTGAAAATCTTTCCATGTTCCCAGATGACACATTGAAGAACTTGCTGCTGGAAACTGCCAGCTATTCTGCCAGCCGCGAACGTTAAGGGCGGCTGTATATTAGGGGCTGGCTATTACGGGTGAGTAATAGCTGGCTTCTACCTCATTCACATCTTCCCATAATACGGCAGCACTAAACCTGTAAGGTTTTAAGTGCGTGAATAGGGCTTGATCATCCGGCAAAGCCGTAAACCATGCGCAGGGATGTGCGTGGGTTTTCTGTGGCAAATGCGCCAGTAGGTTACAGGTATGCTGCGCCACGGCGGGGGCGGGGTCTAGCCACGTTAAACCGGGTGGAGAGAGCGCACGTAAGCGGTCCAGCACGAAGGTATAATGCGTGCAGCCAAGACCTACGACATCCAGCCGGTTAGAATCCGGGTGAACAAACAGCCCTTCAATTTCTCGCAAAAGCGTAGAATCAGACACATCTTGCCCACGGAAGGCCAATTCCGCACATCCAGCCAAGCCGGGTGCGGCGTGGGCAATAAGTGTGCATTCCGGCGCGTAAAGCGCATGGAGGCGAGAAAGGTAAGGCCGGCGCACAGTTGCACGCGTGGCAAGCAGCCCGATCACTTTGGTTTGGGTGATGCGTGCTGCCCAGCGTATGGGCGGAACACACCCTACAAAAGGCATATCAGGCCACGCAGCGCGCAGGGCTTCCAGCGCCAATGTGCTGGCCGTGTTGCAGGCCACCACGACAACTTGGGGCTGGAGCCGCCGAATAGCTTGGGAAAGTAAGGAGACGATTCGCTCAATCAGAAAATCGTCATCCTGTTCGCCATATGGAAAAATGGCGGTGTCGGCCAGATAATCTATGCAGATATCTGGCGCCAGCGCTTGAATGGCCCTGGCAATACCCAGCCCCCCAATTCCGGAATCAAACGCCAGAATATGCCGGGGGCCGGACAGGGCAAGGCCATCTATCTGCACCGTTTTATTTATCCTTGTTGGCTTTAAATGCAGCAGCTTCTTCCAAGGTGCCAACACCACCGTGGCGGGCAGACCAGGCACAAGGATCTTCCAGAAAACGCCGTACTTCAGATGCAGCTTCTTCAGAGAAGTATGGCCGTGTGGAGCATGCTTCCAGCACATCCCACCATGTGCACAGGGCATGCAGGGAGACGTTCATTTCTGCCAGCGTGTTCTGTGCACCGGGGAAAACGCCGTAATAGAACACAACAAATGCGTGGTTGATAATGGCGCCCGCATTGCGCAGCGCATTGGCAAACTGCACTTTGGAGCCACCATCGGTGGTCAGATCTTCTACCAGCAGGGTGCGCATGTTTTCGGGCACATCGCCTTCAATCTGGGCGTTGCGGCCAAAACCTTTTGGCTTTTTGCGCACATAAGCCATTGGCAGCATCATGCGGTCTGCCATCCATGCGGCAAACGGAATACCTGCGGTTTCACCACCCACAACGGCATCCAGACTTTCATACCCAACGTGGCGGCCGATTTTTTCCACCCCAAGTTCCATAATTTTGGCACGGGCGCGGGGGAAGAAGATAATGCGGCGGCAATCAATATAGACGGGGGATTTCCAGCCAGAAGTCAGGGTGTAGGGGTCTTCTGGGCGGAAATTTACGGCTTTGATTTCCAGCAGCAGGCGTGCGGTGGTCAGGGCCGCGTCGCGGTCCCAGTCGCTGGTCTCAGCGGGGTGGGCAGAGGCCACGCCTGAGGGTGATGTCATGTGCGCATGTCCTTGAATTTGGCGGTTGTCTATATATGTTTGGAATAACGCCGCAGGCTTGGAAAATCCATGCCTGATATGGCAGTTTTCCTGCATATGCATGCCAGATAAAGACGTGGGCAGCATATGGGTGAAAAACTTGTGATGTTCAAAAGCCCCGGAATTGATTTTTGCACCTTGCTTATATGGCGGATGTAGCGTTTAATCATCTCCAGTTAAGATTGATTATCAGTTAAGGAATATGCCGTGGCCGCCGAAGCTAATCGTATCGCGCGCAAGTGTGAGCGGGCCGTTATAACGGCTTACAAGGAACTGCGCGAAGTGGGGACAGCAGATGTTACGGCATTTAATGCCTGCACCACCCTGTACCGCATTCATCATCCTGAAGCATCAGTGAATGAGGCGCGCCGCCTTGTGTCCGAATGGATTGATCATCATGTTGTCCGCATGGATTCCGGGCCAACCAAAGGGTGTGATTGCAACTAACGCACCAAGGGTATAGCCCGATGTAATCAGACGCATGTTCCGCAAGGGCATGCGTTTTTTTATGTCTGAATGTTTCGGTGTGTTTTGTGGCTGTTGAAAAGCAGAGCAAACAAAAAGCCGGTCTCCCTTAAGGAAAACCGGCTTTTGGGGTTTAGGCGCTTTTAGCGTTTGGCAAGCGGCACATAGTCACGCTGCGGTGCGCCAATATAAAGCTGGCGAGGGCGGCTGATACGCTGGCCCGGTTCTTCAATCATTTCCTTCCACTGGCTAACCCAGCCGGTGGTGCGGGCCACGGCAAACAGCACGGTGAACATGCTGGTAGGGATGCCCATAGCCTTGAGAATAATGCCGGAGTAGAAATCCACATTCGGGTAGAGCTTGCGCTGCACGAAGTAATCATCGCTCAGGGCAATTCTTTCCAGCTCAACAGCAAGATCCAGCAGCGGATCATCCTTAATGCCCAGTTCTGTCAGCACTTCGTGGCAGGTCTGCTGCATGATCTTCGCGCGCGGGTCGAAGTTCTTGTAAACGCGGTGGCCAAAGCCCATCAGCTTCACGCCGCTGTTCTTGTCTTTTACCTGCGCAATAAAGGCGGGAATGTTTTCCTTTTTGCCAATATGCGCCAGCATTTTCAGCACGGCTTCATTGGCGCCACCGTGGGCAGGTCCCCACAGGGCGGCAATGCCCGCAGCAATACATGCAAATGGATTGGCACCCGTAGAACCGGCAAGGCGCACGGTGGAGGTAGAAGCATTCTGTTCATGATCGGCATGCAGGATCAGAATCCGGTTCATGGCACGGGCCAGAACAGGGTTGACCTTGTAAGGTTCGGACATGCGCGCGAACATCATGGACAGGAAGTTTTCTGCGTAGTTCAGATCATTCCGCGGATAGATAAAGGCTTCGCCCTGCGTGTATTTGTAAGCCCATGCCGCAATGGTTGGGATTTTGGCAATCAGCCGCATGGCTGCCAGATCCCGGTTGGCGGGAATGGCAATATCGTTGGCATCTGGGTAGAAGGCAGACAAAGCCCCAACCGTGCCGCACAGAATGGCCATTGGGTGGGCATCACGCCGGAAGCCGTTAAAGAAGTTACGGATCTGCTCGTGCAGCAGCGTATGGTTTGTAAGGGTGTTGGTGAAGGTGTCGTACTGTGCCTTGTTGGGCAGTTCACCATTCAGAAGCAGGTAGATAACTTCTTCATAGGAAGCATTTTCCGCCAGCTGGGCAATGGGGTAACCACGGTGCAGCAGAACGCCCTTGTCACCATCAATAAAGGTAATTTTGCTGTTGCAGGCGGCTGTTTCCCCGTAACCTGGGTCAAACGTGAAAACGCCCAGTTGCGCAGGAAGTTTGCGGATGTCGACAACATCCGGTCCCAGAGTGCCTGAAAGCACAGGCATTTCGGCGGACTTCCCACCAACCGAAATGGTAGCGGTAGATAGCTTACCTTCTTTCTGCGACGCGCTCATTAGTGTTTCCTTTTGCATGTTTGGGCCACGGTCGCTGCTGCGGCCTGCTCGTTCCACTTTGTCACCTATTCAAAAGGAAACCGGAAGATTGCCGGCGATAAACGAAGCGTTATCGGAACGGAGTATGCTTGGAAAACCACAGTTTTTTGGGATTAGGGTCGCGCGAATGTGTGCAAATGCATGCTTTGGCCATCGCACATTTGCCAGCGTGTCATATCTGGCAATGTGTCGCTTCCATACATTTCAAAAATGGCAACGGCCCCTGGCGCGAATCCCTGGTCCAGTTCGCTGGCCTGCATGTCTAAGTGGTGGGCTAATAAGGAAATACCCGGATTATGCCCTACCATCAGCACGGTAAAAGCTGAATCGGGCACCTGCTGAATACGTGCCAACAAAGCCTCGGGCATGGCTTCGTAAATATCTGCACAGTAATCTGGAGCAGGAAGCGTAGCAGGTAGAGCCGCCAGCGCACCTGCCAAGGTCTGCCGCGTGCGTAAGGCCGGGCTACATATAATGCTGTCAGGAACAATATTCTGCGCTGCCAGCCACTGCCCGCAGCGGCGTGCCGCCTCTTGTCCCACAGGTGTAAGGGGGCGGTTCATATCAGCTTCGGCGCTGAAATCTCCTAAAGGGGCGGAAGCCGCTTCAGCATGGCGAAGCAGAACAAGGCGGCGCATGCGTGGGCCTTACGCTTTGGGAGCTGCGGCTGTTTGCCGTGCGATGGCTTCATGATGCCGGATAACTTCATGGATAATGAAGTTCAGGAACTTTTCAGCAAAGTCCGGGTCCAGATGCGCATCTTCTGCCAGTTTGCGCAGGCGGGCAATCTGCTGGGCCTCACGCGCAGGGTCTGCCGGCGGCATGTTGTAGCGTGCTTTAAGCGCCCCCACGGCCTTGGTGCAGCGGAAACGTTCCGCCAGCATGGAAACCAGGGCGGAATCGATATTATCAATGCTGCGGCGCAGGTCCTGAAGGGCCTGAGTGGGGGAGATGGACTGGTCGTCTGTCACGGTCATGCTGTTCCGGTTCTGTCAGAATATGCACCAGCGCCTGTAAGATGCGCTGTGGTTGGTAAAGTCTGTTCAGGCTTTTTCCACAAAAGGTGGGGGCAGGTCTAGCCATGCCAGATGTCCCCCTTTACCCGCACCCGTATCTACAAAAATGGCCTGCCCGCCAGAACGGCCGGGAATGGCCAGCGGGCAGCCATTGGTGGAGCGCTGATCATGCCCGCAATAGATGGTGTATCCGGCTGGAATAGTGTTTACCCAGTTAAGTGTGCGTTCGGGGTATCCATCTGGCTGCATGCGGTTTGTGGTTTCCCCAAACAATGCGCGGGAAAGCAGGTAGGTCACGCGGCCCAACGGTGGTGGAGGTGGCTCCATCAACATGCGTGGGTCAAACGCGCCATGTACAAAAACGATCTGGCCCATCACCAGCCACGCGGGGGCGTTTTCCAGCACAGGTAAAAGGGCATGCAGCACATCTGTGTTTTCTGGCCGGTAAAGCTGCGCCAGCGTGTCTTCCAGATGAGGGGTAGAGCGCAAACGCTTGCCCATAAGGGCGCGGCCAAGTTTGCGATCATGGTTGCCAATTAAGAACAGGCCACGTTTTTCATGCATCACCTGCAACATCAGCCGCAAAACACCTGCGCTGTCTGGCCCGTAATCTACCAGATCACCCAGCTGAATCACAAAGCGGTCTGTGGCAACGGCGTGGCGGAAAGCGTCCAGATCTCCATGCACGTCCCCCACAATGCGGAGTCCGTTTCGCATTGCATCTTTCACGTTTCCGTCAGGGGGAAGCAGCTCAAGCATGGTGTTTTAATCCGTTATTTCCTTACTTCCATGTAGGCTTTTCGAGATCAAACAGGAACTGGAACAGCAAGTTTTTTTTCATTTACCTCCAGATCATGCACAAGTATGTGACGCGCCAGCACGATCTGTTTGCGCTTACGTTATACGGGCAATCGGGTTTTTGAAAAAACAGCCTGAAACGGAAGGATAACATGCCACAGGTAGAAGAATGTGTTGGAGCGGCTTCAAACAGTTGCAGCGGTGTCTTCTTGGTGGTCTGTGCTTTCGGGAATTCGGAACAGTTTGAAAAAGAACAGGAAGCCCTCTCATGACAGAGCGCATTCGGAACGTCGCGCTGCGCAGTAAAGTATGTCCGGCAGAAACCGCATCCGAGTTGATCAAACACGGTGATGTGGTGGGCACCAGTGGTTTTACTGGTGCAGGCTACCCCAAGGAAGTACCCAAGGCGCTGGCCCGCCGGATGGAGGCTGCGCATGATCGGGGTGAGAAATACCAGATCAGCCTGATTACGGGAGCCTCTACCGGCCCGCAGCTGGATGGTGAGCTGGCAAAGGCCAACGGGGTTTATTTCCGTTCACCGTTCAATACGGATGCCACCATGCGCAACCGTATCAATGCGGGTGAAACAGAATATTTTGATAACCATCTGGGGCAGGTGGCTGGCCGTGCCATTCAGGGCAATTACGGCAAGTTCAACATTGCTTTGGTGGAAGCGACAGCCATTACGGAAGATGGCGGCATTGTACCCACATCTTCTGTTGGTAACTCCCAGACATTCCTCAATCTGGCTGACAAGGTCATTATTGAAGTGAATGAATGGCAGAACCCGGCGCTGGAAGGCATTCATGATATTTGGGATGGCAACGTAAGTGGTGCGCCAACGCGTGATATTGTGCCGATTGTGCGGGCAGACCAGCGTGTGGGCGGCACGGTTTTACGTGTAAACCCGGACAAGATTGCCGCCATTGTGCGCACGAATGATCGGGACAGAAATGCCCCATTTGCTGCGCCGGATGATACAGCCAAGGCCATTGCGGGCTATCTGCTTGATTTTTTTGGGCATGAAGTCAAACAGAACCGTCTGCCGCCATCACTTCTGCCGCTTCAGTCTGGCGTAGGCAACGTGGCCAACGCCGTACTGGAAGGGCTGAAGGAAGGCCCGTTTGAAAATCTGGTAGGGTATAGTGAGGTTATTCAGGATGGCATGTTGGCCATGCTGGATTCTGGCCGCATGCGCATTGCCTCTGCCACGTCTTTCTCACTCAGCCCGGAAGCGGCGGAAGAAATTAACAACCGTATGGATTTCTTCCGGAGCAAGATCATTCTGCGCCAGCAGGATGTCAGCAACAGCCCCGGTATTATCCGCCGTTTGGGCTGTATTGCCATGAACGGCATGATTGAGGCGGATATTTACGGCAACGTAAACTCCACCCGCGTGATGGGCTCCAAGATGATGAATGGTATTGGTGGTTCGGGTGACTTTGCCCGGAGTTCCTACCTATCCATCTTCCTGTCTCCCTCCACGGCCAAAGGCGGCAAGATTTCTGCCATTGTGCCTATGGCCGCGCATGTGGACCACATCATGCAGGATGCGCAGATTTTTGTAACCGAGCAGGGTCTGGCAGATTTGCGTGGGCTTTCACCCGTGCAGCGTGCGCGTGAAATTATTTCCAAGTGTGCACACCCGGATTACCGGCCAATGCTGCAGGATTACTTTGACCGCGCGCTTAAGAACTCCTTTGGCAAGCATACACCACACCTGCTGACGGAAGCTCTTTCCTGGCATCAGCGGTTTATTGAAACAGGCTCCATGATGCCTGCTTAAAATGAAGGAGAGGGGCAGGTTTTCTGCCTCTTTTTTTTTTCAGGCTTCTTCCTGCATCTTCTCATGAGAGGTGGGAAGAAGCCTTTTTATGCTCAGCTCTTGTTGGCTGTTGTATCGGCCAGTTGCGTAGGCTGCTGCGTAATCATGATATCTACGGGCCGTTCAGCCAGAAACTCGCTGGTGGAGCCTTTGGGAGCACCCGGATTATCCGTAATAATGGCTTCGGCATCGCGGTGCGTCAGCGCAAACAGGTGCGGGGTGGCGGAGGGTGAAAGATACGCGGCATAAGGGTGGCGGCCAGCCAGCTTATGGGCGGCATAGGCATCCCGCTCGGAATTGACGGGAATGGCAACCATAATTTTGGAATCGGCATGCAGAACGGTTTCTGTGTCCTTATGGTCTGAAGGCACCAGAATAACCCTGTCCCGCATCCGGGTTTTGCGCACCAGTTTCACCACATTATCTGCACTGGCACTGTTGATATCCAGCATGAGCAATGTGTTGGAGTGGTGGGCAGAGGCCAGCACGCCTTCCAGCTCGTTAGAGCCGGGTTCCACCATAACGCGCCCATCTGGCCCATTGGCAAGTTCCAGCCGCAGCATGGAAGGCACGCCATCATGCGGGGAGGAGGTGGAAACCGGGGTGGTTACAAGCCCTGTGCCCGGTGTGCAAACAATCAGCCCGTGGTGGATGCGTGCCATAATGCCATAGGCCTTGGAGTGTTG
The DNA here is from genome assembly GCF_004014775.2 of Acetobacter oryzoeni. Classification (NCBI taxonomy): domain Bacteria; kingdom Pseudomonadati; phylum Pseudomonadota; class Alphaproteobacteria; order Acetobacterales; family Acetobacteraceae; genus Acetobacter; species Acetobacter oryzoeni. The sequence goes on from NZ_CP042808.1 coordinate 1,032,141, forward strand.
CACAACCAGCGTTGTACCCACTGCCACGCACAGCCCAACAGCCAGAGCGATCTTTTTAAAGCAGCCACGAGAAGACTTGCTGCTCTGTTGCACAGAGATGTCAGCCGCCTTTTCAGGATGCGACATTCGGTTCTTCCTTATCATTCTGGCCAGCCATGGAAGCAGCCCGTGCCAGATCAACTGAAAGCACGCGGCTTACGCCTCGCTCCTGCATGGTGACACCAAACAGGTGGTCCATATGGGCCATAGTTAACTGATGGTGGGTTACCACCAGAAAACGGGTTCCCGCTTCGGTTACCATATCACCAAGTAGGGCACTAAAGCGGCCCACATTGGCATCATCCAGCGGTGCGTCCACTTCATCAAGAACGCATACTGGTGCAGGGTTACAGCGGAAAACCGCGAAAATCAATGACAATGCGGTTAAAGCTTGTTCACCCCCCGAAAGAAGGGAAAGTGTAGCAAGCTTTTTGCCCGGCGGCTGGGCGTAAATTTCCAGCCCGGCTTCCAGCGGATCATCACTCCCCACCAGCCCCAGATGCGCCCGCCCGCCGCCAAACATGCGGGTGAACAAAGACTGGAAGTGGTGATCTACCTGCGTGAACACAGCCATCAGCCGTTCACGCCCTTCCTTATTTAGTGTGCCGATGGAGCCACGCAAGCGGCTGATGGCGGCTTCAAGGTCAGCAATCTCATCTGCCAGCGTGCGCGCTTGGGTAGAGGCTTCTTCTGCTTCAATTTCTGCACGCAGGTTAACCGGTCCCATATCTTCGCGTTCACGCGTGAGGCGAGAGATCTTACGGCGCAGGGAGCTTTCGGCAGCTTCTGTTAGATCCCCCGTGGGTTGGCGCGGTGGGGTGGGGGTATCTGCCAAAAGCTGATCCAGAATAGCCTGAGCCTGTTCACTTTTGGCATCGGCTTTCAGCAGGTTTTCACGTGCTGTGTTTAGTTCGGCTTCTGTGCGGCGGCGCTGTTCATTGGCGGCATTTAAGGCAGATTCGGCTTCAGCGCGTATTTTATCGGCCTGTGCGTAGGCTTCTTCAGCCTCTTCCAATGCTGAAAGGGTTTGCTGCTTCTGGCGTTGCGCTTCGGCCGGAAGTTCTGAAACCTTGGTGTGTTCATTACGTGCCGCTTCCACGCGCTGGGCTGCGTTTTCAGCTTCTGCGTTGGCTGTGGTGGCGCGTTGGCTCCATTCTTCTTCTGCGGCCACAAGAGATGTCAGGCGTGTTTCCAGCGTTGAGGCTTCAGCCTGCAGCGTGGCGCGCAGTTCTCGCGTGGCTTCTAGCTGGCTGGTAAGGGCCGCGCGTTGCGTGTGCAGATGGGCAAGCGTTTCCTCGGCATCTTGCGGCAGGGCAGTTGCTGTTTGGGCTTCTGTTTGTGTGGCGGTTGTGAGTTTGTCTTGTGCGTCCTGCTGCTCTTGCTGCAATTCTTCTAGCCGAGGGGTCAGGGCGGCAATGCGGCTGCGCAGGGTAAGGGCCTGCTCCTGCATTTTTTGCTGCTGCTGTGTGCTGGCTTGGGCCGCCTGTTCAGCTTGGGTAAAGGTGGATGAGGCCGTTTGAAAAGCCTGTTGCGCCTGTTCCAGATTATCTTGTGCGTCTTTCAGGGCCGCGGCTGTGGCATTTTCTGTTTGAGCAGATGTGAGGCGCTGCTCAAGTTCAAGAACATTGGCTTCTTCCGCTTCCAGATTCTGGCGTAGGCGCTGGCGTTCTGGTGCAAGCGTTTCCAGCCGCGTTGTGGCGGCTGTGTGCTGGTTTTCTGTTTGGGTCTGTTTTTGCTGGACGCGTTGGAAGGTCTGTTCCGCCAGTTTAAGAGCTGTGCGGCAGTCCTGCTCCGTTTTTTGCGCGGCTGTATGCTGTTCCCGCGCGGTGGTAAGAGCTTGCTGAAAGTTTTGCGCCGGAGGTAAGGCCTGTTGTGCTGCTGTAGCGGTAGCCAAGGCCGATTCAGCCTCGGTTTTAGCAGCAAGCGCGCGCTCCTGTTGGGGGCGAAGCGCATCTAACCTTGCCCGGAAAGACGTGTGTTGGCGTTCTAACTCGGATTCCTGCGTGCGGGCTTTTTGCAGGCTCTGTTCCAGCTTGCTGCGCTCTACGCGCTGTTCCTGAGCCTGTTTTTCTCCGGCTTGCACGTTGGTGCGGGCGGCTACGGCTTTTTCTTCGGCTTGCGGAACGTGCTGTTCCATTTCTGCGATGCGGGTCGAGGTTTCACGCAGAATACGGCGTTGGGCCAACCTGCGGGCAGAGGAATCGGGTTCACCCGCGCGGGTGTAAAAGCCATCCCACCGCCATAAATCCCCTGCGCGAGAGACCAGACATTGCCCCGGCAGAAGTTGTGCCTGCAAACTGGCACCATCTGTGCCATCGGGTACAACGCCAGTATATGCCAGCACCCTGTTCAGTTCTGGCGGTGCGGTAATAACGGATTTAAGGGCAACAGCTTTGCCGGGCAGAGGTGCGGCAGTTGCATCTTTTAGCAAATGCCAGCCACGGGGGGCATTGTCTGCTGCGGGGGCATCCAGCCCATCTGTGAGTGCTACAGCCAGCGCAACTTCATATTCCTCGGGAACGGTGATCTGCGCGGATATGGGTTCAGCCGAGGCTTCTTTCTCATTCCCCAGTGCTTCGGCCAAGCCTTCAGCTTGTGCGCGTAGGCGGGTAAGTTCGGCATGCAGGGTGGTAAGCTGCTGCTGTGTTTGTGTTTGTTCCTGCCGGTGTTGTTGCAGGTTATGTTCGGTTGTTTCCAGCGCCTGCACAACTTTTTGCAGGGCCTGTTCTTGCGTGGTGCGTTGTTCCCGCGCTTGCTTCAGCGCATCTTCTGGCGGGGCTTCTGCCAGTGTTTTTTCCAGCGCCTGCGTTAGGGTCTGGGCTTCCTGCGTTGCGCGTTTAAGAGAGGATTCGGCGGCCCGCAGGGTGTTTTCTGCATTGCGGCGCTGGGCTTCGGCTTCCTGCGCGGCGCGGCTGGCATCTGTTAGGGCTGTGTTGGTGTTCAGCCGTTCTGTTTCGGCTTTTTCCAGTGCGTCACGCGCAGCCTGCACGGCTTGGGCGGCAGCATCGGTTTCCTGCTTGAGTTGAAGCCGGATGCTTTCATCAACCAAAGCGGCAAGTGTATCGGCATGGCGTTTTTCCGCTTGGGCCAGATCAGCCTTGAGGGAAACAAGCCGCGTGCGCGCCTGTTCCAGCGTGCGGCGGAGTTCGGTTAGCGCTTGCTCCGCAGCCTGTGCATTATTGCGCGCAACGGAAAGTGCGACATTGCATTCAGACCGTGTGCGTTCTGCCGTATCCAGTGTGGTTTTGGCGTTCTGGAAAGCGGCTTGGGCATCTTCTACAGCTTTTTGTGTAGCCTGAATGGCCTCTGCATCCGGCAGTTGCTGCTCTAACGATGCAAGCTCAGCCTGTAATGCTGTGTATGCTGCCGCAATACGGGCATGGTGGTTTTGTGCTGCCGTCAGATTTTCGGCTGCGCGATCATGTGCCGCGCGCGCTGTGTTAAGTTCGGCGGTAAGCTGGGCAAGTTTCTGCTCTGTTTCTACCAGCTCTTTGGCCAATGCCTGCTGCTTTGCCTCTGCTTCTGCCGTGCGCGTAGGCAGTGAGGTAATAGCAGCTTCTGTTTCTGCTTTTTCGGCCTTCAGGCGTTCAAGCGTTGCTGCGGCATCATCCAGACGGGTTTTGGCTGCGTCTGCATCGGCCTCATGCTGTTTTAGGCGTTCTGCGGCATCATTGGCCTGTGTGGCGGCGCGTTCTTCTTCCCGTGCAACGCCTTCAGCCAATACGCGGCACCGTTCCAGCGCGGTGCGGGCAGCATCGGCTTTTTCTCTGGCGCCGGGTAAAACCTTGTTGGCTTCAAATTCGGCAACCACAGCACTTTCTGCGGCTTCTTCATGCTCGGTCAGGGCTTTGCGGGCGCGGGCGGCGTTATCAATGGCGCGCTCTACAGCCAGCCGAGCGCGGGCATGCAGCACGGCCAGAAGTTCTGTTTCGGCTTCTCGCAACGCGGCGGAAAGTTCACGGTAACGGCTGGCATCGCGGGATTGTTCGGCCAGTCCATCCAACCTGTCTGAAAGTTGCTGGCGGCGGTCTTCTGCGCGTGTCAGGTTGGATTCTGTGGCACGCAGTTTGAGTTCCGCTTCATGCCTGCGGGCATGCAGGCCGGTAATGCCTGCGGCTTCTTCCAAAATGGTGCGGCGTTCTTCTGGCCGCGCGCCAACCAGCATGGCCACGCGGCCTTGGCTGACCATGGCAGAAGAGCGTGCGCCAGATGCCAGATCGGCAAACAGGGTTTGCACATCTCGCGCACGTACGGGCCGGCCATTTATGCGGTAATCACTGCCAGACCCGCGTTCTGCCCGGCGGGTAATCTGCAGTTCGTCCATATCTGCAAAGGCAGCGGGGCCAAAGCCCTTGGTGCCTTCCAGCGTAACAGTAACTTCGGCTAAAGATCGGGCAGGGCGGCCCGTGGTGCCTGCAAAAATAAGATCATCCATTTCCCCCCCACGGAGGGAACGTGCGGACGATTCACCCATCACCCAGCGCAGGGCTTCCACCACATTGGATTTGCCACACCCATTGGGGCCGACAATGCCTGTCAGCCCGGGCAGGATTTCCACCGTTACCGGATCCGCAAAACTTTTGAATCCGACAATGCGCAGACGAACGAAACGAACTGTCATGCAGGTATAGGGCGCGGGCTCAGGACAACATGCGTAGGCTTAGCTGGCTTTAGCCAAATATTTGGTGAAGTCCTCATAAGTCAGCGCGCTGGACACCTGCTCCTTGTTATTGAAGCGGAAGGTGGGGGTGGAATCAAAATGGAATTTGTCCTGCGCTTCCGTCTGCTGGTTCAGGATGAACTGCATGAGCTGCTGATCAGCAATGGCTTTTTCAAACGTATCGCCCGGCATGCCGGCAAAGGCCGCCATTTTCTTCAGCTCATCCTTCGGGCTGCCTTCCTTGATGTAGGCCCAGCGATCGAGGCTGGAAAGCAGGGAGGAGCAGAAAGGCTCATACCGTTCTGGCGGCAGGGTGCGGGCTACCATGGCGGCAACCGTTGCAAGCTGATCTGTGGGGAAATCATGAAAAACGTAGCGGATTTTCCCGGTATCAATCAGTTCTTTCTGCACCTGTGGGAAGGTGTTTTCTGCAAAGTGTGCACAATGAATGCAGGTAAGGGAGAACCATTCTTCCACCACAATCTTGGCGTTGGGGTTGCCCAGTTCACGCGGGGTAAAGCGTGTATCCGTGGCATCTGCCGCCAGAGAAATACCGCGCAGGGCAGTGGAGGCAACGGCCAGACTTCCGGCAGCGAGAATGGAACGGCGGGTGAAAGACATGGAAATCCGGTCTCCCTTGGTGGGTGCAAATCAGTAAGCGGTTAAAGGCATGACGGCAGATTTGCTCTGCCGTCAACCCACAGATTTATCCGTGGCAGCAGATGTTTCGGCCGGAGTGGGTGTTGCAGACTGCTCGGCCAGCTTGCGCACGCGCACACGGCGGATATGACGGGCATCTGCATCCAGCACGCGGAAGAGATAGCCATTTTCATGCGTTAGCACTTCACCACGGGTGGGCACATGCCCAGCCATGCGGAACACAAGGCCGCCAACGGTTTCAATTTCGGCCTCTCTCTCACTGTCTGTCAGAATGGGGCCGATGGCTTTTTCAAATTCTTCAATCGGGCAGCGCGCATCTATATCAAAAGATCCATCGGGGCGAGGGGTGATCATGACAATAGCGGGCTCATCATGCTCATCCGAAATGTCACCCACAATGGTTTCAATCAGATCTTCAATGGTTACCAAACCATCAATGCCGCCGTATTCATCAATTACCAGCGCCATGTGGGTCTGGCGCTGGCGCATCTGCAACAGCAGGTCCAGCACCGGAATTTGCGGCGCAATCATCAGCGGTTGGCGCAAAAGCACTTCCAGATTAAAGGCCTCGCTGGTGCCAACATAGGCAATCAGATCCTTCACATGGATCATGCCAACGATATCATCCAACTGATCGCGATACACCGGCATGCGGGAATGGTTTTCCCGCCGCATCATGGCCAGCGCTTCATCCAGACTGATGGAAACCGGCATGGCCACAATATCGGCGCGGGGCACCATTACATCATCTGCCGAGATGTTGCGCAGGCGCAGCACGTTGGCAATAAGCGCGCGTTCCTGCCTGTCTAGCTCCGGTTTTTCACCCGTGGCAGATTCTTCAGGCTCATCCGCAGCCTGCTGCACAAGTGCGGCAATGGAGCTGCGCAGATCGGTCTGATGTTTTTTGCGGTGGAAAAAGGAAAACAGGCCGCGACTGCTGGCTTCCTGCTTGTCTGAGGAGGAATCGTGTTCGCTCATGATCGGGGCTTCCAAGGGTTGGGAACCCTGAGCCGCGAAAGCAGGCGGGATTCCAGCATTTCCATTTCGCGCGCTTCACCGGGGTGGTGGTGGTCATACCCGGCCAGATGCAGGCTGCCGTGAATGACCAGATGCGCAAGATGGTCTGCAACAGGTTTGCCGGCTTTGCGGGCTTCGCGCACCACGGTTTCCAGCGCCAGAATAATGTCTCCACCGGTAATGCCGGGCGGAGGTTCAAACGTCAGCACATTGGTGGGGCGGTGCTTGCCACGGTGGCGGCCGTTCAGTTCGCGCACCTCCCGGTCTGTTGCAAGCACAACAGTATCGGGCAGGCCGCCATATTCTGAACAGGCGGCCAAGGCGCGCCAAACCAACTGTTCCGGGTTGTGCACATAAGAGCGCCAGCGCCTATCCCGGATAAGGATTTCAGGGCCTTCGTTCTGCTCATCGGAAAAAACAGCCTGAAAAGGCAGGCTTTTTTCTGGGGCATCCATATCCTGCATAGAGATATGGGCGGGGCTACTTGGCGGTTCCATTTTTCTCCTGACGGCCCTTGCTACGGGAGGGTTCCCTTACAGCCGTCGCCTTTGCATCATAGGCTTCAATAATGCGGGCGACTAGCTTATGCCGCACCACATCTGTTGAATCAAAGCGGGAAATGGTAATTCCCTTGACGTTTTCAAGCGTTTCTACCGCATCACGCAGGCCGGAGGTGGTGCCTGCTGGCAGATCGATCTGTGTGAGATCACCCGTCACCACCATGCGGGAGCCGGGGCCAAGGCGGGTCAGAAACATTTTCATCTGCGCGATGGTGGTGTTCTGGGCTTCATCCAGAATAACAAATGCATGAGAAAGCGTGCGCCCGCGCATAAAGGCTAGCGGCGCAACCTCAATATCCCCCGATGCCATGCGCCGCACGACCTGATCCCCCGGCAGCATGTCGTAAAGGGCATCATATAGTGGGCGCAGGTAGGGGTCGATCTTGTCTTTCATATCTCCGGGCAAAAAGCCCAAGCGCTCACCGGCTTCTACAGCAGGGCGGGAAAGAATAATCCGATCAATGGAGCCTGCCTGCATCATGGCCACAGCCTGCGCTACGGCCAGATAGGTTTTGCCCGTGCCTGCTGGGCCGATGCCAAACACCAGCTCCTTTTTGGCCAGCGCTTTCATATACGCGGCCTGACCGGGGGAGCGGGGCTCGATATTGCCATGCCGCATACGGATAACGGGCAGATCGCCTTCTATTTCCGGGGCAGCCTGCGGGGTGTTGGAAAGAATGCTGGTGGTGGTGTTCTGGGGCGGGCGGGACATGCGTATGGCGGCCTCTATGCTGCTGATATCCACGTTTTCGCCTGCTGCCAGCTTTTGGTACAGCACGCTCAGCACCGCACGTGTGCGGGCCGTTTGTTCAGGCACACCTTGGATGGAAATGCGGTTGCCGCGCCGGGCAACCTCCACTTCCAAACCTTCTTCCAGGCAGCGCAGGTGCTTGTCGTGGTCTCCCACAAGGCGCGCCAGAAGGGTGTTATCTTCAAACTGCAGGGTAGCAGAGGCATGGGGCATTTCTGCAGCCATGCGGGGTGAGGCGGAAATACGCGTGCTACTCAAGCGGACACACACTCCTCTTCTAAAACGCCGGACAGGGAGTTGGTCAGGCGTTCAACAATACGCACGGGCAGTTCCTTGCCAATCAGATGCTTGGGCCCAGAAACATGCACAGGCTGCAACCACGGAGAACGTCCGGCAATCTGCCCCGGTTTCCGTCCTTCTGAGGTAAACAGAACAGGAATGGTTTTGCCCACAAGTGTTGCATTAAAGGCATCCTGCTGTTCACGCAGCAGGGCCTGCAAGGCTTGCAGGCGGGCGTCCTTCACATCCTCTGGCACCTGCATGCCAGCACCTGCGGCGGGGGTGCCGGGGCGAGGGGAGTATTTGAAGGAATAAGCCAGCGCAAAGCCAACATCACGCACAAGATGCATGGTGGCTTCAAAGTCCTCATCCGTTTCACCGGGGTGGCCCACAATAAAGTCGGATGAAAGAGCAAGATCAGGCCGGGCTTCACGCAGGCGGCGCACGATATCCCGATACTCATCTGCCGTGTGGCCACGGTTCATGGCACGCAGGATACGGTCAGACCCCGCCTGAACCGGCAGATGCAGGAAGGGCATAAGCTGCGGCAGATCACGGTGGGCGGCTATTAGCGCATCATCCATATCCCGCGGGTGGGATGTCATGTAACGGATGCGCGAAAGGCCGGGCAGTTTGGCAAGCTCATAGGCCAGTTGGGCCAAACCCCATGTGGAGCCATCTGGCCCTTCACCATGATAGGCATTTACGTTCTGCCCCAGCAGGCTAATGTCCTTTACACCGCTTTCCACCATCCGGCGTGCTTCTGCCAACACGGAAAGCACTGGGCGGCTGCTTTCTGCCCCGCGCGTGTAAGGTACTACGCAGAAGGAGCAGAATTTATCGCACCCTTCCTGAATGGTCAGGAAAGCCGTGTAATTGCCTGCGGTTTGTGGAGCTTCCGCTTCTGGCAGAAAATCGAATTTCTGTTCTGCGGGAAAATCCGTTTCAATAACGGCGCCACCGGCACGCGCTGCCCGGGCCACCATTTCTGGCAGGCGGTGATAGGTTTGCGGCCCCAGCACAATATCTACATACGGCGCGCGGGCCAGAATTTCCTGCCCCTCGGCCTGCGCCACGCATCCGGCCACGGCAATAATGGTTTGCTGCCCGGCTGTTTCGCGCGCTTCCTTGATTTTGCGTAGGCGGCCGAGTTCTGAAAATACCTTTTCTGCCGCTTTGTCCCGGATGTGGCAGGTGTTCAGGATAATCATGTCTGCCGCATCTGGTGTGGCAACAGGCTGATAGCCGAGTGGCCGCAGAACATCCCCCATACGTGCACTATCATACACATTCATCTGGCAACCCCACGTAATAACGTGCAGGCCACGGGCAGGGGATGTGTTGGCTGGGGTTCCGGTCATGATGGCAGGCGCTCCGCTATGCCGCTGGCCCATTCCATGCGGCAGGTGGAGGAAATCGGGCCAGAGCGCGTGCAGGTCAAGCCTCTTTTCTCACCAAGGCGAGAATAGTGGAGATGTCAGAACGGCCAAAAAGTATTCTGGCGCTTAACAGACCGAATGTTCCTTATGGGTTTGGTGGCCTGCAACAGCCACCCGTTTTGCTGCCTAAAGTCTTATACGTATTGAAGCAAAAAAGGAGGCGGTTCTGTCAAGTATCCTTTTGGCTTTCTTGACAGAAGGCGGCAGAAAATTGGCGGGCAGGGTGGCGGGGTTAAACCGGCCTTTTATAACCGTAGGCTTGCGGTTCTGGCGCAGTTCTGCCGCACCTATGGAAACGGCCTTCCATGCAGCCTGTGCCAGAGCCTTGCGGCTGGGGAACATATCTGGGTCCAGCGGCTCGTGTAGCAACACGGTTGCGCGGGAGCGCTTCCACTTCAGCAAGGCCCATACATGGGGGCCAAGGTCCATATCACCGTACCATGAAAATACAGGGCGGCGGAGGCGGGAAATAGGCAGGTCTTCCAACCGGTCATACACAAGGGATACGGGCTGGATAAGAGGCGTCATGCCCGGTTCAAACGTGATGGGCAGAAGGCTTTTATCCATGCCTTCCTTCAGCCGTGGCAGTTTTGCGATAGCAAAAAAGGCGGACATGAATGGCAACACGCGCGAACCATCGGACGATGTACCTTCCGGGAACAGGACAAGATTATCCCCTTCCACCATGCGGCGGATCATTTCATCACGCTCACGCCCGGTGGTGCTGCGCTGACGGCTGACAAAAATGGTACGCCCGATTTGGGAGACCAAACCCATGATGGGCCATTTTTCAATATCGCCTTTGGCCACAAACACGGAGGGCAGAATGGTGCCCAGCACCGGCACATCCAACCAGGACATGTGGTTGCAAATATAGATAACAGGCCGTTCACCCCGCTGGCGGGCCTTTAGGCCACCCACCGTGCCCACGCGTTGGCCCACAACATGGATCTGCAACCCGATAATACGGCACAGCACGCCCCAGATCACACGTGTCCAGCGGATTTTGGGTGTGCCGGGCACAAGCAGCAGGCACGCTTCAAAACCAACAGAAAGTGGCACCCAGACAACCAACGCACCAAGGCGCAGGGCCGCCCTTAAATCTGCCGTACGGCGGAAATAGGCTTCCACCCACGCAGGTAAAGGGGAAAGGCCATTGGGCTTCTTTTTGGGGGAAGCATAGGGGGGACGGGTTTGGTCAGACGGGCGTGGTGTCATCGTTTCATTTCTGCCAGACACAGCTCTGTCGGACAAACGCGCCCGGCAGCGGCGCAGATGGAATGAAAAAGCATGCGCTCTCTTACCGCGATTTTAGGCGGCTGGACAATCCATCAGCCAATTTAAGCGTAACAGAAGCTGTTTTCGGCTTCGGCACCGCATTTTTGTCATGGTATGTGCATAAAAGGGTTTGTAAGCAGAACTTTGGCAAATAGGTGCAGGCAGATTTTAGTGAGGACACGCAAGAACAACATGCTGAACAGGCTTGCTCTCACTGCGAATCGTGTTCTGGCTGGTGCCGCCTTGTGGGGTGCATCGTCCTGCCTGTCTTGGTCCTGGGCGGCAGACCCACAGCCTTACACCACCAAGCTGGTGCCTACGGGAGAGGCTGATCTGGATACGGCTATCAAAAGCTCGTCCGATCTCCAGTCTCTCCAGTCCACGCATGCGGTGGGGCCGTTTGCGTTGGCCGGGCGTGTGCGGAATGAGTATGACCGCCTGCGCACCGCGCTGGAAAGCTGCGGCTATTACGCAGGCACGGTGCATATCACCCTCAGCCGGAATGGCGGCAAGGATGCCGTGAAGATGGACGGGATGTCTCCCGCTCTTTCACAATGGATCGAATCCGTGCCATCGGGTGAGAAAATTCAGGCCGAGGTGAAGGTGGATAAAGGCCCACTGTTTCATCTGGGCACCGTTACACTGGTGGATGATAAAACTGGCAAACCACCTGTTTTGACGGATGCCCAGAAAAAAGCCTTTGGTCTTGCGCCGGGCCAGCCTGCGGTTGCCAAAACGGTGCTGGATGGTGGCAGTAACCTGATGGACGCCCTGCGTGAAGATGGGCACGCTCTTGCCACGGTGGAAAAACCCAAAGCCTATCTGGAGCCCACCACACATACGCTGAACATTACCTACCCCGTAACGCCGGGCCCGGTGCTAAATATTGGCAAGATAGACACAACCGGCCTGAAGCAGGTGCATGAAAAGTTCGTGCGCCGCCGTATGACAGTGCAGGAAGGGCAGCTTTATCAGCCCTCTAAAATTGAAAACGCGCGGCAGGATCTGGCCTCCGTTGGGGTATTTTCCAACGTAACGGTGCAGGATGCCTCCACCTACGCAGTGGATGGCACCATGCCGCTTGATTTCAGCTTTAAGGAAGCCAAGCGCCATTCCGTAGCGGCGGAAGGGGGGTATTCCACAGATTTGGGTGCCCGTGCGGGTGGATCATGGACACATTATAACCTGCTGGGCAATGCAGAGCGCCTGCGCCTTACCGCACTGATTACCGGCCTTGGCGGTTCTGCCCAGCAAGGGTTGGGGTATGATGTGTATGCAGATTTCTTCAAACCCGATTTTCTGCAACGCAATCAGAATTTGAGCGCACGTATTGAAGGGCTGCGGCAGTTGTTCTGGTCTTACCGGCAGACGGCGTTTTTGATTCGTGGTGGCATTACGCGCCCGTTGGCCAAAAACTGGAACGGCAGTTTTGGATTGATGGCCGAGCAGGAAAAGATCGAACAGTTTGATGTAACGCGTGATTACACCATTATTTCTGCCCCGCTTTCCGTCATGTTTGATAATACCGGCGTGGGTAACCCTATTGAACCTGCAACGCACGGCGTACGCGCCAGCATGAGCATTACGCCATCTGTTTCCTTGGGCAACAAAGGCAGTGGCACCTCGTTTTTTGCCATCCTGAACGGCACGGCCTCTACCTATTTTGACCTGCACCATCTGGGCATTAGCAAGCCGGGCAACAGTGTTCTGGCTTTCCGCGGCATGGTTGGCAGTATTCAGGGTGCCAGCACGTGGGATATTCCGCCAGATCAGCGCCTGTATGCAGGGGGGAGTTCCACGGTACGCGGCTTCCGCTGGCAGGGCGTGGGGCCACAGTATAAAAACACACGCTATGCTATTGGTGGAACCTCTCTGGATGCCGGAAGTGCCGAGTTCCGCCAAAGGATTATAGGCAATGTGGGCATGGCCGGGTTTATAGATGCCGGTCAGGTTGGCAGCAGCAGTTTGCCATTTACGGGCAAGCTGCGTGTGGGCACCGGTGGCGGCGTGCGGTATTATACGCCCATTGGCCCCATTCGGCTGGATGTTGCCGTACCCCTTAACCGCGCCCCACGTGGGGATAAGTGGGATCTGTATATCGGCCTTGGGGAGACATTCTAATGGCCGATACGCCAGAACCCATTCTGCCGCGCACACCAGATAAACCTGCCCGCCCACTCTGGCGGCGTGTGGGGCGTATTGCCCTTATAACCGGCGGTTCTCTGGTTGGTATTACCGGCCTTGCCGTGGCTGTTTTGCTGGTGGGGGCCAATACCGGCCCGGGGCGCAAGATGCTCATGCATCAGACATCCTCCCTTACGGGGGGGATGATCGGGCTTACGGGTATGTCTGGGCGCTTTCCAGATAACTTTCGGCTGAATACGCTGGAAATTCGCGATAAGCAGGGTGCTTGGCTTACGCTGCATAACGTGGCGCTTAACTGGTCACCTCTGGCTATAATCGGGCGTACGGCACGTATTTACGCTGTTACGGCAGATGAGCTGGATATTCCGCGTCTGCCAGTGTCTGATCCGGCCAAGCCCGCGACACCTTCTAAAAGTTCACCTTCTGCGCTGCATCTGGGCGTGGATATTCGCAAGCTTGCGGTGGGGCGTATTAATGTGGGGGCGGCGCTTGCGGGCTCTCCTGCCAGTTTTGCTTTGGCCGGGCGTGGCAGAATTTCGAATATTGATCCGGTTATCAATGGGCTAAGCCTGCCTTCTCTGCCGGGGGCGGATATTGCCCTACACCTGAAAAGGCTGGATGCTGCCGGGCAGATTGATCTGGCAACCACCACAGGCAAAGGCAAGCTGGGCCTGCATCTGGATGCCAGTGAGGGCACGGATGGTTTTGCTGCCACACGCCTGAAAATGCCGCAATTGGTGCCATTGGCACTCAAGCTGGATATCAATGGCCCACCATCAGCCGCGGTGTTGGGTTTTGCCGCTTCTGCCGGGGATATAAAAGCCCATGCAGATGGCGTGCTGGACCTGCTGGCCGAAAAGCTGGGTAACCTGAATGCCGAGGTGGATGCGCCAGCCATGTCCCTTTCGCCCGATCTGGCATGGGGGGGTATTCATTTAGGGGCGCAGCTGCACGGTAAAATGGCCGCACCGCTGGGCACAGCGCAGGTGCAGGTGGATCAGCTCGCCGCATCTGGGGCAGGTGTAGGCACGCTGAAAGTGCAGTTCTCGGGTGAGAACGGCAGTGCCGATATGGCCAATTTGCTGCATGTGGTGGCAACGGCAGATGGCGTGCGCCTGCCGGGTAAGGCACCAACGCTGCTGGCTTCTGCCCCGTTGCAGCTTGATGCGCAGTTGGAGCCACAAAAACCCGGAAAACCGCTGGCCTTTACGCTTTCTCACCCTTTGTTAAATCTCTCTGGCAATGTGCAGTCTGCCGCTCCACAGCGCGGCACGGTGGCGTTAAAGCTGCCAGATTTGCTGCCGTTTGGTGAAATGGCGGGCACGCCTTTGCGTGGCAGTGCAGGCATGAACGCGCAGTTTGACCTTCCAGCAAAGCCGGAAGGAGATACACATCTTACCGCAGATGGCACGCTGGCCATTACGGGTGGACAGCCCCAGGCAGCAGGGTTGATTGGGCCGGATGGCAAATTTGCCCTTACGGCCACCATGCGGCCCTTGGCTGCGCAGGATAAACTGCCAGCGGCCAAGCAGATTGACCTGCAAAACCTGAGTGTAGATGGCCGTGCCCTGAACCTTAAAGGTGGCGGGCAGGTGAATACAGGCCGGGATATGGATCTGGCGTTTGATCTGGGCCTAACAGATCTGGCGCGGGCGTTACCTTCCCTGCGTGGGGCGCTTACGCTGGCCTTGCAGGCCAAAGGCCCGATGCAGGATTTTACCGCTACCCTCCATGCGAAGGGGGACCCCGGCACCGCCACCATGCCGCGCGGCCCAATAGAGCTGGATGCCAATGTACAGCATCTGCCCACAGCGCCAGAAGGCACAGTGCAGGCACATGGCACGCTTAACCGCGCACCATTGTTGCTGGATGTGGCATTAGCCCAAAGCGCACAGGGTGACAGGCAGGTTGATATTCGCAAACTGTCATGGAACAGCGTGGCCGGGCAGGGGCAGTTGTCTCTCCCCACAGGGGAGGTGGTGCCGCTGGGTACGCTGGACCTCAAGGTGGGGCGCTTGGCAGATTTTCGTCCGCTTATCGGGCAGGCTATTTCTGGCGCGCTGGCGGCCTCTGTTAAAACCACGCAGGTGGCAGATAAACCTCAGGTTGCCCTTAAGCTGGATGGCAACGTGGCCATGCCCAGCGTAAAAATTGGCTCTCTGGCTCTGGCCGGCACGGTAAAAGACCCGGCAGCTCACCCCAATGCTGATCTTACGCTTAAACTGGGCGGTCTTTCTGCTTCTGGCGTAACCGGGCAGGCGCGCTTGAGTGCCAAAGGGCCGGATAATGCTATGGCGCTAACAGCCCAGGTGGGCCCAGCAAGCTGGTCTGGCAGCCCATTGATGCTGGATACTGCAGCTCTGTTGAACCTGCCTGCCAAGCAGGTGAAAGTGCAGCGGCTGAATGCTACCGCCAAGCAGGAAACACTGCGCCTTTTGGCGCCTGCGCTGGTCTCATTCGGGGATACTATAGGGGTTGATCGGCTGCGGGCCACGTTGGTAACTGCTGGTAGCCAGCCTGCCACCATTGATGTTGCTGGCAAGATCAAACCCTCTTTGGCTGTTACGGCGGACATTCGCAATGTAACGCCCGCGCTGGCACATCCATTTGCGCCAGATTTCAAGGCATCTGGCACGGTTTCTGTTCAGGCCAAGGTGGCGGGAACGCTAAATGCCCCCCAAGGGCAGGTGAAGCTGACCGGGCGAGATTTGCGCATGGCTGGCAGTTCTGCCGCGGCTTCCATCCCGCCATTGCATGTAGATGCGGCTGCCAATCTGGCTGGCAGTTCTGCCAAAGTGCAGGTGGCAGCCGGAGCAGGCCCCAAGCTGAACATGAATGTGGCTGGCACGGCCCCGCTGAACAAAACCGGGCCGATGAACCTGCGCGTGAATGGCAATCTGGATTTAAGTATTGCCAATGGCATTCTGGGGGCACAGGCGCGGCAGGCGTTGGGGCAAGCCCAAATGGCGCTGCTGGTTGCAGGCACTATGTCCTCCCCCCGCGTAACTGGCACGGTGGATCTGCGCGATGCCGATGTGCAGGATTTTGCCCAAGGCTTCCATTTGGCCAATATCAATGGCCGCGTGGTGGGAGAGAACGATAGGGTTGTTATTCAGAACCTGACGGCCAAGGCAGGTGATGGCAGCTTGGGCGTAACCGGGTTTGTGGGCATAGGCTCCCCCGGCATGCCGCTGGATATTCACTTGCAGGCCCATGATGCCCGGCCCATTTCCAGTGACCTGTTAACAGCGGTGATGAACGCGGATATTGCCGTAAAAGGGCAGGTGCAAACCCGCATGGATGTTGATGGCACGGTGGATTTGCGGCGTGTGGAAATTAACATTCCCAATTCCTTGCCATCTTCCGTAGCGCGGTTGGATGTTGTGCGCCCCGGTGATGAGCAAAAACAGGTAGAAGCAGCCAAAGCGGAAAGCACAAAGTCTGCCGTGATAGGGTTGAACCTGAATGTCACATCACCAGGCAAGTTCTTTGTGCGCGGGCATGGCCTTGATGCAGAAATGGCCGGTAGGCTGAAAGTTGGCGGCACAACGCAGGCCCCGCTTGTAAGCGGCGGGTTTGACCTCAAGCGCGGCAACTTTGACCTGGCCGGTATTTCGCTCAACTTCACCAAAGGGCGGGTGGCCTTTAATGGCTCTGGCGTTGGCCATAAAATGGACCCTACGTTGGACTTTGAAGCCGATCGTGCCGTGCAGGGGCAAACAGCCATGCTCAAGGTGGGCGGTTATGCCAGCGCACCCAAGATTACATTTGAATCCATGCCGCCCCTGCCGCAGGATCAGGTTCTGGCTATGCTGCTATTTGGCACAGATGCGCACTCGCTTTCCTCCACGCAGATGGTGGAACTGGGCACAGCACTGGCCACACTTACAGGGCTTACGCCGTTTGACCCCATGGGCACCATCCGTAAAACCCTGCATCTGGACCGCTTGGCCATTGGCGGCGGTTCCGGCGTAGGGAATGGTGGCACCAGCGTTGAGGCAGGCAAATACGTGATGAAAGGCGTTTACGTAGGTGCCAAGCAGGCCACATCTGGTTCTGGCACGCAGGCGCAGGTGCAGGTTGATCTAACAAAGCACCTCAAGCTGAACACAACAGTGGGCACAGGCGGTACAGTCACCGGCTTTACCACCCCGGAAAATGATCCGGGCAGTAGTGTTGGGCTGTTGTGGCAGTATCGTTATTAAACAGTGAGACGAGAGTTTGAGGCGCTCTTTCTAACAGGCGCCTCAAACCGTGCGTTAGTCTGAAAGGCTGAAATCTACCACGACCGGCACATGGTCAGAGGGGCCTTCCCAATCTCGCGCCTCACGCACAACCGTCATGCCGTGTAGGTTGGGCAGAAGGTCAGGCGTCATCCATACGTGGTCCAGACGGCGGCCGCGGTTAGATTTTTTCCAGTCCCGGTTGCGGTAAGACCACCACGTATAAAGTTTTTCGTCTGCTGGTACAAAATGGCGCATGGCGTCCACAAAGCCGGTTTGCAGCCAGCGGTTTAGGCGCTCTGTTTCCGGTGGGGTGTGGCTGACAATTTTAAGAAGCTGCTTGTGGCTCCATACATCGTGCTCAAGTGGTGCGATGTTGAAGTCTCCCACCAGCACCGTGCGGTTGAGAGGGCGAGACTGAAACCACTCGGTCACTTCCTCAACAAACGCCAGTTTGTGGGCAAATTTGGGGTTGGTTTCCGGGTCTGGCTCATCCCCACCTGCAGGAATGTAAAAATCGTGCAGTTCCACTTCACCTTCTGGCGCGCATACGGTGGCGGCCACGTGGCGGCAATCTTCCTTGCCATACCATACTGGCGTTTGCGTGACGGGCTTTAACGGATGGCGAGAAAGAATGGCCACACCATTATAGCCTTTCATGCCCCGATAATGCAGGTGCTCAAAACCCAGAGCCTTTACGCCATCTTCGGGAAACAAAGGGTCTGGCACCTTGGTTTCCTGTAGGCACACAACATCTGGGGCGAGATGCCGCACCAGCTTTTCGAGCAGAGGCAGGCGCAGGCGGAGGGAATTGATGTTCCATGTTACTAATCGCATGTGCCGTGGCATGACGGATTGCGGTTTGCAGGGCAAGCAAAAACAGGCGCATAAGTGGGGCAGATGGAACCCGGCTGTTCCCTTGTAATTTCATGTAACAGGGCCATTTTTTAGATTATGACAACTCAACCTTCTTCCGTATCTGCGGATGCAGTTGCGCTGCACCGTGCCTTGTTCACTCTGGATAGCCATATCGATATTCCGTGGCCTGATCGGAATGATGCGTTTGAGAATACGGCAGACAGGCGGGTAGATCTGCCAAAAATGCAGCAGGGCGGCATGTCTGCCGGGTGCTTTGTGGCATATATTGCTCAGGCAGCTATAGACCGCGAAGGCCACGCACAGGCGCAGCAGCAGTGCTGGGCCATGCTGGATGCCATAGGCCGCATGCAGGGCACTCATCATGGCATAAGCGCACGTGTATGCTCCACTGTGGCGGATATGCGTGCTGCGTTTGAAGAAGGTGTGCTGGTTGTTGTTCCGGCAGTGGAAAATGGCTACGGCATGGGGGATGACCCCGCATTGCTCAAGCAGTTTCGGGCCAAAGGTGCGCGGTATGTGACCCTAACTCATAATGGCCATAACGCTCTGGCAGATGCGGCCATTCATCGCCCAAGTCTGGGGGATACACCACAGCGCCACCACGGCCTTTCCGTCCTTGGGCGTGAAGCGATTGCTGAAATGAACCGCCTTGGCATTGTGGTGGATGTATCTCACTCATCCAAACAAACCATGCTTCAGGCTGTGCAGGTTTCTGCCACCCCTGTTGTGGCCAGTCACTCCTGCGTGCGCACGCTTTGTGATCACCCGCGCAATCTGGATGATGAGCAGTTGGATGCGCTGAAGGAAAGTGGCGGTGTTATCCAGATTACAGCCATGCCCGCATTTTTGAAGCCCAAGCCGGAGGAAGGCAAACGGCAGGGTTTTGTAGCCGATCTGGTGGACCATATTGATTACGTTGTGCGCAGGCTAGGGCCAGAATACGTAGGTATTTCCTCAGATTTTGATGGTGGTGGCGCGCTGGAAGATTGGCAGAACGCCACGCAGGGCGTGAACATCACTGCCGAGTTGATGCGCCGTGGTTATGACAAAAGTGAAATTGCGGCCTTCTGGGGAGAAAACTTCCTGCGCGTGTTGGAAAAGGCGGAACAGGTGGCAGAACAAAGCAGGATTGCATGAGAACAAAAAACTGCAAAAATTGTCCACTTCCTGTCTTGACATCGCGTATTTTCAACAAAAAGTTCAAAAACCGCAGGGTGTCAAAAAACCGCAACACATTAAATCTTTTGAAATCAGTGAGTTGGCAGGAATGATCAAAAACTGTGCAATCTGTTGAAAGGGCCGACTTTCTGCGGTTTATGATGAGTCAGCCCCAGCTGTTCCACAGAGTTATCCACAAAAACGGTGGATGAAATTTCCCTTTCGACCAAGAGCGTATGATGACAGCTGATTCTACCCCTTCAGACACCCTGCCTGTGGCGCAGGAACAGGCAGCCCCTGCCGTAAAAGGGGTGGAGGCCATTCGGCATGCGCTTAAAACCATGCCGCTTTCACCCGGCGTGTATCGTATGCTCGGGGCTAAGGGAGAGGTGCTGTACGTTGGTAAGGCCTTAGCACTTAAAAAGCGGGTAACATCGTACACCCATATCAACCGCCTGCCCGAACGGCTGCGGCGCATGGTTTCCGAAACGGTGGCAATGGAAATTGTGACCACCCACACGGAAGCGGAAGCGCTGCTGCTGGAGGCCAACTACATCAAGCGCATGAAGCCGCGCTTCAACATTCTGCTGCGGGATGACAAAAGCTACCCGTGGCTGATGCTGACAGATGCACATGCGTTCCCGCAAATTGCCAAGCACCGCGGCAAGGCCGTTAAAGGAGCCAGCCTGTGGGGGCCGTTTGCTTCGGCTTGGGCTGTTAACCAGACGCTCAACTTGATCCAGCGCGTTTTTCTGCTGCGCTCCTGCACAGATGCGGTTTTTAACGCCCGCACCCGCCCATGCCTGCTTTATCAAATCAAACGCTGTTCTGGCCCATGTGTGGACCGGATAGATCAGCAATCCTATGGGCAACTGGTAGAACAGGCGCGGGATTTCCTGTCTGGCAAGGATACGGCGCTGCGCGAAACCTTGGGGCAGGAAATGAATGTCGCCGCAGAAGCGCTGGATTTTGAGCGTGCGGCCGTGCTGCGAGATCGTATTCGTGCGCTGGCACAGATGCAGGAATCCAGCGTGATCAACCCGGCATCTTTGCAGGATGCAGATGTGCTGGCATTGTGGCAGGAGGCCGGACACGCCTGTATTCAGGTGTTTTTCATTCGCGGTGGGCGCAATAATGGCAGCCGCTCGTTCTTTCCGGCCCATACGCAGGATGCCGCACCCGCAGATGTGCTTTCTGCCTTTATCGCGCAGTTTTATGATGACAAGCCATGCCCGGCCCAGATTTTGGTGAATTATGAACTGCCGGAATCTTTGCTGCTGACGGAGGCGCTTTCTCTCCGGCGTGGCCGCAAGGTAGAAATTCTGACACCACAGCGGGGTGAGAAAAAGCAGGTGCTTGATCATGCGGTAACCAACGCGCGGGATGCGTTAAGCCGCAAGCTGGCAGAAACCGCAGGGCAGGCCAAATTGCTGCAAGGCGTGGCAGATGTTCTGGGGCTGGATGCGCCGCCAGAACGCATAGAAGTGTATGATAACAGCCATATTCAGGGCTCGCACGCCTATGGGGTGATGATTGTGGGTGGGCCGGAGGGCTTTAACCGCAAGGCGTATCGCAAGTTCAAGATCAAAGGTCCCGTTACACCAGGGGATGACTTTGGCATGATGCGCGAAGTGCTGGAGCGCCGCTTTGGCCGTGCTTTGAAAGAAGCGGAAGAGGGGGATACTTCCAACTGGCCCGATGTGCTGCTGATTGATGGGGGTGCCGGGCAATATTCTGCCGTGCGCAGTGTGCTGGATGATCTGGGTGTAACAGGCGTAAAGCTTGTGGGCATTGCCAAGGGGCCAGACCGTGATGCCGGGAAGGAATGGTTCTATACAGAGGACAAGGAGCCGTTCCAGCTCGATTTGCGCGACCCTGTACTGTACTATTTACAGCGGCTGCGTGATGAGGCGCACCGGTTTGCCATTACCACCCATAGGTCTGGCAGATCCAAAACGTTGGTGAAATCTGAACTGGATGATGTGCCCGGTATTGGGCCGGCGCGTAAAAAGCTGCTGTTGAACACATTTGGTTCAGCACGTGCGATCAAACAAGCCGGTTTGGCAGAACTGGAAGCCGCACCCGGTATCAGCCGAGAAACTGCACGGGCCATTTACGGCCATTTTCACCCAGACTGGACACCAGAATGAGCATTGGCATATGAGCATTGCACAAGAATTCTGGGTGCCTGACACCTTTGCGATAGCATAAGCCATTCCAGCAGTGCAGGAAATAGGTTACTATATTCCGCAATGCTGACAGATCTGCCGAATGTCCTGACAATTTCGCGTATTGTAGCCATACCCATAGTGGTCACTCTGGCTGCATGGGGAAGCCCGCGTACAGATGCCTTGGCGTGTCTGCTGTTCATTCTGGCGGGAATAACCGATTATTTTGATGGTAAGCTGGCGCGTTCACGCCATCAGATGTCAGATTTCGGGCGCATGTTTGATTCCATTGCAGATAAACTGCTGGTTGGGGCATGCCTGATGGTGCTGGCTGGTTTTGCGCGTCTGCCTTATCAGGGGCTATGGCCAGCCATTATTATTCTGTGCCGTGAAATTCTGGTTTCCGGTATGCGGGAATATCTGGCAGAGCGGCATGCGCGCCTGCCCGTAACCCGTTTGGCAAAATGGAAAACCGGCTTCCAAATGACAGCCATTGGCTTTTTGCTGGCGGGTGATGGAACTGGCGCTTTACTGGGTATGCCGTGGCTACCAGTTGCGCTTATTGGTGCTGTATTACTTTGGATTTCTGCGGTGCTTACATTGATAACCGGCTGGGATTATTTAACAACCGGTTTGCGCCATGTTGAAATGTAAAAAACTTCGTTACTATTTTAGTAATACGCTGCATCTATTCCAGAAAAATAACTTCATTTTGCCGCATCGCCTTGTGTCTGGTGGATAAACCGTTATTTAGCATGAGGTGCGGTTCTAAAGGGCCGCAATCGCAGGCAGGGAATGATTCGCCTGCTATTGAAAGATGATGATTGCGGAGTCAGGGCATGCGAAAAGCCGCTCTTCTAGGTTTATGTATGATCGTGAGCGGATGTGCAGGCTTTGACAAGTTTGTATCGGATACAGCAACGCTTCCGGGCGAAAATCCCAATGCCCCATCGGGGGAAGACCTTAATATGCGGCGGATCAGGGGGCAATCTGCTGTAGATATTCCCATTCTGCCAGAAGGTGGCAATATGTGGCCCGGCCCTCCAACGCCACTGCCTACGCTGGAAGATGTTGAAAAAGACCGCGTAGGTACTGTGCTGGGTGGAGAGGTGGCGAATGGCCCCCAGCTTCCTGATGGTGAGGAAATGAGCATTGGCGAAAAAGAAGATATTCGCCACGGCGTTATTGGGGGTGGTACAGCGGGTAAACTGCCAGATGTAGAGCCGGATGTTTCCAGCAAATACGGGGCGCATCGTGGTGTAGGTGCACCTATCGAAATTCCGAATGATGACGGCACCATTACCTTGATCCAACCAGATGGATCCGTTAGCACCATCAAGGATAACCGTTCCACCGTGCACCATTAACGCTTACGCTGTTTGAGCGTAGCGGATGAAGCGGCTGAAAACTCAAACCACGGCAGGCAGGCCATGACAGGCTCCGTAAATATTCTTTATTTTGCCGCCCTGCGTGAGCAATTGGGGCGTGAAAGCCAGCGGGTTACGCTGCCATCCACTACTATGCCTGTTGCGGCGTTGGTGCAGGAGCTGCGCCAGCATGATGCAAAGCTGGATGAGGTGTTTGCCGGCACACCGCGCATTCGTGTTGCCATCAACCAAAAGTTGGGTGGGTTTGATACCTGTGTGCAAGCTGGTGATGAGCTTGCGTTTTTCCCCCCCATGACAGGCGGCTGATACGCATGTCTGTTCGTGTTTTGGTGCAGCAGGCAGCTTTTGATACAGGGGCTGAAACCGCGCGCCTTTCCAGCCTTTCTGAACAAGTTGGCGGTATGGGTCTGTTTATAGGGCAGGTGCGTGGCGGAGATGGTTTGCTGAGCCTGACGCTGGAACATTATCCGGGCATGACAGAAACAATCCTTAACCAGCTTGCGCAGGAAGCCATGCAGCGCTTCAATCTGCTTGGATGTACGCTCATACACAGGGTTGGCAGGTTAGAAGTGGGTGCGCCTATTGTGCTGGTGGGCACTGCTGCGGCACATCGGGCCGCGGCACTTTCGGCCACATCGTTCTTGATCGATCGGCTTAAAACCGGCGCGCCGTTCTGGAAAAAAGAAGAGTTCGCCAACGGCCATACGGCATGGGTGGATGCGCGGGAAGAAGATGAACACGCTGCGGCAGCATGGATGCATACAACGCCTTCATCTTCCTGACCTTACGGTTTTTCAGGGTAATACTTTGTAAATGGCATCTGTTAGTTTGCGTAAATTCTGTTTTTCAATTGTAAACGCGGGTGTTAGGTAAACAATATTGCGGAAGGGGCGTATCCATACGCCCTCGGCAATAAAACGCTGCCGCAATGCATCCGGGTTATTGATCTTTTCCAGTTCTACAACACTAATGGCCCCAAGTGTGCGTACATCCTTTACGCCGGGCAGGGTGCGGCAGGGTTCCAGCGCCTCAGTCAGAAACGTGTTGATATCTTGCACTTGCTGAAGGCGGGGCTCGGTTTCAAACAGATCAAGCGAGGCATTGGCGCAGGCGCAAGCCAGTGGGTTGGCCATAAAGGTTGGCCCGTGCATCAGCGCGTGTTCGGGGTTATCAGAAAGGAAAGCCTCAAACACATGCCGCCGCGCCACTGTGGCAGCAAGGGCCATGGTGCCGCCCGTAAGCGCTTTGGAAAGCGTGATAATATCGGGCACAATACCAGCCTGTTCGCAGGCAAACATGGTGCCGGTGCGGCCAAAGCCGGTAAAGATTTCATCTAAAATCAGCAGCACATCGTGGTCATCCGCAGCTTTGCGCAAAGTGCGCAGTGTTTGCGGGGCATGAAACAGCATGCCGCCAGCACCCTGCACCAAAGGCTCGGTTATAATGGCGGCAAGTTCGTGCGCATGTTTGGCCAGCAGATTTAGAAATACAGCGGTGCTGGCTTCATCGACTGGCAGAGGGGAGATCACGTGCTCCATC
This sequence comes from Acetobacter oryzoeni, assembly GCF_004014775.2. Lineage (NCBI taxonomy): Bacteria > Pseudomonadati > Pseudomonadota > Alphaproteobacteria > Acetobacterales > Acetobacteraceae > Acetobacter > Acetobacter oryzoeni. The sequence continues at coordinate 1,056,324 of NZ_CP042808.1, forward strand.
AGGGCAGAACCGTACAGATGGTGCATGCCTTCTTCCGGGTCACAAACAGACATGGTGGCCAGTGTGTCCCCATGATAGCCACCCCGGAAGGCCAGCATCTTGGTGCGTTTGGTCTGCCCTTTGTTCAGGCGGTACTGAATGGCCATTTTCATGGCCACTTCTACGGAAACCGAGCCTGAATCCGTAAAAAACACCCGCTCCAGATCTCCCGGCAACATGGCGCATAATCTGCTGGCCAGCCGCAGGGCGGGTTCGTGCACCATGCCGCCAAACATCACATGAGGCATGGTTTCCATCTGCTGGCATACAGCCTGGCGAATATGAGGGTGATTATAGCCGTGGCAGGCTGTCCACCACGCGGCCACGCCATCTACCAGTTCCCGGCCATCGGTTAGGGTTATGCGGGTGTTGTGCGTGCGTGCGGCGGCAAGTGGCGCCGGGGCTGTTTTCATCTGGCTATAAGGTAGCCAGATATGGGGCAGGCCCTGCGTGTACCATTCCGGCATGGAAGATAGAGATGAGCCGGAAGCTTCTGTCATGGAATGTTCCCTGTAGATGATTGACCCGCCCTTCAGGCTGCGGCACCACATGTTACATGACGCGGTTTGATAATCTTTTCCAGAAGGGGCTGGCAGATCTGTCTGCTCAGGGGCGTTTGCGCACCTGTCAGCAATGGCAATATGCCGGGGGGGCGCTGCTCAAGCGTTCAGATGGCGTTGTGGTCACAGATTTTTCGTCCAACGATTATCTGGGCCTGCGCATGCATCCCTTGTTGCGTGAGCGGGCGTGTTCTTGGGCACAGGCAGAAGGCAGCGGCAGCGGTGCCTCCCGGTTGGTAACAGGCACATCCTCGCAGGCTTGTATGCTGGAAAAACGTGTGGCGCGGCTAAAGCACATGCAGGCGGCACGTTTGTTTTCTTCCGGCTGGCAGGCCAATGCCTCCCTAGTGCCAGCTTTGGCACGGCTTTCTGTGCAGGTATGTGGGGCACCCGCCGTTATTCTGGCGGATAAGCTTATCCATGCCAGCCTGTATCATGGTTGTGCAGCGGCTGGTATACGCCCGATTCGGTTCCGCCATAATGATGTGGCGCATCTTGAAAACCTGCTTCAGAAAACCGAAGGCACCGGCCTACGTATTGTGCTGACAGAAAGCGTGTTCAGCATGGATGGCGATGTAGCGGATATTGCCGCGCTGCATGAGGTCACCCAAAAATATGACGCTCTGCTATGTGTGGATGAAGCCCACGCAACCGGTATATTGGGGCCAGAAGGTGCCGGGTTGGCAAATGGGCTAGCCGATGTGGTGATAGGCACCTTCAGCAAGGCCTTGGGCAGTATGGGGGCATTTATTGCTGCCTCCGAAGGACTATGCAGATGGCTCGATAACGCGGCTTCTGGCTTTATCTATTCTACAGCGCCTTCTCCTTTGGTGTTGGGGGCTGTTGATGCAGCACTTGATTTGCTGCCGCAAATGGACGCCCAGCGTGCGCATGTTGCCGCACTTGCCGCCAGCTTTCGCCAGAAAATGCACGATGCGGGGCAGGATACAGGGCCATCCAGCACCCAGATTGTGCCCATTCTGGTAGGGCAGGAGCCACAGGCGCGCACTCTGGCCCAGAAGATGTTAGAGGCTGGTTTTCTGGCCGTGGCTATTCGTCCCCCCACGGTGCCACCAGGCGGCTGCCGTTTGCGGGTGGTTTTTCATGCCAACCATACATGGGCGCAAATGGAAGCGCTGGCTGATACGTTCATACGTGCCAGCAAAGGTTTGGCGTAATGGCGCGGCTTTTACCTGTGTTTGTTCACGGTTGGGCATTTGGGCCGGAGTTCTGGCAACCCGCGCTTGCGCAACTGAACTGGGCAGATGCAGTAACGTTGGACCTCGGTTTTTTAAAGCCAGAGGCGAGCGGTGTTACAAAAGCGATTACGCTGGATGATGTATGCCAAAAACAGCAGCCCATATTGGGGATTGGCCATTCCCTCGGCTTTATGTGGCTGATGATGCAACGCAGGCAGGGCGTTTTGCCGGCAGGGAGCCGGTTTGCAGGTATCAACACGTTTGCCTGCTTTGCCAGCCGAGAAGGTTTTTCTGAAGGTGTGGCGCCACGCATTGTGCAACGCATGATACGCGGCTTGGGGCGAGAACCTGCTGCGGTGGTAAATGATTTCCGCCAGCGCTGTGGAGCATCGCCTGTTTTTGCCGCACGCTGCCAGCCAGAAAAACTGGTGCATGGGCTGGATCTTCTGTGCACAGAAGATGTGCGGGCAGATTTGCCGTGTGGCTCGTTAGATGTGTTGGCAGGGCGGCAGGATGACATTGCCTCACCCAGTATGACTAAAGCCTCTTTTCCTGCTCCAGCTCATATAAAATGGGTGGAAAACGGAGGGCATCTGTTGCCTCAAACGCACCCGGTCGAATGTGCCTGGTTTTTGGAAACGCTGCGCAACAGGATGGAACAACAACGATGAAAACACCCACCCGCGCTGTGCGTATTTGCCAAAGTTTTGATGCCGCCGAAAAGTATGATCAAGCAGCCACGGTGCAACGTGTGGCAGCGCGTGAACTGTTCCAGCGCATACACACCAGCATGGATGCCAAAAAGCCCCTGCGTATTTTGGAAATTGGTTGCGGCACTGGGTTGCTAACCGAACATCTGCGCGCTTGCTGGCCTGATGCAGATATTCTGGCAACGGATTTTGCGCCAAATATGCTCGCGCGGGCTAAAAGCCGGTTAGGGGAAAGTGTTTCCTACCATCAGATGGACGCGACCACGCCAGATGTGAACGGCCCATTTGATCTGATTTGTGGCAATCTGATTATGCAATGGTTACCAGAACCCGCAAAGGTTTTGCGCACTCTTGCAAAGCTTCTGGCTCCGGGTGGTGTGCTTGCGGTTTCTACATTGCTGGACGGCACATTTGCTGAATGGCAACAGGCCTGTAAGCAAGAAGGACAACAGGCAGCAACTCCGGTTTACCCAGAATTAACCGCTGTGCAAAGTTGGTGCCCGCCTGCGTTTTCTGGTGGTTGGGCAGAGCAGGATATTGTGCAGGCTTTTGCAGATGGGCTGGATTTTGTACGGCATCTGAAGGCTACAGGCGCATCTGTTCCGCGCGATGGCGCTGTGCCGTTATCTTCTACATATTTGCGCCGCGTTGCTTTGCGGTTTCAGCAAGCAGGATGCGCCATTACATGGCGTGTTGGGTATGCCTGTTTCCGTAAGCCACCACGCAAAGGCGTATTTGTAACGGGCACCGATACTGGCATTGGCAAAACGCTGGTTTCCGCCTGCTTGGTGCGGTGCTGGCAGGGGGCTTATTGGAAGCCCTTGCAAAGCGGTTTGGCGGATGAGGAAGGGGATACCCCTACAGTGAAGCACCTTGCCGGAGATCCGCCTTGCTTCAAACCCGCAGGGGCTTTTCTTGCGCCCCTTTCTCCCGATGCTGCAGCGCGTGCAGAAGGTGTGCAGGTTGATCCCGCCCAACTGGCGCTGCCACAAGGTGATGCAGATAAGCCGCTGGTTGTAGAAGGCGCAGGCGGCCTGATGGTGCCTGCAACGCCAGACCTGATGATGATTGATCTGGCCCAACGCTGGGGCTTGCCCGTAGTGCTGGTGGCGCGGAGTGAGCTTGGCACGCTTAACCATACTTTGTTGAGCTTGGAAGCCTTGCGTGCCCGGCACATTGCCGTGGCTGGTGTGGTGCTAAGTGGCCCACTGAATGCAGAAAACCGTGAGACAATCGCGCAAAAAGGCAGGGTGCGTATTCTGGCAGAAGTGCCGTTTTGTGCGGAAATTACACCAGATGTGGTGTCTGAACTGGCGAAGCTTTTCCCGCAGTGGGACGATGTCTGCCAGTAATAGAAAAACAGATACCTGCAGGGTAAGTTTTGCCCCGCAGGTATTTGCCTTAATATTGACGGATCAACCCAGCCAAGCAGCCCTGAATACGCAGCTTTTCAGCCGGAACAATACGGGTTTCGTAGCTGGAATTGGCAGGTTCCAGCGCAATCATGTTGCCCTTGCGGCGCAGGCGTTTGAGCGTAACTTCATGCTCATCAATTAGCGCCACCACAATCTGCCCATTTTCGGCTTGATCTGTGCGGCGGATAATGACGTTGTCACCATCCAGAATGCCAGCATCCACCATGGAATCTCCGGCTACTTCCAACGCGTAGTAATCACCGCTGCCCAGCATTTCGGCAGGAACCGTGAGCGCATGGGTGGTATCAGGCACGGCTTCTATGGGTAGGCCTGCGGCAATGCGCCCATAAAGCGGGATTCGTACGGTTTCGGCTTTGGGGCGTGTAAAGCTGGCACGCACCACGTTGGGTGGCAGTTCCTGCATTTCTGGCAGTTGAATAACTTCCAGCGCCCGCGCCCGATGGTGATGACGGCGCAAGAACCCGCGTTCTTCCAGCCCGGAAATAAGCCGGTGAATGCCAGATTTGGAGCGCAGGCCCATAGCCTCACGCATTTCATCAAAGGAAGGTGAGAAACCTGTTTGTTTGAGGTGCGAATCAATAAAAAGCAGGAGTTTGTGCTGTTTGCGCGTCAGCATATCGCACCTCAAAAAGCGGCTGTCGTAATGAAAAAAAATCTTGCGATTGTTCTACATAAGTTCTCTTTTTATGTCAAGGGAGCGATCAGGGCAGGCGGATTATCTGGCAGGGTGTGCCTGCTTTTTGTGCCGGAGCAAAGGGGGCACGCATTACCAAAACCTGGCTTTGCTTGAGAATGTTCAGCTGTGCTGAATCCTGCCGGGAAAAAGGCGTGGCCACAGGTACAGCGCCTTGCGGGGAGGGCGCAAGTGTTGCGCGTAAAAAATCCTGCCGGGCATCGTTTTCTTTCACATCACAGCCCAGAATGGCGGGTTCTGTTTGGAGTTCATCGCCAACGGGTAGCCCCATAAGAGCGTGCAGGGCAGG